>CAJUGU010000222.1 GCA_910586105.1 uncultured Eubacteriales bacterium | reverse complement strand
GGGCGGGCCTGGTTCGCGCGGACCTTATCCTGCGCCCTCACGTCCGCCGCCTGCTGCGCCGCCGCCAGCAGCTCCTGCTGGTGGCACACCTGGTAGGCGGTCAGCATGTCGACCCCGTTCCGGATCAGGTCGCCGAAGGCGCTGCCGCTGCGCAGCTCGGCCTCCACGTCAAACCCGGGGTACTGCGCCCGCACCTGCTCGGCCTCGGCGTTCAGCCGCCGGTAGGTCTCGTTCCGGCGCTGCTCAGTCTGCTGCGCGGCAAGGATCGCCTGCATCTCGCGGCTCTGCGCCTCGGCGGCCACCATCCGGCGGTATTGCTCGCCGGTCATGCCCAGCTTGTCCGCGGCGCTCTGCCAGTAATCGGCGTCCTTTTCGAGCGCCTCCCGGACGGCCTGCGCGGCGTCCTTGCCGTCTTCGATCCCGTAGCGCTGCTGGAGCAGCGTCAGGATCGGGCGCATCCCGGCAAGCTCGGCGTCCCGGCTTTTCAGCCGCCGCGCAAGGATCTCCTGCACGCGCCCCTCGAAATCCTGCTTGTAATCGCCCCGGATCAGGTCGTCGAAGCTGGGCTTCGCGGGCGTTCCCGCCTGCCCGTTGGAAGCCTGCGCCTGTCCGGAAGCCTGCGCCTGTCCGGAAGCCTGCGCCTGTCCGGAAGCCTGCGCCTGCCCGGGGGCCTGCGCCTGCCCGGGGGCCTGCGCCTGAGCGTCCGGCGCGCCTCCGCTCGTCTGCGGCTGGGCGGGGGCCGCGTTGTTTCCGCCCGCGGGCGCTGCCGCAGCCGCCGCGCCCGCCCCTCCGTCAAATGCCCGGAGGTCGATTTTCAAAAGTCTCAGCATAATGTTGCCCCTTCCTGCGGTCTCTCCCGCGCGTCTTATGATTATGATAACGCATCCCGGCGCGGTTGTCGTCCCGCGTCCGCAATGCGGATATCCTGCCTTACCGCGGCGACCTGCCGCAGCCCGACCTCGGCCATCAGCCGCAGCAGCTGCGCCTCCGGCGCGCCTGGTATTTCGATCTCGGCGTCGCCGCCGCCGATGCGCCAGCGTCCGGCCTGCCCGATGTTTTCGAGCCCGCCCGCAAGCGCGTACAGCAGCGCGCTCACCGCAGCGCACCCGGCGCTGTCGCCGGCGTGCCCCCGGGCGGCGATCCGCCCGTTTTCAATTTGTACCTCGACCATATCCCACGGCAATTTCATAAAAATCCCAGAAAAAGGCAGCCATTGAAAGAGAGACGT
>CAJUGU010000221.1 GCA_910586105.1 uncultured Eubacteriales bacterium | reverse complement strand
CGTCCGCGTAGGACGCCCCCCGGCGAGGGGCGGGTGCAGGGCAGAGCCCTGCCGCCGTCCGCGCAGGACGCGGAAGCAAAAAATTTTTTGCGGCAGGCTGTCCAAATGCGGCGCGCCGCAGACATATGTAAGTAGAGGGCGAAAACGGCAGGCGGTTTTGCCCTTGGAAAAAACGAAAAAGGAAGGGAAAGCAAATGCAGATTTCGATACAGGGGCGGACGTTTGCCGCCGGGTATGGCAGGGGAAGCATCCGCACGGCGAATGGCTCCGGCGGGTTTTCCGCCCTGCTGCAAGCCGCGCGGAGCCAGACGGGAACGGCGGGGAGCAGCGCCGCAGAGACAGGGAGCCAGCCGGCAGCCTATGTCGTGCCGATGCGGACGGAAAAAACCCTTTATTATATCGGCCACGGCGACGGGCAGTACGTTTCCGTCGAATACGCCGAAGGCTCGACGGCTGATGATCCGGTCGTGCGCATTTCCGGCCATTCACTGTCCGGCGATTTCGATTTTACCCGCCATGTCCGCGATCTCAACCCGCGCAATGCATCGTATGCAGAGCTGTGCGCGCTGGTCGGGTATCAGGCGCAGACGGATAAAAGCCTTTCCGGCGGGCTGCCAGGGCCGCTTCAGGCCGTACCGCTCGGAATGCCGGTCGGCGACTTCCTGCAAAAGACCGATTACCAGAGCGCCGCGGCACGATATCTCGATTCGCGCGCTTTCAGCGCCGGGATCTATCGGCAGGGTATAACGCTGCTGCGGTTTTATCAAAGCGCTTTGCTGGATATGACCGCAAAAATTTGACGTTTTACGGCGAAACCGAAACGGCTGCGCCCCGATCTGGGGGCGCAGCCGTTTTTCGTGTAAAGGCGTGGAAAGACTGGTAAAGGCAGGGGATGTCCCGCCGGACGCGAGAAGGTCAGGCGTCCACTGCTCTGAATTTCCAAATTCTGGATCCAGAAGTATTTTATCAATTTTATCACAAATTCGGGCGTTTGTAAAAAACCATTTTCCGCTTACAGCGCCCCGAGCCGGAACGGCAGCCATTCGACCGGCTCCCCAAGCCCTGCGGTCTGCCCGGCAAAATCGATCGCGTCGCGGAAACCGTTGGCCAGTAATCCCCAGGCATGGAACCGCGCCCCGGTCAGCCCTTCCTGCAAGGCGTTGCAAAGGAAGGAATGAAACCCGGCGATGTCCCATCCAAGGATGCACGGCAGTTTCATAAAAATCCCAGAAAAAGGCAGCCATTGAAAGAGAGCCGT
>CAJUGU010000220.1 GCA_910586105.1 uncultured Eubacteriales bacterium | reverse complement strand
GAGGGATTTGAACCCTCGCGACACTTTCGCGCCCTACTCCCTTAGCAGGGGAGCCCCTTCACCACTTGGGTACTTCTCCATGTCAAAGCAATATGCACTTTTCTCCGCGCCGCGCCATAGGATGAACCGATCAGATTTTGGCGGAGAGGGTGGGATTCGAACCCACGCGCCCTTTCGGACAAACGGTTTTCAAGACCGCCTCGTTATGACCACTTCGATACCTCTCCGTACCGGGTTCGGCCTCCTGCCCAACGAGCATTTATATTCTAGCACATCCAAACGGCTTTGTCAAATCTTTTTTTTGCGGCTTCCACAGCTTTCACAACAGCTCCCCAAAAACGGACGGCGGAATGTTGCAAAATTCGGATGGAAAAGCGCCTTATGATTTGCTATAATGGTAAACAGCAGACCGATCCCGAAAAAAATTTTTTTCAAAAACGGAGCATAACTTAAATGATTTGCAACAATATTTTAGAAGCGATGGGGGATACGCCGCTGGTGCGGCTTTCCCGGATGGTGAAAGCGAACAGCGCGGATGTGCTGGTCAAATTTGAAGGGCTGAACGTCGGCGGCTCGATCAAAACGCGCACGGCGCTGAATATGATCGAAGCCGCCGAACGCAGCGGCCGGATCACCCGCGATACAACGATCGTGGAACCGACCAGCGGCAATCAGGGCATCGGCCTTGCGCTGATCGGCGCGGTGAAAGGTTATCGGACGATCATCATCATGCCGGACTCGGTTTCGGAAGAACGGCGTAAGCTGGTGCGGCATTATGGCGCGGAAGTCCGGCTGGTACATGACGCGGGCAACATCGGCGACTGCATCGCGGAATGCCTGGCGACCGCGCTGCGGATGGCAGAGGAAGACCCCAGCGTATTCATCCCGCAGCAGTTTGAAAATCCGGCCAACCCGGAAATCCACCGGCAGGCGACGGCGCTGGAAATCCTCCGGCAGGCCAGCCGCCCGATTGACGGCTTTTGCGCGGGCATCGGCACCGGCGGGACGATCACCGGCATTGGCGAGACCTTGCGCGCTTCCTATCCGCATATTGAAATCTGGGCCGTTGAACCGCAGAACGCCGCGATCCTTGCGGGCGGCTCGATCGGGACGCATTTGCAGATGGGGATCGGCGACGGCATCATCCCGAAGAACCTGAACCGGGAAATTTATGACGAGATCTACATCGTGTCGGACGACGAAGCGATCGAGACGGCCCGCGATCTGGCGCGGCTGGAAGGGCTGATGTGCGGGATTTCAAGCGGTACGAACGTCGCCGCCGCCTTAAAGCTCGCGCAGAAATTAGGGCCGGGGAAAACCGTTGTGACCATCCTTCCGGACACCGCCGAACGTTATTTCAGCACCCCGCTGTTTCAGGAATGACCGGAACGCTTCCCTGCAAAAAATAATATCCATCCAGACGGTACGGCTCCGGCGGTACCGTTTTTTTATCCAGCCCTGAAACCTCCATGTCCCCATTGAGTTTGCCTTCCGATATGGTATAATAGCTGCAAGCAGCTATTATACCGCTTATTAAACAATTATACCATATCGGCGCAAAATGCGGCACGGCAGTTTCATAAAATATCCAGTAATTTACAAAAGTAAGAATGGTTGATT
>CAJUGU010000219.1 GCA_910586105.1 uncultured Eubacteriales bacterium | reverse complement strand
ATCAACCATTCTTACTTTTGTAAATTACTGGATATTTTATGAAACTGCCGTGGATAACAGAAAAATGACAATTTCCCGACAGGCAGGAGAAAAAGGCGGTTTTTGCAGGCGTCAGCGCTGGAGCCAGCTGGGTTTCTCGCGCATCCGCACGCCTGCGGCAAGGCCGAGCGCGGTGTACATGGTCACCACGGAGGAGCCGCCATAGCTGAACAGCGGCAGGGTCAGGCCGACGACGGGGAACATGCCGAGGCACATGAAAATGTTCTCAAAGGTCTGGAACAGGAACATGCCCGCGATGCCGGCTGCGACCAGCGTCGAAAAGGTCGTCGCGCCGGTATAGCTGACGTAAAACAGCCGCAGGATCAGCAGGCACAGCAGCGCCAGGATCAGGCTGCAGCCGATGAAGCCGAATTCTTCCCCGGCAGAGGAGAAGATAAAGTCGGTTGATCTTTCGGGGAGCATCCCGTATTGGACCTGACTGCCCTGCAAGAAGCCCTGTCCGGAAAGCTGGCCCGCGCCAAGGGCGATCTTGCTTTGCTGGGTCTGCCAGGCGATGGAGGGGTCGATGGAGGGGTCGAACAGGACGAGGATCCGCGTGATCTGGTATCCTTTGAGCGCGCGCCAGATGAACGGCACTGCGGCAACCCCGAGCACCAGACCGCCCGCGAACCACTTCAGCGACAGCCCGGCGGCGAACAGCATGATCGTTGCGATCGCAAAATAGGCGAGGGTCATGCCGACGTCGTCCGAGGTGTAAACGATCAGGCCGATCATGATGAGAACATGGAAGCCAAGCGGGATCAGCGTCCGCCAATGGTTCAGGCAGTCGAACCGGCTGGCCAGGTGGGCGGCGAAGGTGCAGATAAAGATCACTTTGCCGATCTCGGCGGGCTGTATGCCGATCCCGCCGAAGCGCAGCCAGCTGTGGTTGCCGCCTTCGGAGTAGCCGAGAGGGGTCAGCAGCGTCAGCTGCAGCAGGATATTTAAGACATAGAACACGCCCCAGTATCGGGCCATCCCTTCGAGGTCGACGACGGAGACAATGATGAAGCAGACGATCCCCAAAAGCACTGCGCCAAGCTGTACCTTGAAACGCATCAGCGATCCCGCGCTGTAGGTGGTCGAATAGACCAGCGCAAGGCTGTAACAGGAGCACATGATCGCAAGCAGCAGCAGATACAGGTCTGTATTTTTGAGATAATGGCCAACGGTGCGCATAGGTTGGACCCTTCCTTTGAAAACAAGATTTCGGCACGGCGGCGGGGGCCGCCGTAAACTGACCCCTCTATCATATCACAACCGCCGCCGGAATTCGAGAGAAACTTTGTGAATTTTTTGGATTGGCTGCAAAACATTTGGATCGCACGGGAAGGGAAACGCCCGGATGTGAAAGGATCGCTCCTGCTCTTTCCCCGTGATCCGCGCCGATGCGAGCATAAACGGCAGATGTATTTGCCAAGCGGATCGTACGCCTTTGCCCTATTATATCCGGAATGCCCCGCAAATGCAAGCGTTCACGGCGTTTCACGCATACAGGGAACCAAAGCAAATACCCCTGCCCTTCTAAACGTCAAAGCCAAGCCTTATAAAGCGCCGTCCGCCCGCCTCCATTTTGGCGGGACGAAGCCACGCGCAGAAACGACTTTGCGCGCACCGATCCCGCCCGCAGGCGAGAAAGGGATTCCAAAGGGACGAGTCCCTTTG
>CAJUGU010000218.1 GCA_910586105.1 uncultured Eubacteriales bacterium | reverse complement strand
AAAAGCGGCGGAATCTGCTGCGCGGCAAAACGGGCATTTGCTTTTTCTGCAAGTCCTGCGATCCGTTCACAGATCGACGACGCAGCAAGCATCTGCGGATGCTCCTCCCCCGGCTCGGCCGATCTGCCACAGCACGCAAACAATTCCGAGTTCCAATCCTTCGATTGGGGAAGCCCGACAGCGATATCTCGATATCCCTTATCATGCAGAATTTCACGGAGCCGTCCGATTGCGGTAATTCCCGCCGAATCGTGATCGAGGCAAAGCGCAATCCGCTGAAGTTTCGGATTCTGCTCCAGCATCCAGAGCATGGCGTGTTCGCTCGTGCCGCACAATGCAACGTAGCTATGCTTCTGCCAATCTTTCTGGTACAGTGTGACAAACGACATCAGGTCGATTGGCGCTTCAAAAACGTACAGTCGCCTGCTCGTTCCGATATGGTGGAAACTATACCGTGCATCGCAGCCGATTACATTTCGCTTAAATGGCTGATCGCCCAATCCGCGCTTGTGCGCATGACGGGCAACGCCGTGTTCATCCATCCCGACGAACACGGCGTTGTGCCGCTCCATATTATTAAATTTTTCACAGCTCTCATAAAGCAATCCGGCTTCCGCAAAAGCATTTACAACTTTGCTTCCAATCAGACGTTTTTTCGTCAGATAAGCAAATGCTCGTCGCATATCCGGGTTTGCATCAGGCAGTACAAATGGCTGCGGCGATTTGGGAGGCTCACGAGCCTGTTGTTTCACCTGCTGGTAGGTTTCGCCCGGCTCCCCGCCGAGCAAGCGTATCACGGCTTCCGCATAGCCTACGCTGTAAAACTTCTGCACGAAGGAAATCGCTCCGCCGCCCTGCTGCGCAGAATGGTCATACCAGCGGTTGCCGTTGACTGTAATGCTGTGGTCACTGCCAAGCCGCTTCTCGCGTCCGGACGGAAGCAACTTTTCGCCCTGCCGCCGCAAAAACTCAACCAAATCTACACTGCTGGCACGCTGCTTCTGTTCTTCTGTAAAATGTATGTATGGCATTTCATCACCCACTTTCTAACCCTGTTCTTGCATTACCGCAATTTATCTGCAATAATAAAAGCAGACATTTATAGCATCCAGACAGACGGGGAGGCGACATATGAACAATATCGAATTGACGAAGAAGGTACGCTCTGCAATGTACTGCCAGTGCCGCAGGCGAGGTTATACCGCGCCTGTAGGTGTATTGATGGAAATCGGCGTGCTTCAAAAAAGCAAGTACGAGGATTGGCGCTTTGGACGGATTCCGTACCTGGAAAGCGTTTGCACCATCAATCTCCATAAGCTGTCCTTCATTATGCATCAAATGCGTATCTATGCGAAAAACAACGGTTTAAAGCCATCTTTTTGTTACTATAAACGCTGGGGTGTAAAAAAGAAAAACGGGCAGGGAGATAAACCGGTAATACCGCTCCGGTTCAGCAAAATCGGAAACCCAGAAGTCGAAAAATGGTATGCGACACATTTCGTAGACTCCAATCGCATCAAAGAGCTGAATGCTGCATCCACCGAGAATAAAAACTTGGAGCAAGAATTTTGAGTCTTCCGCGAACTCGGGCTTTCACGTTCACCTTCCTCCACCGATCACATATTGATTGTGTTCTCATGGTCATCAGCCTTATGCCCGAGCGCCATTTTCTTCTCGCGCATTTTCTGACGCAGTTTGCTGTCCACCGACACACGCAAAGCACCATCCA
>CAJUGU010000217.1 GCA_910586105.1 uncultured Eubacteriales bacterium | reverse complement strand
TTACAGACGAAAACGGTCAAATTAAGCTCGATAAAGTGCAGGATGGCTGGTACAAAGTTACGGAAATCGAAGCCCCTGCCGGGTACTCCATCAAGCAGCCTGCGACACAGGAAGCCTACATCAAGGCTGGTACAAGCAAAACTTTCACCTTTGAAAATGTTCCGCTCAGCGCGATCGTCATTAAGAAAATTGACGCAGACAGCGGCAAGGTCTTGCCGAATGCGTGGTTCCGGATTCGCTATCTTGGCGGAACCTCTGGTACTGGTGGCACGACCATCGGCGAGTACATGACCAGCAGCAACGGAACGATTGTAAAGACTGGTTTAAAGGCCGGGACATATATTATTGAAGAGATTTCCGCGCCGGAAGGCTATGTGATTAACGATTCCGCGCAGACGGTCTACCTTTCCGGCAAGGAACAGGATGTCATAACGGTAACATTCGGAAACGACAAAAAGGGCAGCCTGCTCATCATCAAAAAGGATGCTGCGACCGGCAAACCGCTTTCTGACGTTGAATTCCAGCTGACCGGCAGCGACGGCAATGTGATCGGAAATTCCAACGGTAAATATGTGACAGACAGCTCCGGCACGATCCACGTTGACGGCCTCGACCCCGGCATGACCGTGATTGCAAAGGAAACCCGCACGCGGTCGGGGTATGTGCTGGACGACGTTCCGCAGACGATCAAAATCAAGGCGAATGAGACAATGACGCTCGAATTTCGGAACCAGCCGAAAGGGAGTTTGATTATTGTCAAAAAAGACAGTGTTACGGGAAAGCCATTGCAGGGTGCTGAGTTCAAAATCACGACCGCAAGCGGCGAACTTGTCCCCGATAATGAGGGTCTTACAAGCACGAATGGGATGTATAAAACCAATGAAAACGGTCAAATTGTGCTTTTAAAGCTCACACCGGGGACATATGTGGTTACAGAGACAAAAACGGTTGACGGGTACGAATTAGATACCACTTCCCAGACCGTTGTAGTCTCCGCGAACGATGCCCAAACACTGACCTTTTTCAACACCCCGAAGGGCAAACTGCTGATCGAGAAGATCGACAGCGTGACGCGCAGCCCGCTCCAGGGCGCGACCTTTGAAATCAAAGGCAGCAGTTTCCCGACGACCTCGTTCACGACCAACAGCGGCGGCCAGATCCTGCTGCAAGACCTGCCCAGCGGCGATTATACAATCGTAGAAAAGCGTGCGCCGGACGGCTATCTGCTGGACGGCAGCAGCCGGGTTGCGAAGGTCGAAGCCGGAAAAACGACGAAAATCACCATCGAAAACGAACCTTTAGGCGGGCTTCTGATTAAAAAGATGAATTCCGTGACAAAGGAACCGCTTTCCGATGTGGTTTTCAAAGTGACCCGCATTGATGGAACGGTTGTCGGCACGTCCAACGGCGAATACCGGACGGACGAACGCGGTTTTATCATGATCCCCGACCTCGATCCGGGGGGATATATCGTGCAGGAGGTCAAGGCAAAGCCCGGATTCCTGCTTGACAACACGCCGCAGCACATTGAAATCAAGGATCATCGGACGTACAGCCTTGACTTTTTTAACCAGCCAAAAGGCGGACTCGTGATAGTGAAAAAAGACAGCATTACGGGAGAGCCGCTGAAAGGGGTCGAATTCAAGGTGACGACCTCGACCGGCGAGGTGGTTGACAGCAACGAAGGCGTGACCTCCTCGAACGGCATTTACCAAACCGATGAAAACGGCGTTATCGAAATATCAAAATTAAAACCCAGCATATATATCATTACAGAGACGAAAACCCTTCCGGATTATGTGCTGGATGCAGCGCCGCAGACGGTTGTAG
>CAJUGU010000216.1 GCA_910586105.1 uncultured Eubacteriales bacterium | reverse complement strand
AAGGGATTCCAAAGGGACGCGTCCCTTTGGCGCCGTCCGCGCAGGACCGGGGTCCAGGGGCAGAGCCCCGGCGCTATCCGCTGGCATAGCAGGGAAAGCGGTTGCGTATAAATCACACCCTCCATCGGCCCGGTAGGCCCTGTCGCGCCGGTAGCGCCAGTCAGGCCGTTCCGTCCGGTGGGGCCGGTCGGGCCGGTCGCACCGCGCGGGCCGGTCGGGCCGGCACAGCAGCAGTATGGGTCGGATTGCTGGCAGCAGCAGCACGGATCTATAATCTGCTGGCAGCAGCCGCAGTATTCCTCCGCCCGTCGGCAGCTGTCCGCGAATCGTTCAAACTCGGAAGAAAGATATCGGTTCATGTTTTCCTCCTAACGATGGATCATTCAGGATTTGTGGCTTTGCCACACTCCCAGTTTATGCCGTCGTCCGGTAATGCGTTCACCGGCCTGCCGGGAACAATGCCGGGCGGCTTCCCCGCCGCGTCGGAACAACGCCGATCCGCCACACCAGGCGGCGAAGGCCGTCAGTTTGGCCGTTTTCCCTTCACCATGCTTCCCTTCACCATTTTTTCCAGCATCGCAACATTTTTGCGAAACCGCTCCTCACGCGGCGAAAGCGCCAGCGCCCGACGGGCTTCGGCAAGCGCTTCCTTCAGCCTGCCGGTGCGGTAATACGCGATCGTGCGCAGGTCATGCGGCAGGCTTCCCCAGCTCGCCGCCTCGCTGATATACGTGCGCGGGCGTTCATGAATCTCCAACGCGCAGCCGGTGAAATACAACACGCCGTCCCAGGCTTCGTCTTCATACAAAAGATGGGCGTATTCCAGCCAGCTTTCCCGCAAATGCGGCGCTTCGGCGATCGCCCGAAGGTACCAGCCCGCCGCTTCCCCGCGCTGCCCCTTACTCAGGTATGCGCGGGCGATGAAGCGCATCGACGCCGACCGCTCGTCGGCCCAGGTGGCCGTCGGCAGCGCGAGGTGCCGCTGTAAGGTGCGGATGCAATCGTCCCAGCGTTCGTGAAACATATATTCCCGCCCCAGGTAATGCAGGTTCCGATCGTCAAAGGGGGCTTCCTGAACGCTCAATTCGAGCAGCGGCAAATATTGCGCGCGGGATTTTCCAGGGTCGGCATGGTGATCCAGCTGGATCCCGCCGACGCTGACCGTGCGGCCCTGCGGGGCCTTGTCGACCCACTCCAGCACCTCATGAACCGGATGCACCCATTGGAAGCCCTTACGGGAATGGATCTTTTCGATCCAGAAGACCGAGCCCTCGCTGCCGTCTGGGTTAAAGCTCCACGTGTAGCGGTAATTCGCAAGGCTTACGTCGTCATCCCAAACGGCTTCCAGACGTTCGCGCCAGCCGGGATGGAATTCTTCGTCCAGATCGGTGCAGACGCAGATGTCGATATCGTCCGGCACGAGCGCCAACGACCGGTTGCGCGCATCGTCGAACCGCCACGGAACAATGCGCTCTTCGGTGACTTTGACCCCGTTCCGGCGCAGCAGTTCAACCGTGTCGTCCTCGGAACCCGTATCCAGAACGACGATCTCGTCAGCCTCCGACATGGATCTTGCCCACGTTTCCGCATAGCGCGCTTCATTTTTGCTGATCGCATAAACGCAGACACGATAAGTTTTCATAGAATGGCTCCTTCCTGATATATCTGAGAAAACGAGCCGCCCCGGTTGAGGCGGCTCGCAGAAATTGGGGGATCTGTCCGGGGAAGGACCAGCCATCCGCCCCGCGGCGGCAGTTTTACCCTGCCGGCCCGAAGCGCCGTGCGGAAGCCCGCCGCAGCGGCGCCCTTGGTTGGGCCAGCGTCCGCCGTAGGACCCGGATGCGGTGTCCTTCGATCAGGTCGCGAGCAGACCGGCAGCCCGCAGGTTCGCCAGCAGCGCGTTGAACTGCGCGACAACATCTCCCTCACCCGTCGCGTCGGCAACTGCCGCCGCCGGGGTCACGGTGCCCGCAGGCCCG
>CAJUGU010000215.1 GCA_910586105.1 uncultured Eubacteriales bacterium | reverse complement strand
GCGCCAAAGGGGCGCGTCCGCCCCTCTGGACACCCGCGATGCTGCGCATCGCCTGTGCCGCCTGCGGGCGGGGATGGAGCCAGTTGCGTCAAACCGATAAGCACAAACCGTTTTTCTTGACGAAAATTGTCATTGTGTTATAATAGATGTGGAAAGCCAATATGCCTGCCCGCCTCCATGCCGGCAAATAGTATCGGGGCGTTCCCCTTTCCCTTGCAAAAATTTCTTAATGGAATGGTGTTATATGACGAACAAAACGATGATGCAATACTTTGAATGGTATCTGCCGGAAAACGGACTGCATTGGAAACGCCTTGCCGCACAGGCCGAGGCATTACGGAAGGCCGGGATCAATATGGTTTGGCTCCCGCCTGCCTACAAAGGCGCGGCAGGCCCGGCCAGCGTTGGATATGACGTGTACGATATGTACGATTTGGGTGAATTCGATCAAAAAGGCGCTGTCCGGACAAAATATGGGACAAAAGATGAATATATTGCCGCCGTTCAGGCGCTGCAGCGCAACCAGATCGCGGTACTTTGCGACGTGGTGCTGAACCACCGCATGGGGGCCGACGATACCGAAGAGGTTTCCGTCGTCGAAGGGCTTGGTTCAAACCGGGATCAGGATATTACCGGCACACATCAAATCACGGCATGGACAAAATTCAATTTCCCCGGCAGGGCCGGGACGTATTCCGGCTTCTGCTGGAACGCCTCGCATTTCAGCGGCACAGACTGGGACCAGGGCGCAAAACGAAATGGCATTTTCCGTTTCAACGGGAAGTACTGGAACCGGGAAACCGATGTTGAAAACGGCAACTATGATTACCTTATGGGCGCCGATCTGGACACCGACAATGCCGAAGTGATACAGGAGACCCGCGAATGGGGCCGCTGGTATCAGGATACCGTACATATGGACGGCTTCCGGATGGATGCCGTCAAGCATATCAGTTTTGATTTTTGCCGCGAATGGATCGCCGCCATGCAGCAGCATCGGGACGCGGCGCAAAACCCTTTGTTTCTGGTAGGGGAATACTGGTCGAAGGAAGTCGGTCGGCTGAC
Organism: uncultured Eubacteriales bacterium; assembly: GCA_910586105.1. Taxonomy (GTDB): domain Bacteria; phylum Bacillota; class Clostridia; order Oscillospirales; family Butyricicoccaceae; genus QXXE01. The sequence continues at coordinate 1,009 of CAJUGU010000215.1, read as the reverse complement.
GCATTATCTGGATGTGACCCAGCGTTCCCTATCGCTGTTTGATGTACCGCTGCATTTCCGATTCCTGGAAGCCGCTACCTCGAACGGGCATTTCGATCTGGCCCGGATCTTTGACCATACCCTGACCGGCGTCGACCCGGAACATTCCGTGACCTTCGTCGACAATCATGATACCCAGCCCGGGCAGGCGCTTGCTTCCTTTATCCCGGATTGGTTCAAACCGATCGCTTATGCGTTGATCCTGCTTCGTCCCGTAGGGATCCCCTGTGTGTTTTATGGCGATTATTATGGGATCCCGCACGACGGGATCGCGCCGGTGAAGCAGCTCCCACGGCTGGTCAAGATCCGGGAACGGTACGCCTATGGCACGGAACACCTGTTTTTTGACGACGGTTCCCTGATCGGTTTCACCCGTGAGGGCGATGAGGAACATGCCGATTCCGGCGTTGCCGTGCTCATGACGGATCGCTGCGGCGGTAAGAAACGCCTGTACCTTGGCCCGCGCCTTGCCGGGCGCCGGATGGTCGACGCCCTCGGATCGATTCCCGGGACGGTGGAAGTCGGCGCGGACGGTTGGGGCGATTTCTCGGTCAACGGCGGCTCGGTCTCCGTCTGGGTGACGGAACCCGCCGGGGAATACCTTTATCTGAATTTTTGACAGGCGCCAAAAGAGACGGCACGCCGAAACCTGCCGTCTCTTTTTTTAACGCTCCATCCTGCGGGCGTTTCTTCCAAGTGCGCCTCGCGTTCAGATGCTGCCATATTTTTGTTAATGATCCATTTTGTCAAACCAATGGGACACCATCGTAGAAGGCTTATCGTCCGCAAGGGCTTTCTTTAGAATCTCGCGGTACATATCCGCCGCAGCCTGGGTTTTCGTTCCGGGAAAATCCACATAGTTAAAGCAAAGGAAGGGCTCCCCGAATTTTTCACAGTATTGCCGTCTCATTTTTATCAGGCACTTCCCGAAACAAATAATCATATTCCGTTTGGAGTGCCATCAATTCCA
>CAJUGU010000214.1 GCA_910586105.1 uncultured Eubacteriales bacterium | reverse complement strand
AATCCTCCATGCTTTCTGCTCTAATCAACCATTCTTACTTTTGTAAATTACTGGAAATTTCATGAAACTGCCGTGTTGCGGATACAATGGCCGGAAGCGTCTTGACCGCCAAAACAGCCCGCATGGTACACGACCGGTCCAACGGCTTGCCGCACCCCTTCACGGCGGCGCACAGATCCACGATATGCGGCCTGAAAAGCGCAGCTTGCCGGAAGCATGCACGCAAAAAGGAGGCTTGCCGAATCCCGGTAAGCCTCCCTTTCATGCGCGCAGGCCGCGGCCGGATCAAAACCGGCTGTTCCGCACGAGCTTATCACAGATCGCATTGATGTTCCCGGCGCCCATGGACAGGATCAGGTCGCCTTCTCCGGCGTTCTGCGCGAGGTGCTCGACGATCTCGTCGAAACTCTCGAACGCCACCGCGCCCGGCACTTTTGCCGCAAGGTCGGCGGAACTGATACCGATGGTATTCTTCTCCCGCGCGGCGTAGATCGGCGCCAATACCGCATGGTCGCACAGGGACAACGCCTCGACGAAGTCGTCGAACAGGGCTTTCGTGCGGGTATAGGTGTGCGGCTGGAACGCACAGTAGATCTTGCGGAACCCCATCTGGCGTGCGGCGCTGAGGGTCGCTTTCATTTCGCTGGGGTGGTGCGCGTAGTCGTCCACAACGACCGCGCCCTTTTCGGTCTTTCCCATGCGCTGGAACCTGCGCGAGGAACCGGTGAACTTTGCCAGCGCGTTCGCCACCGTCCCGCCGGGGATCCCCAGGAATTCCGCGGACGCGCAGCATGCGAGCGCATTGAGCATGTTGTGCCGGCCCGGCACGGCAAGCTCGATATCGGCATAAAACTCATCATGCACGAGTACGGTAAAACGATAATAAGCGTTTTCCGACCGGATATCGACGGCGCGCACGTCGGCCCGTTCGGATTCGCCGAAGGTAATGACGCGCTCCGCATTGCGGACAGAGCGCACGGCGTTCGGGTCGTCGGCATTGGCAACGACGACGCCGTCTTCCGGGGGCAGCGCGCAGAAGCGGCGGAAGGAGGCGACGATATCGTCGATATCCTGAAAGAAATCGAGGTGGTCTTCCTCCACGTTCAAAATGACTGCGACCGTAGGACGGAAACTCAGGAAGGAATTGCAGTATTCGCAGGCCTCGGCGACAAAACAGTCGTGCGCGCCGATGCGGAGGGTACCGTCAATAGCGGGCAGGCGGCTGCCGACCATCACGGTGGGATCAAGGCCAGCCTCTATCGCGATCATGGTCATCATAGAGGTGGAGGTGGTTTTGCCATGGGTGCCGGAGAAGCAGATCACGTCATGATAATCGGCCATCAGTTGGCCCCAGGCTTCGGCGCGTTCGATCACGCGGATGCCGCGTTCCCGGGCGCGTATGACTTCAAGGTTGTCGTCATGCACGGCGGCGGTACGGATCACAAGGGAAGCGCCGTCTACGTTTTCGGGCAGGTGGGCGTAAGTGATATAGGCCCCGAGCCGTTCGAGCCGTTCTGTGACCGGGCTTTCCTGACGGTCCGAACCGGTGACGTGAACGCCATAGCTTAACAGCAGCTCGGCGAGCGCGCTCATGGAAACGCCGCCGATACCGATCAGGTGAATGATTTCCTGTTCCTGGATAGAATGTTGCAGGGAAGTGGCCATTTTGTCAGTTGCCTCCAAATGAAGAAAATTTTCTTTCGTTTCTGAGTATTATTATATGCCAATTTGTTCAAAATATAAATAGTCATTCCGACGAAACGACATTTTTCCAAAGGAGCTGCAAAGTATATGGAAATTACCGACATCAAATTCCGACACTTACAGGAGGTCGGGCGGCTGAAGGCGCTGGTATCCGTCACATTCGACGATGTGTTTGCCGTGCATGATATCAAGATCATCGACGGGCAGGACCGGCTTTTTTTAGCCATGCCCTCCCGCCGGATGCCGGACGGGAAATACCGCGATATTGTCCACCCGATCGGACCGGCCCTCCGCGCCGAGCTGGAGGACAAAGTCATTACGGCTTATCATAACACATTGCCGCAGTAACGGGCGGCGAAGGCAGGCGCGAGGACCGATTGAGGGCCCCGCGCCTTTTTTGCAGGCTCTTTATGTGGCACCTTATTATCCTACCACAAACCGCCGCGCAAAACAAGCCCTCATGCCCCGCAGTCCACGGCAATTTCATAAAAATCCCAGAAAAAGGCAGCCATTGAAAGAGAGACGT
>CAJUGU010000213.1 GCA_910586105.1 uncultured Eubacteriales bacterium | reverse complement strand
CGCAGGGGCGGGAGTCCAGAGGGCAGAGCCCTTTGGCGCACCCCGCGCAGGGGCGGGAGTCCAGAGGGCAGAGCCCTTTGGCGCACCCCGCGCAGGGGCGGGAGTCCAGAGGGCAGAGCCCTTTGGCGCACCCCGCGCAGGGGCGATCACAACAGTGCCAGCGCAAGGCTTTCCGCATCCAGCGAGCACAGGCGGAGCAAATCCGCCGGACTGCCATGCGGCAGGAACCGCCAGCCGGTATTGCGCAGCAGCAGCTGCGCCGTGCAGCCCCGCTGCGCCAGCGCGCAGGAAAGCGCCTCCCCGATGCCGCCCGCCGGGGATACGTCCTCGCAGATCAGCAGTTTGGGGAATTTCAGCAGCGCGTCGACCAGCTCCGCCGGGAATTCGCCCGACAGGCGGTTCAGTTTGAAGACCGCCGCCGACAGGCCGCGTTCCTCGCAGAGCGCCGCCGCGCCTAACGCTTCGTTGACCTCAATGCCATAGCTGACCAGCGCCGCGTCCGTGCCTTCGCGCAGGCAGCTCCAGTCCGCCATTGCCGTATTCTCGCGGAACGCGCCTTCCCCGCCGCGCGGGTAACGCATCGCAGTAGGCCCGGATTCGTGATAGATTGCACGCGAAAGCATTGCGCGCAGTTCGGCGAAATTCGACGGCGCGAACAGGTTCATGCCCGGGATCGAACGCAGGTAGGCGACGTCAAACACCCCGTTATGGGTCGCGCCGTCGGCTCCGACGATGCCCGCCCGGTCGACGGCGAACACACAGCCGAGCCGCCGCTCGTCGATTGCGCAGTCATGGATCAGCTGGTCGTACCCGCGCTGCAAAAAGGTGGAATACAGCGCCGCGACCGGTTTCAATCCCTGCGCCGCCATACCGGCCGCCATCGTGACGGCGTGTTCCTCCGCGATGCCGACGTCGAAGAAGCGGTCGGGGAAGCGTCCGGCGAAGCCGAGCAGCCCGGTGCCTGAGCTCATTGCCGCGGTGATCGCGCAGATCCGCGCGTCGTTTGCCGCCAGCCTGCAAAGCTCCTCGCCGAAGACGGATGAAAAATCCGCGCTGTGGCTGGCTGCGGGCTCTCCGGTTTCGGGATCGAACTTGCTGACGCCGTGGTATTTTTCCGGGCGTTCCTCAGCGAGCCGATAGCCCTTGCCCTTCTGGGTCATGACGTGCAGCAGCACGGGTTTTTTCATGCCTTTCGCGGCGTTAAGCAGCTCGCACACGGATTTGAGGTCGTGCCCATCCACCGGCCCGAGATAGGCGAAGCCCATCTGTTCAAACAGGGTCGTGGGCAGCACGACGCGTTTCATGCGGCTTTTGCTGCGGGAAACGAAGTCGGTGAGCCGTTCGCCGAAGGGCAGGCGACCGAAGAACTTTTTGGTACGGGACTTTGCGCCCAGATAGCGGGGGCTGACGCGCAGCCGTGCGAGGTGGCGGCTCATCGCGCCGACGTTAGGCGTGATGGACATTTTATTGTCGTTTAGGATCACGATCAACGGTTCGCCGCTGTCGCCCGCGTCATTGAGGGCCTCGTAGGCCATGCCGCCGGTGAGCGCGCCGTCGCCGATGACGGCGATTACGTGATATTTCTGGTTTTTGAGGGTGCGGGCGTGGGCCATACCGAGCGCGGCGGAGACGGAAGCGGAGGCGTGCCCGGAGATACAGGCGTCGGCGGGGCTTTCGGAGGGTTTGAGGAATCCGGAGATCCCACCCCATTGGCGCAGGGTGGAGAAACGTTCGCGCCGGCCGGTGAGGATCTTGTGGACGTAGCACTGGTGGCCGACGTCGTAGACGAGCCGGTCGGTGGAGGTATCGAAGGTACGTTCGAGGGCGACGGCAAGCTCTACGATACCGAGGTTGGAGGCGAGGTGGCCGCCGGTTTCGGAGACGTGGTCGAGCAGGAAAGCGCGCAGCTCGGCGCACAGCTCATAGAGCGAGCTATAATCGAGGGGGCGGAGATCTGCCGGGCGTTCGATTTTCTCCAGAATACGGTAACGTTTCATAAGCATGACAACTCCCATTCGAAAAGGGTGACGGGGGGATCGCCTTCGCGGCGGGCGCCAAAGGGCTCTGCCCTTTGGAAACCCGGTCCTCCGCGGACAGCGCCAAAGGGACTAGTCCCTTTGGAAACCCTCCTCCGCTGCGGCGGGGATTCGCACGGCGGTTAATGTTTCCCCCTGCGCCCCGCCCGCAGGCGGTACAGGCGATGCGCAGCATCGCGGGTGTCCAGAGGGGCGG
>CAJUGU010000212.1 GCA_910586105.1 uncultured Eubacteriales bacterium | reverse complement strand
GTGGCGGGCCGAAGCAGCACGCGCAAACGGTTGCCGCCGCGCCGATCCCCGCCGCAGCGGGAAACGGGAGTCCAGAGGGAGAAGTCCCTCTGGCGCTGTCCGCGCAGGACCGCCGCCCGCGTAGGGCGCCCCGCCGCAGCGGGAAACGGGAGTCCAGAGGGACAAGTCCCTCTGGCGCTGTCCGCGCAGGACCGCCGCCCGCGCAGGGCCGGGGGCTCCATTTTTATGCGCCAAAAAAGTCCCGGTGGGGAAAGCTCAGCCGTGCAGCAGCTCCAATGCCTCCCGCGCCCAGTCCAGCCCGATCTTCAGAAAATCGCGGTTGTTGGTGTACAGCCGTTCCTGCACGTCGGCGGCAAGCCGCCGGTATGTGTCGCCCGGCATGGTGATATACTGCTCGACCCCGTCCGACAGGACGGCTACAAACGTAAACGTTCCGTTCCGGTCGTCAAGGTCGTGGAATAACAGCTCCACCACATCCAGATCCCGATGGAGCTGGAACAGCAACAACAGCTTCATCAGCTCCACAGCCCGGTCGTCCAGGCCACGCTCCAGGATGTTCACCTTCTCCCGGAATGCGTTCAGATCGTCCACATAGCGCAGCGTATAGCCCGCCAATGGGTCGAAACCGCCAACCTCCTGCGGCTTGCCTTCCGGTGAGAGCCAAACCATGAACTGGTTCGACATATCATGATATAAACAGGGGTCGACGACCAGCGAGGATACGCCGCAGTTCGGACACACCCAGCGAAAACAGGACAGATCCTGCACCGCCGCCCGCAACTCCGGCTCCTTATCCACATTCAGATTGGTCAGCACCCGTCGCGCGCTCGTTTCGCCGCAATGGGGGCATTCCGTCATCTCTCTGGCCAAATTCGTTCGCCTCCCGTTATTCATACGCCGTTATTATACCACAATGGGAGCGCTTTTGTAACCCCCGGCCAAATATTTTTACATTTGAATGGCCGGTTTCTGTAAAAAAATCAAATTTCAGCCGCCTTTCGCGCCGGAATTTGGAGATAAGCGCTAAAAATCTGCCCCAAAGCGTCCCCTGGCGCCTTCCCGGCCCTTCCCGCGCCCCAGGGCGGCGGCTGCGCGGAGGGAAAAATTTTTCTCGACAAATTGTTCCATTTCCTGACATAATGGGCACTATAAACCATCCGGAGGTGCCTGACTATGAAGTGGAAGCCTGAAATCGAAGCGCGCTATATCAGGATGTGCAGCGAGCAGAAGCGGCTCGACCCCAAGACCCTGAAAGCCTACCGCATCGACCTGCGCCAGTTTGGCGAATACCTGTCGGCGCAGGGGGCGCGGCTCGACCGCGAAACGGTGAAAGCCTATGTGTCCCATTTGAATCGGGAATTCATGCCGCGCACCGTCAAACGCAAGATCGCTTCCCTGCGGGCGTTCTGCTCGTGGCTGGAGGAAGAAGGCATCGTCGGCCGCAGCCCGTTCAGCAACCTGCGCCTGCGGGTGCAGGAACCCGCCCTGCTGCCAAGGTCTCTGCCTGCCCGCCTGATCAAAGGTATTTTGCAGGCCGCCCACGCCTGCCTGGCCCGCGCCCCCTCGGACAAGCTCGCCCTGCGGGATACCGCCGTGATCGAGCTGCTGTTCTCGACCGGTATTCGCGTTTCGGAGCTTTGCCAGCTCAAAGCCCGCGACCTCGACCTCGCCGACGGCACGCTCCGCATTTTCGGTAAAGGCAAAAAGGAACGCATCGTGCAGATCACCAACCCCGAAGTGCTTGCCCTGCTGCGCCGCTATCAGCGCGTTTGCGTGGCGCCGCGCGGCGGCGCGTTTTTTCAAAGCCGGTTGGGGAATCCCTTATCCGACCAGTCGGTGCGCAGCGCCGTGCAGAAGTATACCCGCCTTGCCGGGTATCAAGGGCGCGTGACGCCACACATGTTCCGTCACACGCTGGCGACCCTGCTCCTGGAGGAGGGGGTCGACATCCGCTATATCCAGCAGCTGCTGGGGCATTCCTCGATCAAGACGACCCAGATCTATACCCATGTCGCGGGCGCGAAGCAGCGGGATATTTTCCGGCAGAAGCATCCGCGTAACCGGCTCGCCTTCGGGTACGAGCCGGAAGCCGCCCCATTGCCCCAAGCCGCCGCGCCGGAAGGGAAGGCGTTCCCGCTCCCGCAAGGGCATGACACTGCGCCGGGGATGCGCCCCGCCCCGTCCCCTGGGGGCTTCGCGAACGGGCCAGAGCTTTTTTCCCGGAGACCGCCCCCGGGCTGCGGATAATACACTATTATCCTTTGAATGTCAAGACTATTTTTCACAAAAAACGGAA
>CAJUGU010000211.1 GCA_910586105.1 uncultured Eubacteriales bacterium | reverse complement strand
AGGTGATTCACGCTTCGGAACAGGAGCGACCCCGATGTACAGGAAAAGCGAGCGGAATGGAAAGAACTCACGAAAGAAATACCAGGAGAAAAGCTGGTTTTTCCGGATGAAAGCGGTGTAAACACGAACCTGATACGACGGTATGGTCGTTCTGCGGGAAAGACCCGAGCGGTGGATCATGCTCCGTTCAGCGCCCCCAAAAAGCACAACAGTCCTGTCTGCAATTCGTCAGGATGGTCAATTTGCCTGTATGACGTTTGAAGGGGCACGACAAAAGAACGCTTCAAAGAATACCTGGAAACCGTCCTTCTGCCGTCGATTCATGAGGGTGACTATGTCATTATGGACAATCTCAGAACGCACCATTGCAATTTTGTGGGCGAACTGATTCGGGCAAAAGGTGCAATACCTCTATATCTGCCGCCATATAGCCCGGTTCTGAATCCCATTGAGAAGATGTGGGCAAAGTTGAAATCCATCCTGCGTAAATGGCGTATTCGTATTAAGGATACGCTGATTCCCGCGATTCCACAGGTTCTTAACCTGGTTACTTATTCTGATTATCAAGGTTGGTTTACCTGCGCCGGATACTGAATACCTTTTCGCCGATTGCTCTAAGTGCCGGAGATTCACGCGGTCTGTCAACTCGTGATAATAGTCGTTGATGGTCGAATGTCGGATTTTTGTTTTTCTCGCCAGCTGTGCCTGCGTCCACTTCCGCCTGCCAAGCTCAGTGGACAGTAAAATCCGAATCATCGCCATTCTCCTTTATGTTAGATTCTATCATCGATTTTAGAATCTTGCAGGAAAATGTTATAAAATCACGTTTTCGGTTGTATAATAACGAAATCCGTTATACGCACAACGAAAAAGCCTGCTGCTCTGGGAATCCTCCCGAAGCAACAGGCTCTTTTTCAATTCTTTGCAATTATACAGTTTAGCGGACACACCAATACGAACACACTGCCTACCACATACACGGTAGGCAGTGTGTTCGTATGGCTCGCTTTTGGCACGCCCGAAGGGACTCGAACCCCCAACATTCAGAACCGGAATCTGACGCTCTATCCAATTGAACTACGGACGCTTGTCTGGTATTTAGTATAGCACATCTATTTTCATTTGTAAAGGGGCACACAAAAATAATCTTCGACATAGTTTGAAGGTAGAGCGTTTGGCAGCAAGGAGGGATCGTTATGCCAACCATTTACCTTTCCCCATCCACGCAGGAATTTAATCCCTACTACGATGGGACTGGCAACGAAGAATATTATATGAACCTGATCGCGGATGCCATGGAGCCTTATTTGACGGCCTCCGGCATTGAATTTATCCGCAACACACCGCAAATGACAGCTGCGACTTCCATTCAGGCGTCCAATGCGGGAAATTATGACGTCCATTTAGCATTGCACTCCAACGCCGCGCCGGAAAATCTGGCCGGCAAGATCACGGGGATCGACGCTTATTACTCCCCCAATTCCGAACGCGGGCTGCGTCTGGCCGATATCCTGGCCGCAAACCTGAAGGCGGTTTATTATGACCCATCCAAGGTGCAGACCCGGTCGACGACCTCGATCGGGGAAGTCTCGCGCACCCGGGCTCCGGCGGTCCTGTTAGAGCTGGGATATCATGATAATCCGACGGATGCGGAATGGATCCGGGCGAATATCAATGCGATCGCGCGGAACCTGGTCTATTCTTTGACGGAGTATTTTGGCATCCCCTTTATTGAACCGGAACCGATCCAAAGCGGCACGGTCGATATCACTTCGGGCAGCCTCAACATCCGCTCCGCGCCGTCATTGCGCGCGCCGGTCATTGCGAGCGCTTATGATGGTGAATCATTACTGATCTTAGGCGAATGGGACGGCTGGTATGTCGTCCGTTACCACGATTTGGACGGCTATGCCCGTTCGGAATATATCACCCGCACATACCCGTAAACGCGTGCCGCCCAGCAGCCTTCGCGGGGCTCTGCCCCGCCCCCCGCGCCTACGCGGCGAGCGCCAGAGGGGGCTTAGCCCCTCTGGACTCCCGCGATGCCGCGCATCGCTTTTTCCCGCTGCGGCGGGATGGGCGATCCGCCGAAATCCCAATATGCGGCTGTGCCCGGAGGCAGGCAGGGCGCTCCCACAGGGCCGAAGAGCAGGCGAGAGCCTCCGCAGGGCTTTGCCCGGGCGCGGGCCGCAGGCCCCATTGATCAAACGATCGTTCCGAAAAAATTGCCGTTTTATGCGGTTTCCTGCCCACGGCAGTTTCATAAAATATCCAGTAATTTACAAAAGTAAGAATGGTTGAT
>CAJUGU010000210.1 GCA_910586105.1 uncultured Eubacteriales bacterium | reverse complement strand
CGCTGTGAACTTTTTGTTAATTATTTCATTGTCCACTTGACGGGGAGCGGTTCACAAAATGATTTCGCGCAAATCATTTTGAGACAGCCCTTCTTCATTACAAGGTGAAGATGCTGAGGAAAACCGGCTCTGCGACTTTTCCATGCAGGTATAGGGGATCAGTTTTTATCCGGCGGAATAAATTCCAGTAAATCCCCGATTTCGCAGTTGAATACGGTACAGATTCTTGCCAGAACATCTGTATCAAGCCGGGTGATCTGGTTTTTACAAAAGCGATTGACTTGGGAGCGCTGTATTTCCGCACGTTGGCTGAACTTGTTTTTGCTGAGCTTACTTTCTCCAAGCAGTTCCTCCAAGTGCATAACAATCTTTCCATATTCCATAATCTCACCATCCAAACAAAATGATATTGACAAATCCATTATACCTTTGCTAAACTAAAATAACAGTTCTGATAAATCCGTATTGTAAAATCCTGATTGAAATTCCCATACGGAGAAGTCACCATACCAGGAGCCCGAAACCAAACGTTTGAGTTGGAGAGAATGACATGATGCTACAAGAAGAAATTGGCGGAACAATAGATGAATCCACTTTGGAGGAACATAGCTGCGCAATTATAGGGCGCCGTTCGCGGCATCCGCCATGGAAATATGATGAAAGCGACCCTTTATGCATCCAATTCAAAGAAATGTTGTTTTCTGTGCTTGAATCTGCCTGTCAAAATAACATCATGCACTGGTACACCGAAATGTCAGAAGGGATCGATATTTTAGGTGCGCAGATGATTTTGGATTTGAAAGAAAATCGGTTCCATAACGTGCAGCTCCACTGCATCCTTCCCTTCAAAGGACAGGAGGAGGGGTGGCCTGCGAAATCTCAGGAGCGTTACCATCACATCTTGCAGAAGGCGGATATTGTTGAGTATCACAGCGGCCATCCTTATCGAAAATGCAGGTCGGATTGTACGAAAAAATACTGGATCGCGTGGATTACCTGATCGCCGTCTATCATACGCACTGGAAGCGTCACTCAGCCGCCGTCAAATACGCCCGGAAGGTCGACATGCCTATTGTTTTTGTTGATCCACTGACGCTGAAATCCATACGAGAACTGTCGTTTGACCGCAAATACGCAAAATTTCTCGAACTTTGGGGATTGGGATTTTGATATGCGGTTCAAATCATATGGGCGGGCCGTTTAAAACCGTTCGGGAAGCGCACGCAAGGGAAAAACTTCTTCAAATTGCACGATGAAAAAAATAAAGGCCAGCCTCTGTAAAAAGGCTGGTCTTTGCTGTACAGGATAAGGGCTGCCGCTTATGGTTTACGTGAAAACATTTTGAGACAGCCCCAGGGAAGAAAACAGGGATCATTCGCCTTCGGTTCCTGTCAGGAAGGTCTCGACATCGACCGGGCGGTCGCCGACCCGGGCCTCCAAGTGCAGATGCGCGCCCAGCGCGCTCTCCGCCGCATTGGTCGAACCCAGCTCACCGATCACATCGCCCGCTTTGACGGTGCTGCCTTCCTTGACCTTCGGGTCTTCTTTCAAGCCCATATAAACGGTAACAAGCCCGTCCGCATGGGAAAGCTGAACGCATTGGCCATACAAGCCGTCCATCCAGACCCGGTCAACGATGCCGTCCGTGACGGCATAGACCCGGTCGCCTTCGGCACCCGCATAGTCGGTGCCGGTATGCACCCGCCAATCTCCAAACGTCGACTGGAACACCAGCTCTTCACCCGAGAAGGGGATCATGATCGCGCCTTCGACCGGGCGCACCCAGACCGGGGCGGGCTGCTCCGCCGCCGTCTGCACCGCTTCCTCCGGCTCCGGCCCGCTTTCCGCCATGGAGGGCGCAGGCTCAGCCTCATCCATCGTATCCGCCGACATGTCCGCGGGATCCGCCGCGTCCGATGTGTCCGCCTTTTCGTCCGTTTTGCCGTTGTCCTCCGCCGGATTGGCGGCGTCGGTCAGCGGTTCGTCTTCCGTCAGGTCGAGCTGCGGCGTCGTGACCGGAACCGTTACCGGAAGTGAGGACGTATCGTCCATTACCGGATCGCTGCTGCCGGAAGGGATAAAGAACAGTACATAACCCGAAACCAAAATCGCCAGAGCGCAGATGGTCAGGATTATGTAAAATCCCTTATCATCCATCCGCGCGGCAGTGTTTGCTTTGCCGTATTTTCGCATCTTGATACCTCCTGTGATTTCGGAACGCTGCCGCGTCCCTTGTGAGGATAGTATCGACCGGGAAGCCCGGGATTATACGAAGAATTTGGGAATTTCCAACATAAGAAATGGAAATCTTGTCCTGCGCGGGGAGCGGCAGGGCTCTGCCCTGCACCCGCCCCTGCGCGGGGAGCGG
>CAJUGU010000209.1 GCA_910586105.1 uncultured Eubacteriales bacterium | reverse complement strand
CTCCCAACCGGATGTCAACACCTTTTTTCGATTTTTTTCTAAAAATTTTTCCCGGCGGTAATTCCTTCAAAAACCGCCAATGGCGCCCGCTTCATTTTACGCGCAAATCCCGCATGAAAGATTTGCTTTTTCCCCCGGATTTGTTATAATAGAGTGCATACCCCAGGAATCGAAAGGAGCTTGCAGCGACATGCCTATTAAGATCGCGGACAGCCTGCCGGCCAGAGCTGTCCTGGAAAGTGAAAATATATTTGTAATGACCGAGCACCGCGCGCTTTCACAGGATATCCGTCCTTTGAAGATCGCCATCCTGAACCTGATGCCCCTGAAGATCGTAACGGAAACGCAGATCCTGCGCTGCCTGTCGAACACACCGTTGCAAATCGAGATCGACCTTGTCCAGACCCGCACCTACCACTCGAAAAATACGCCGGAGGATCACCTCCTCACCTTTTATAAATATTTCGACGATATCAAGGATAAGAAGTACGACGGCTTCATCATTACAGGCGCGCCGGTCGAAATGATGGATTTCGAGGATGTGGAATATTGGGACGAGCTGTGCCAGATCATGCAGTGGTCCAAAGCGCACGTCCATTCCACGCTGCACATCTGCTGGGGCGCGCAGGCCGGGCTGTATTTCCATCACGGCATCCCCAAATACATCCTGCCCGAGAAAAAAAGCGGCGTTTTCTATCACCACGTGCTGACTCCGAAGGAACCGATCTTCCGCGGCTTCAACGACGTTTTTCTGGTGCCGCATTCCCGCCATACCGAGGTGCGCGAAGCCGACATTCTGGCAAACCCGTCCCTGCGGCTGCTTGCGCGCTCGGATGAAGCGGGCGTCCATATCGTAGAAGCCATGGATGGCCGTCAGCTGTTCGTCCTCGGCCACGGGGAGTATGACCGCGATACGCTGAAGGCCGAATACATCCGCGACCGCGGCAAGGGCATGGATCCCAAGATCCCCGAACACTATTTCCCCGGCGACGACCCCACCCGCGAGCCCGTCGTCCGCTGGCGGTCGCATTCGCACCTGTTTTTCACGAACTGGCTGAACTACTATGTTTACCAGTCGACCCCCTATGTGATCGAATCGCTGTGAGAAACGGTTGCAAACGGACGCGGAATCTGCTATCATTAACAATACTGTCGAAAGTAAAACAACGGAGGTTTTCCATCCATGAAATTAGGCATCGTCGGGCTGCCCAACGTGGGCAAGTCTACCCTTTTTAACGCGATCACGAACGCAGGCGCGGAAAGCGCCAACTATCCCTTCTGCACCATCGACCCGAACGTCGGCATGGTTGCGGTGCCGGATCCCCGGCTTCAGCCGCTGACCGACCTGTATCACGCAAAAAAGACGACCCCCGCCGTCGTAGAGTTCGTCGACATCGCCGGGCTGGTCAAAGGCGCGAGCCGCGGCGAAGGGCTTGGCAATAAGTTCCTCGCGCACATCCGCGAAGTCGACGCGATCGTTCACGTCGTGCGCTGCTTTGAAGACGAAAATATCGTACACGTCGAAGGCTCGGTCGACCCGGGCCGTGATATCGAAACCATCAACCTTGAGCTGATCTTCTCCGATATCGAACACTTGGAGCGCAGGCTCGACCGCACCCGCAAAGCCGCAAAGGCGGATAAAAAGCTGAACCTTGACGTGGAGATCCTCGAACGACTCAAGGCGCATCTCGAAGAAGGGCAGACCGCCCGCGCCTTCCCCGGCCTTGCCGACGACGAAGATGTGCAGCGCGTGATCCGCGAAAGCGATCTGCTGACCGCCAAAAAGGTGATCTATGCCGCCAATCTGGACGAAGCCGGATTCACCGGCGATGAAGCCGAAAACGCCCGTCTGGAAGCCGTCCGTGGGATCGCCGGCGCCGAGGGCGCGCAGGTGCTCCCCATCTGCGCCAAGCTCGAGGAGGATATCGCCACGATGGAGGACGACGAAAAAGCCATGTTCCTGGGCGAACTTGGCCTTGCGGAATCCGGTCTGGATCGCCTGATCCGCGTCTGTTACGACCTGCTCGGCCTGATGAGCTTCCTCACTGCCGGGGAGCCCGAAGTGCGCGCCTGGACGATCGCCAAAGGCACCAAAGCGCCGCAGGCCGCAGGCAAGATCCACACCGATTTTGAACGCGGCTTCATCCGCGCGGAGGTGGTTTCCTACGACGATCTGATGGCGTGCGGTTCGCTGCCCGCAGCGCGCGACAAAGGCCTTGTCCGCTCCGAAGGCAAGGAATATGTCATGCAGGACGGCGACGTCGTTCTGTTCCGGTTCAACGTTTAATTTTGCCGGTCCAACACCGGATCCCAATCAAAAACGGGGGCGCCGTCCTGTTTGATATGCTCCCTCTATGAAAGACAGTGAAATAACAAAACACTGTCATCATA
>CAJUGU010000208.1 GCA_910586105.1 uncultured Eubacteriales bacterium | reverse complement strand
TACGCGGGGAGCGCCAAAGGGGCGCGTCCGCCCCTCTGGACACCCGCGATGCTGCACATCGCCTATGCCGCCTGCGGGCGGGGAAATGGACAGCTGGGTCAAACCGAGAAGCAATTTTCAGATAGAAGTTAGCTGAAGCTAACCTTTGTTATTTTACCCCATCCGTCCCTGTCCGTCAAGGGCTATCAAAAGGATTTCCGTTTGCCGCTCGAATATGCGCGCGCGGCGGGAGCCGCCGGTTTTTTTCTCGAGATATCTTCCTTCAAAAAATCCTATGGCGCTGACTGCATGTTTTTTCGGCTCCTTCGCGTATTGGTTCTTAGCTGATTATCTTTTGGGAAACGCTGACAGAGAACGTTGCGTTCAAGGCGGAAACCGGAAAAGAAGCTGCTGAAATCATCCGCGAAAAATTTAAGCAGATTAAATAAAAAGATAGCCGCTCACCCTTCACAGTAACGGCTATCTGACAACCAAACGGCAGTCAGAGCCTGCCCCTGCCTTTCTGAATAACAGAGCGAGGACGGTCACTCAAGCCCTCACGGATTATGGATGATGCCGTTTTTTTAAAGTCGCCCGACCGAGGAGCGAAAAACGCTCAATCAGCGGCATTTTACAGCTGGAACAGCAGCCCCGCAAGGCGCAGGATATAGAACGATAACACGCAGGGCGGTGGAATAGTCAGCACCTATCACCACCGCCCTGTATTGGAGTTTCAGCAGACCAAGAAATGGGGGTATTTTTCAATCCACTTCACTTGACCGCTACATCTTCCCATCTCAAATCAGGATACAACTCCCCCGCTTTAGAAAAATGCAGAACGCATTCTGCCGCTAAGTCCACATCATTTAACGCATTTCGCTTTAGAACCGGACTTTGATCTCCCAAATCCCGTCCCGTTCGATCTCTGCCAACAGCGCCGGCGCGCCAGTTCCGCAATATCGTCCTGAACGGTCTTTGCCAAACAGCCGGTCATACCGCTTCTCTGGTCCAGTCACTTGTGGTATTTCCCGCCCGCAAGGATATTCAGCGCGCGGTACAGCTGTTCCAGCGCCATCACCCGCGCCAAATGATGCGGAAAGGTCATTTTCGACATAGACAGCCGCAGCCGGACCTCCTTCTTGAGCGTTTCATCCAGCCCACAGGAGCCGCCAATCAGCAGCGCCAGACGGCTGACCCCGGAAACGGTGAACCTACCCAGCGTTTCCGCAAACTCTTCGCTGGAAAGCAGCTTGCCTTCCACGCACAGCGCGGCTGTCGCCGCCCCGGCAGGGATCTTGGCCCGGATCGCTTCCGCCTCGCGCGCCAGCGCCTGCCGGATCTGGCCTTCCGACGGGCCGTCGGGCAAACGCTGCTCCGGCAGTTCGACGACCTCCAGCCTGCAATATGCCGAAATGCGTTTCACATATTCCTCACATGCCGTTTTCCAGAACTTTTCTCCCAGCTTCCCGACGCAGATCAAGCGAACAGCGAGCATTGCGCCTCCTTCGACAGCCTGATCGGCTCGTCCATTTCGTCCTTTGGCGCGACGTAAACGCCGCAGTCTCCAAGCCCCGCGATCGCGTCCTGCGTCTCGCGCAAAGCCAACGCCGGGCAGTTGTTTTCTTCACTCAAATGCGCCAGAATCAACGTTTTCGTACCGTTTTTCACCAGTTCCACAGCACAGGCCGCGCAATCCACATTGGACAGGTGCCCCCGCGGCCCGGCGACGCGCTGTTTTAATATGTACGGATAGGGGCCGTTTTCCAGCATCGTCAGGTCGTGGTTGGATTCCAAAACCACGGTGTCGCAGCCAAGCAGCTTGGAACGCACCGCAGAAGGCATGAATCCAAGGTCGGTGGCGTAACCGAACGCTTCCCCTTCGCCGCGCAGGACGTAGCCTACGCTTTCCGGGGAATCGTGCGGGGTCAGAAAGGATTCGACCTGCAAATCTCCGACCGTGAACGTCTCCCCGCCCCAGAAGGGACGCAGCAACGGAAGCGCGCCGGGTTCCTTCTGGGCAATGGCTTCCGATGCGCCGCGTGAAGCATAAAGCGGAACGCGATGCTTTTTAACGAACGTCGTCAGCCCCTTGATATGGTCGGTATGCTCGTGGGTGATCAGCACGCAGGCGAGGTCGGAAAACGTAAGCCCCTGCCGCCGCAGAGCCGCCGTAATCCGCCGGACGGATATGCCGAGATCGATCAGTACGGCGGTGTTGCCGCTGACATACAACCCGGAATTTCCGCTCGAACCGCTGCCAATACTAAAAAAATACCGTTCCTTCATCCTGACCGCTCTTTCCGTTTTTTAATTCCTGTGCTGATACCCTGCACACTCCCCTGGCACGGCAGGCGCTGCCGACCGTCGCCGTAAAACCGGGATCCACAAAAAAAGATGCGTGAGCATCTTTCCGGGAGTCCAGAGGG
>CAJUGU010000207.1 GCA_910586105.1 uncultured Eubacteriales bacterium | reverse complement strand
TCTGCATCCAGTGAACGGTAATGGCGGAATGCATCTGACCGCAATCCAAATTCTGAAAGCCGCCAGCCGGGGCCGTCGCTGCGCCGCTGGCCGAGCCGCAGATCGTCGATCGTGTAGTAGGTCAGGTCAGCCGCCATAAACAACCTCCTTACTGGTTAAGTATTTTTGCAGTTCGCCCAGACAAATGCCGTCTTCGGTCAGCTTTTCAAGCAAATCGGGATGAATCGCGTGCAAGTCAACCTCCGGCGCTTCCACGATATGTATGGTTTTTGCATCCAGATCCGGGCAGGCCCACAGGTGGGCATCGGTAGGGATGCCTGCCGCGTCCAGCAGTTCTGACGATACCTCGAAATCGTCCATTTCCGGCGCGAATGGGCATAACGCTTCGCCGCATTCCTCGCACTTGCCGCAGGCTTCCAGAAGGTGCGCGCACAATTCCTGCCCCAGCTCGTTCAGGTGCTCTACGGTTCGCAAAAGCTCCATTGCCGTCATCCTGCCCGGCAGCAGCACAAGCGCTTTTTCCTGTGCGTGAAGTTCCAGCTTTTGCGTGTCCTGCAAACCGCAGATTTTCAGCGCGGCAGATGGAATCCGCACCCCCTTTGACTGATTTTCTTTCACAAATTTGATGCTCATATTTTCCCTCCTAAAAAAGTGCTATCTGAGACGGTGCGCTTCGCATCCGTTCGTCAAAATCATAGTTTGCGATCAGCAATTCCGCAAATTGCGAACCGTTTTCATAACGCTGTTTGATGGTGTTTAAGCGGCTGACTTCCATCATCCGGATTCCTGGCTGCTGATACAGGTTGCGTACAAAATCGTCGTCGTTATAAGACAACAGGAATTTGCCTTCGATTTGCATTAAGGTATCCCGCAGGCGCACGTGGTCTTTCTCGGAAAACCCTTCTTCGCCGATGTTTTGATAGTATCCTTCGGTCGCGTGGTACGGCGGGTCGAGGTAGAAAAAACTGACCGGACGGTCATACTGGCGGATCAGTTTTTCAAAGTCCCGGTTTTCGATTACCACATCGCCAAGCCGGACGTGCGCCTGCTCAATCAGCGGAAAATCCTTGCGAATGTTGTGCGGCTGGCTTCCAAAACTGGTAAGCCCGGATGCGTAGCTGTAGCGAATCAGCTGATAAAATCCCGCCGCCTTTTTCACGTCGGACGCGGGACTGTCACGAGCGAGTTCTGCGCGGATACGGTCAAATTCTTCGCGAGAGTTCAGCGCATACCGCAGTTCATCAATCAGTTCGTCGTGTTTATCGCGAACACAGCGGTACAGGTTTACTAGCAGACTATTGCGGTCGTTATAGACCTCGAAATCGCCGCGCGGCGGTTTGTGAAACAGCACCCAACCGCCGCCGCCGAACACTTCAATATATCGCTCATAATGCAGCGGGAAACGCTGGACGATCACATCCCGCAACGCCTTTTTGCCGCCAATCCAACTCATAAAGCTGTTTATTTGACCTCACCGCCTTCGCTCTCGCCGAAGCTGTACAGCGCGGATTCAAGGCCGCTGATCGCGGCTTTCAGCCCGCTTTCCATTGCCCGAAGCTGACGAATGGTCGTGTAAACTTCACCGGCAGTCACAGCATAAAAATAGCCGTCTGCGCTGCTGCCGATCGGCACGCCTTCGCGCCGGAGCCGGTTCACCCGCCGCCGCAGCTCGTTCCCGCTAATGTGCAGGCGTTGCTCCAATTCGGAGCTTTTCGTGGCGTTTTTTCTGCCTTTGCACTCCGATTTTAGGTGCATCACCAAGGGTTCATATTTCATGGCGTCCTCCTTTTTCAAGGGCGGTTTCCCGAAAAAGAGCACGAAAAAAGGGCCGCAGTCCTTTTTGGGAAAACGGCCCTTTTTCGATGTCATAATATTAACTTACAAGCTCATACTGGGAGCTGCGGCTTCGTGCTTTTCATAATACGCCGGATCTGCTGCCGGAGTATCCCAGCCGAGGATGCAGCCGTTCAGCATCGCTTCTTCCTGCGCGGGCGTTATTCCGCGCCTGCTGTTGGTATAGTCCGCATACCTCCGGTTCTTTTCTGCATTTCCGGTTTCCCAGGAGGAGGGCTGATAGCCGCTTTCTCCGCGTTTGATACAGACCAGTTCTCCGGTCGACGGCAGCGTGGAAAGGCAGACTTCCGGCAGTGCGGTCGGCGTAAAACATTCCTGTTCCGTCCGGATGTTCCATGACGGATCGTCGCTCCACAGGGAGGCATAAATCATATCGCCATCTGACGTTTTTAACCCTCTTTGCTCGAAGCCTTCCCCAAATCCGTCACTTGCCTGTCCAGTGACCTCGTCGATCAAATCGCTCATTTCACTGGCGTTCAACGGCTCGCGCAGTTCACATTCCGCCACGCCCCACAGCTTATTCCGCCGCACTTCCACATCGAATCGGAAGGACTGCACTTTGGCATTCAAACTGTCTTGTTCACG
>CAJUGU010000206.1 GCA_910586105.1 uncultured Eubacteriales bacterium | reverse complement strand
CTGTGAACTTTTTGTTAATTATTTCATTGTCCACTTGACGGGGAGCGGTTCACCGATTGTGAGACGGCCCTCTGTTTTTGTGATAACGCAAAACGTGGGCACAGACCGGATTTCAACCACTGCGGCAGAGCCGCCGCAAACGGCTGCGAGCCTACCGGATCCGGTATCATCGAAGTGGAAATAACGTTTGCGGGGCTTCAAATCCTCCGGCTGTTGTGGTATAATGGCGTTAGCATCCCCTGTGCGGGGGATGATCGAGAGGGGAGGACGGGGCTTTGAACCGGCAAAAAATTTGGGAAGCGGCGCGGGGTTTCCTGCCCGCCGCAATGGCGGCGCTGACATTGCTGTTCTTTTTCGATATCAAATTCATGGTAGCCGGGCTGAATATCCTTGGTTGGGATGGGGTGGCAGTCGGCGGCTGGCTGTTCGTTAAGCTGCTCGGCTGGGCGGTCGAGGGCAACTCCGGGCTGCGGATGCTTGCCGCGGCTGGCGCGATCGTGCTGGGCGCGATCGGCGCGTCCGTGTTGTTATACGGCCTTTTTTTGCAGGGCGCATGGGCTTGCTACATCGAACGGACGGAACCGCAGACCAACCGTACTTTTGTGGTGGAGTATTGGGAAAACCTGATGCTGCGCGGCAGCGCGCAACTGTATGAACGGTTTGGCCCGCTGCTCCTGCCCTGTGACGTGGAGACCTACACGGGCGACCTCTCGTTCGCTGACGAACCCAAGGTATTCCTTAGCAGCGACGGCACGGAAATCGTGTTCGATTGCTTTTTTATCGCGCCGGGCTTTCGCCTTCCGTTAGATGAAATAAAATGAAAGGATACGCCTGCCAATCGGAAACAAAAACGCACGGAGTCAGCGCCTGCTATGGCATTCTGACTCCGTGCGTTTGCCTTTTGTGTGACAGCGGGACACGTTTACGCCCAACGGAAATGATCCGTTCCTGCGCCCAATTCAAAATGGTATTTGGCGATCCCAAGGTCGATTTTGGTGTAAAGGCCGCGTCCCGGTTCGGCGATGACCTGCCCGTTTTGGAGCGTAAACAAAAATTTTTGTTGGTTTACCGCCGTTGGGGCGAGCAGTGCAGCGTCGATTCCGCGACGGAACCATTCCGGGATCGGTCCCGTTGCCTTCATCACGGCGGCGGACGGTTTGGAGCGGTGCGCGACCCCTTGCGTCGTCCCATAACCAACGGCGATCACCGCGCAGAGCTTTTCGCCGCGGCCAATCGAAAACGCGCCCTTCACCTTACTATAACTCAAGGCTACCCAGCAGGTATTTAGCCCCAGCTGTTGGGCGCGAAGCGTCAGCCGTTCGCCATAATAGCCACAGGGTTCTTCCGGCGCGGGCGACTTCGCCCCGACCAACGCGAAATAATTTTTCACGCCGCTGAATTTGCCATAACGCGCCAGAAAGCCGCTGAAGGCTTTCGGTTCATTGCGGACAAGCTGGATGTGCAGGCCGCTTTCCTGATTGCAAAGCGCGATCTCCTCCGTCAGCGCGGAGACCGTCGCCGCATCCAGCGGCTTGTCCTGATATTGCCGGACGCTGTGACGGGCGTTCATTGCTTCCAATAAATCCATTGTCGATCCCTCCATGATCCAACCGGTTTGCCGCTGTTTTTGGAAACTCTTGCGCGGGCGCTTTTCAGCCTTCGCCGCTGCGATCGGGCAGGCGTTCCATAATCGCTTTCGTATGCGCCGCCATTTGCAAAAGGTCGTCCATCACACCGGCGTCTACGTCAAAATAATAATAGTGCCGCGCGCCTTCGCGCCGCATTTTCAGGATGCCTGCTTCCTTTAAGATCCGGATATGACGGGACGCCGCAGGCCGTGAAAGATTTGTCCGTTCTGCGATCGTCCCTACGCGGGCGCCGTTACAGTCTTCGATTTGCAGCATTTCCAGAATGAGATGTTGACGGCTTTCATCGCCCAGCGCCAGCAGCAGCTTTTGACAGCGGCGGAATTCCTCCGCCAGACGCTGGAGCTCCACCGGATCGATTACCATAAGCGCGGCGCTCCCTTCATTGGTTTTGTCCATTGCACCACAACGGTGGGCGGATGTGTTCAGCAGCTTATAACCGCCTGCGGTTATTATAGCACAGTTTTCGGAAAAATGGGGATCGGGAAAGAAAATTGAGACGGTTGTCCAACCGCGCCTGATTTTGCAGGAAAAGTCAGGTGCTCCATTGGGACAGACAGCAGAGCCATCCCTGTGCCGGAACTTCGCATGGCTGCGTTATCGTCCCCCGCCGGCGCCGGCCCCGCCTGCGTCCTACGTCTTACCCTGCGAAGATCCCGCTATGGGGCGGCCCCATTCCTAGCCGGATGAAGCCCAAGGGGTTTTTCGGGCGGGACGCCAGAGCCGCAGCCCCGGATTTTGTATCACGGCAGTTTCATAAAATATCCAGTAATTTACAAAAGTAAGAATGGTTGATT
>CAJUGU010000205.1 GCA_910586105.1 uncultured Eubacteriales bacterium | reverse complement strand
CTTCCAGATCGGGTCGGTATCGAGGTCATACTCGAACGGGTCGCGGTTCAGATACTGGTCGAGCACCCGGTCGGTCTGCTCCTGGTATGGGTTCGTGAACTTCTTCTGCCCCACCAGATCCCCCGCCAGCTTGTCAAGCGTATCCGCATACGGATCGTCGTAATTGAAATAGGTGGAATCCTTGATGTAGCCGCTGCCGTCCGCACCGCCGGTATAGCCGCCGTACTGCCGCCGGAAATCGTCGGTACGGTCGTGGATATCCTGCGCGGCGGTGGTATCCCCGCGCTGCACGGCCTTCGTCCAGTCGTTTTTGAGCGTGTAAATGCTGTTGCCATAGTCCATGCTTTTCTGCGCAAGCTGCTTGTCGGCGTCCGACCAGTTCTGCCCGGAAACGGCGATCGCCTGCGCTAGCTCTTCCATGTTCTTAAATGCCATATCAAACCTCCTATGCAAAAACCTGTTGACGGCGCGCCCCGCCGCATGATATCATAAGGATAAATCAAAACCGGAGAGGAGGGCGACAAAATGCCCAGCGAAAAAGAAATTTCGATCATCACAAAAGCCGCCGTATTCGACTTGATCCACGTCCTTGACAAAACCCCGGATAAAACCTACACCACGGAGGAGATCAAGCAGATCCTCACCGCATACGCGATCGGTACGGAACAGTAAGACCGTACCGCCAGCTACACCAAATGGAGAGGAGGGCGACAAAATGCCCAGCGAAAAAGAAATCAATATTGTCAAAAAGGCCGCTATCCTTGATCTGATCATCCTTTTCGGGAAAGCACCCGAAAAAACGTACTCTGCGGAGGAGATCGACGAGATCCTCAAAGCCTACGCGATCGCGCTGGATGAATAAATTCTTTTTTGAGAGCCGGGAAGTCCGGCTCTTTTTTATTCCTGTCTTTGAAAAATGCGAGGCAAGGCCATACGAAAAGCCCTGCCCCGCGCCGCAGATCTTCAGCGGATCATTCTTTTGACATCGCCGCCCGCTGCGCCTTCACGGCGGCAAGCTGCTGCCGCTGCGCGTTGCGATAGGCTTCCGCGAACTCGGGCGGCACCCGCACCGGTTCGCCGCGTTTCACCAGCAGGTTCCTGCCGTTCACGCACAGGAATACGCTGCCGCTTGCCCCATTGGGATCCAGCGGGATCAGCAGGCTTTCCTTTTGGGGAGCCTGCGCCGCCGCCCTCGCAGCCGGTGTCCCCAACGCCGCCGCGCCGGTTTCGGCTTTCACATCGGCTTCCGCCGCGCCCAGCTCTTCCAGCCCCTGCGTTTCCACTTTTTTCGACATTGTAACAGCCTCCTTTAATTCGCCGCGCCCGAGAACGTGGAACCGGTCTCGATCCGCACCATATACTCATCCGACAAGATCTTCGCGGTCAGGATCGCCTTCCAACCGGCCGTCGACCGCTGATCCAGCGGGTCGGCCGTCCCGGCGCTGCCCTTCTGCTTAATGATCGTGCGCAGGCCGCCGCCCTCGATCTCGGTCACGCCATAAGCGTTCGCGCCGAGGATCAGGGTCGCATACACCGACTGCCCGCCGGAGCCTTCGCCCGCAAAGATCTTCGCCTCGGTGGTCTCAACAAACCGCACGCCCGCGATCTTGCCGATCTCGCCCTCGTAGATCTCCTTGGTATCGGCATACTGATGCGGATACTTCCATTCCGGGTCCTCGGTCAGGTCGAACGCGATATCCGGATGGATAATGCCGATGAAATCGCCCTCGATCGTGTCGGCGTTGGCGTTCTTGAGCGTGCGCACCGCCATTTTGACCGCCTTCACCGTCAGCTTGTCGTTTGCGGTGAGCGCGGCGCGGCTGGTCTGCGTCCCTTCGCCGTACTGCACGTTGGTGCCCGCCGCCATGATCTCGCGCACGACGGTATCCAGCGTCCGCCCCGCCTGCGCGCCGAGCGCCTTGACGGTCTCCTGAAGCATGGGATCGATCGCGGTCAGGTCGAGGATATCGGAGATCGCGATGTAATAGCCGTACTGCCCCACGGTCGCGGTGTCGCTCGTCACCTCCAGCGAACCGCCGTCGGGCGTCACGCCTTCGGTCAGCGGCGTGAGCGCCTTGGGCAGCTGGCTGAACTTGCGGAACTCGATAGTTTTGCCGCGCCCCTGCGGGATGTTCCGCTTCTGCCCGAACTGCGCATGGACGAGTTTTGGTTCGGCGGCATGGATCAGCGCGGTATCGTAATACGTTTTCATTTCCGGCGAAAGCGCTTCCGTGCCGGTCGTATGGGTGTTCAGGTTGAACGGATGCGCGTCCCCGGCTTCGCCGTCGAACGCCCGCAGATCCATGTCCAAAATTTTCAGCATGGGAAAAAACCTCCTTTAAAATCCAATCTGTTTATCGGTTTGCCGCAGCGGCCCCTTTCCCCGCCCGCAGGCGGAACAGGCGATGCGCAGCATCGCGGGAGTCCAGAGGGGCGGACGCGCCCCTTTGGCGCTC
>CAJUGU010000204.1 GCA_910586105.1 uncultured Eubacteriales bacterium | reverse complement strand
CCTTTCCCGCCTGCGGGCGGGATCGGCGCGGTCAAAGCCGCTTATGCGCGCGTCTTCGTCCCGCCACAAGGACGGCGGGACGAAGTGGCAGAATTTTCCGAACGTGGATATCATTACGAAAACACAGCGGCAGGCGCAGTCAAAGGATCGCGCCTGCCGCCATATTTTCCCGCCGCCCGCCGCGGCTGCTTTACCGCAGCTTGCCCGACAGGATCGCCAGGAACTGCACCGTGGTGGGCTTTTTCTTTAAAGGATACTTCGCCATCCGTTCCAACAATGGGCGATTGCACTTCCAAGCGGTCGATATGACCGTCCGTATGTTGCGTTCCACCGCCTGATGATTCGTCCCGCACTGCTTCGCGACTTCCGGGTACAGACGCTTCGTCACCAGCCGCAAATATTCCTGCTGCTCGATGCACAGCACGATCGCATATGCCGTCTGCTCATATCCGGCGTAATTCGCCGCTACGCCCAGCCGGTTCAGCAGGTCGTACACCTCCGCACGCTTTTCCTCCATCCCGTTCCACCTCCTTCTGCTCCGTTGGGAGCACGTTTTCAGGAAATCCTGCAAAAACGGCAGGGCTCCCGGACGCCGCCTGCGCGCCGTCCTTTCATGCATCTGCATCCACCGCAGTCCGGCAGGCCTTCCCAACCGCCGGACGCGGGCGTTTATCGTGTGTAATCGGCTTCCAGCGGCGGCAGTACATCCGGGTTCTGCGCTGCCCAGGCCGCTGCATACCCGCACAGCGAATCGCAGAGCTTCCCGGGATCCCAGCCGTCCCGCAAAAGCCGGACGGCGGCTTCCGCCTGCGCGATCTCCGCCTCCTCCAGCGGTTCCCCGAGCCGGAGATACTTTGGAAAGCTGCGGAGCATCTTCCGGTATTCGCCGTCCCAGTTCATCCCGCCGTTGCGCACGATTTCATCCCGCACCCGGCCCGCGATCCGGACCGCTTCCCCCTGCGCGGTCGGCGCTTTCCCTCGGAGCGGGACCAGGAAGTCCCACAACCAGCGAAAGGCGTCGGTTTCGCCGTCCGGTATGCAGATTGGGGACCTTCCGTCGTGGAAGGGGGTCTCACCGACCGGCTCCACTTCAAAGATCCGGTAAAGCTGTTCCAGCCCTTCCGTCTGGCTGCGCAGGAATCCCGCATCGGCAATCCCCCGCTTGACCCGCTGGAAATTTTCCGCCGACCGCAGCAGGGATCCACGGGCGCGGTCTGTGATCTCCGCCCCATGTTCGAACAGGATGCCGCAGATCTCGAGCAGCGCCGGATAAGACAGGCGGTCTTGCGCCAGCGTTTCCTCCAGCGGGGTCAACTCCCCCGGCCAGCTCATCCGTCCGGACCTGACATTTGCGTCAACGCCTGCGTTCAATAAGGCCTTGACCGCCGCCGTGCGCCCGTAAAGCGCCGCCAGATGCAAGGGCGTTGTGCCGGACCCGTCGGCGACCTGAACGTCAGCGCCCAGATCGATCAGCAGCGGTACGTCGCCTTGCCAGTGGGACGCCTGCATAAAGATCGGCGTTTTTCCGTAATAATCCTTAAAGTTGACGTCCGCGCCCTGTTCCCTGGCCCAAAAGGCGAACTCCCTCGGCAGGGGGCTCAGGGAAAAAATGTTCGAGCCGAATTTGCTCGTGACCGCGTTCGCCTCGCACCGCAAAAACTGCTCCTTAAGCGCCGCAATATCGCCCGCTTCCAAAAGCGCCCGCATTTCCTTTGGAAGCGTTTTCCGTTTCTTTGCCATATATCCTCCCTCATGGCCTGTATCCACAAGCCGAAGACGGCGGCTGCGCGATCCTTACGCCGTCAGGCTATGTCGTTTTTCCCAGCGATCCGTCAAGATCCTTGCGGGAAATCGCCTTCGCGTATCCGCCCTATCGACTTCCGGATACAGGCTTTTCTTGTGATTTTCAAAACCGTTGGCGGGAAACCCTCTCCACCGCCGCGCAGTGGCAAGGGGCGCTTTACGCCGCAGGCAGACTGCAAAACCCGATCCGATATTTTGTCATGGATCTTGCTGCGCGCTAGTCTAAGAACCTGTATTTCATAAGCGAAAGTGGTGGATGGACGGTAGATAGCGCGGGCAGGCGAAGACGATTTTCCGCAGGAATCCTGACGGATTTCAAGGAAAAGCGGCGCAGCATGACCGCGTCAGACGCCGTCCAGACGCCGCTTTGAGCTTGTGAATACAGGTTCTAAGATCGATATCCCAACCGGAAGCATCCCCTTTATATCGCCCTCTTGCGGGGCGCAGCGCCTTCGATCGGTCTCTCCCACCCTTCCATTATAACACAGCGATTGTGGGAATGAAAGACCCGGCGCCTCTGCATTTTACGATATATATTAAAGTAATTAAGAACCGGTATTCATAAGCGAAAGTGGTGAATGGACGGTAGATGGCTCGGTCAGGCGAAGACGATTTTCCGCAGGAATCCTGACGGATTTCAAGGAAAAGCAGCGCAGCATGACCGCGTCAGATGCCGTCCAGACGCCGCTTTGGGCTTGTGAATACCGGTT
>CAJUGU010000203.1 GCA_910586105.1 uncultured Eubacteriales bacterium | reverse complement strand
GTGCAGGGCAGAGCCCTGCCGCTGTCCGCGTAGGACGCCTCCCCGGCGAGGGGCGCGGCGGAGTAAACCCAAAAAGCATAATGTGTAATATCAAAAACGGCGGGCGCTCAGAAAGCGCGCCGTTCATTGCCGACGCCAAACAGCGCGATCACGCCGGGGCCGGTGTGCGAACCGATCACGGTATCGATCATGCGGATCGCGATATTGGATACACCACGGGCGCGCAAATGATCCGCAAGGTATTCCGCGTCGGCTTCGCAGTCGCCGTGGCTGATGCGGACGGTCTGTTCCCGGACGCGTTGGGCTTCGGCTTCGTTCCCGGCGCTGCGCAGCGCGGCTTCCCGCTCGTCCAGCTGGCGGAGCAGCTCGTCGGCGAGATACTCCAGCGACGGCTTCCGCCCGCGTACTTTATGGCAGACTTGCAGCTTGCCGCTGTTGTCCAGATAAATGACCGGCTTGATGCCGACCAGCGTACCAAGCACGGCGGAGGTGCGGGAGACGCGCCCGCCGCGCCAGAGATGGTTCAGGTCGTCGACCGTGACCAGATGGACGACGTGCAAGCGGAGGGCTTCGATCGCTTCCGCGCATTCGTCGGCGGTCTTGCCGAGGTCGCGCAGCCGTCGGGCTTCTTCGACGAGGATGCATTCCCCGCCTGCCGCCGCCAGTGAATCGACGCAGCGGATGGCGCGTTCGGGGAATTCGGCTGCGACTTCGCGCGCGGCGATACAGCCAGCGTCAAAGGAGCCGGAAAGCCCGGACGAAAAGCCGAGGTAGACGACGTCCAGCCCCTGTTCACAGGCGCTGCGGAAAAAGCCGAGGTAATCGCCGACCTGCGCCTGCGAGGTGACGCTCGTTTTCCCGGCGCGCAGTTTTTCAAAGAAATCGTGGAAGGGCAGCGTCGCGCCGAAATCTTCTTTGACGGTCAGCCCGTCGATGGTGAACGAAAGGCTCGCACAGTGGATGTCGTTGTCCGCATAATAGGCGGCGGTTTCGTCGATGGTCGAATTGGCGACCAGTACAAATTTTTTCATGGTGTTCCTCCTGTGGGGCGTCCGGGGCTGCGGCCGGTTCATACAATCTCGAGCAGCGGCTGCGGGCCGCCGTTGAGTGGTTCGGCGGGGCCGTTTTCACGTACCAGATAAGTGTTTTCGGTGCCGACGAGGCCGATGCCGGGCAGCGCGATTTTTGGCTCGACGGCAAAGGTCATGCCGGGCTGAAGGGGATCCCGGAAGCCGCGGGCGATCACGGGCGGCTCGTCCATCATCAGGCCGATCGAATGGCCGAGGAATTTGCCGCCGTTCATGAAGCCGCCGGCATATTGCGGATCAAGCCCCTCGGCGATCTCGTTGTAGACGGCTTCCGGCGTTGCGCCGGGAACCAGCCGCGCGGCGATCTCGAGCTCTAAGGAAACGCAGTAATCGTAGGCGGCGCGGATGCGTTCGCCTTCGGGGTTCTCGGAAAGTTTGCCCATATGGAAGACGATCGATTTATCGGTATGGTAGCCTTCAAGGCCTGCCGGGATATCGAAAAAGGCGAGGTCTTTTTTACGCAGTTTGCGTTCGGGCGAGCCGATGCCCTGCACGGCGGTGCAGGTACCAGCGGTACCGCCGGGGCCGTCGAAGGCGGTGGTGCGGAGGCTGTTTTCGGAGAAGGCGATCAACCCGGCGATATCCTCGCCGAGCGGCTGATTGAAGCGGGAGATGCCCATAGAACCGCGGCGGAGTAATTCGGTATAGACCAGACCGCCGAGCTCGGCCTCGCTGACGCCTTCTTTGCAGAGGGTGGGGGCGACGGATTGCAGCACTTCGGCGTGGATGGCGCCTGCTTTCCGCATGAGATCCAGTTCATAGGCGCTTTTCCGCGCCCGCATTGCGTTCACGAATCCGTCGACGGGGCGGATCTCTTCAAAGGGGAGGTATTTCCGCACCATATCGACCCATTCCAGCGTAGCGGTCTTTTTCTCCAAATAGACGGCCTTGGGGACGGGATAGGTCTCGCCGAGCGAGCGAAAGCTCTTCATGGGGCGCAGATCCTGGAACAGGGATTCATCCTGAGCGCGACCGAGGTCGCGGCGGACCCAAAGGGTGGCGGAATCGGGGGTCACGACGAGAGCGCCGACCTGCATAGTGCCGGTAAAGTAATACATACTGATTTTGTGATTCAGGATAGCCATTTGCCAGCCGGGGTCATCCTGCGCTAATGCGGCGCGGAGGGCAGAAAGGCGGGCGTCCAGCTCTTCTTTTGGAACCTTGTGGGGCATAAACAGTCTCCTTTGCAAAAAATTCCTGCTTGTACAGTATATCACAGGCACCCAAAAATGAAAAGCCTCTTTCCGCAAAATTGCAGAAAGTTCCGTCCTACGCGGACAGCGGAGGGCTCTGCCCTGCACCCGCTCTTCGCCGGAGGGGCGTCCTGCGCGGACGGCGGCGGGCTCTGCCCTGCACCCGCTCCTCGCCGGAGGGGCGTCCTGCGCGGACGGCGGCGGGCTCTGCCCTGCACCTGCTCCTCGCCGGAGGGGCGTCCTGCGCGGACAGCGGCGGGCTCTGCCCTGCACCCGCTCCTCGCCGGAGGGGCGTCCTGCGCGGA
>CAJUGU010000202.1 GCA_910586105.1 uncultured Eubacteriales bacterium | reverse complement strand
TCGGGCTGCTGAACGACCAGCTTTCCGGCGTGCGCGGGCTGAGCGACGACCTGTACAACCGCGCCTACAACAAATGGCAGGCCGATTACGGCGTGAAACGCGACAGCATCAGCGATACCCGCTATGAGGACGAGACCGGCTACAGCCGGGCGCAGAGCGAGAAGCAGCAGGCGCTGGCGCAGGCGCTTGAATGGATGCAGCAGGGCGTGTCGCCGGACAGCGGCGTGCTGGGCGCGGCGGGTTTGACCGGGCAGGAGGTACAGGATTACATCGACGCCGTGCGGGCGCAGATGACCGCTTCAGGCGGCTCCGGGCGTTCGTCGGGCGGCGGTTCGGGCAGCTCCGGCGCGGCTTCGCAGGATTACAACGGGCTGTTTGCCGCCGCGAAAAGCGCGGGGTCGAACGCGAAAAGTTTCATCGCCAACAATTACAAGAAGTACGGCTTCACCTCGCAGACCGGGCTGCTGGAGGAGTTCGAGAAGTGGAACAGCAAGGGCAATGCCCTTGACCTTGCGGCGACAGTCGGCGGGAAGGTCGCGGATACGCTGGGGGGCGGGAGCGGTACCGCAGACCTCTCGGGGATCGTGCAGGAGACCCGGGAACGGATCGACGAATCCGAATATAGCCCGCAGGCCGCTGTGGCCTGGCTGCGGGCGCAGGGTTATGACGACGATACCATCCAGAGCATTTTGGACGCGATTTAAAAGGGGGACGGCATGAGCAGTTACGGCGATTGGTTCCGCAGACAGCGGGAACAGGAACAAAGCTCCGCTGCGAAGGCGGACGGCTCCGGGCGGCGGTTCGACCTTGCCGCGATCGACGCGCAGGCGGCGGAAGACCGCGCGCGGCTGCAAAGGGCCTCCGACGCGGCAGGGGCAAGGCTTGCACAGCAGCCGGCGGGACGGACGGCTGCCGCCGTGCGGAAAGCGCGGGCGGTAGCGGGCGCGGTGGAGCCGCTTGGATCCCGGCTGGAGCAGCTCGCGGAGGAGATCGCGGCCGGACGGCAGGCGTCGGGCGTCCCGATGAGTCCCGGGAAGGCGTTCCTGTACGGCACGGAACGGCTGGGCGCAGGCGCGGCTGGTTCCCTCGAGGATACGCTGCGGTTTCTCTCCAGCACGGGAAACCGGGCGCTCAGCGGCGTTACGTCGCTTGGCGGGCTTGCGAAGAACCCGGTCTCGGAAGCGCTACGCGAAAGCGCCGAAGACGTTGCGCGCGGCAGCTACACCGATCGCTGGCGCGAGAGCATCGAGCGGCGCTACCAGCCGAATCAGTACGCCCGCCTTGGCGGCGACCTCAGCGAGACTGGCGGCGCGATGGCTCCGTCCATCCTTGTCAGCCAGCTTTCCGCGCTGCGAGCGGCAGGCTCTGGCATTGGCGCGGGCGAAAGCCTGACACAGGCAGGGCAGACAGCGGCGGGGCTGCTGGCGCGCAACGCCGGGCTTTCGCAGATGTACGCAGCGGCGGCGCAGGGGGCCGCGCGGCAGGCGCTTTCCGAAGGCGCGGGGCTCAGCCAGGCAATGGCCTACGGCGGCGGCAGCGGCGCGCTGGAAGTCGGCACGGAGCTGATGTTTGGCGGCATCCCGGGGCTTGGCAAAGGCAGTCTTTCCCGGATCGTCAAAAACCCGGCGGTCGATCAGGCGCTCGATATCGTGGGCGAGGGCGTTGAGGAGGTCGTCAGCGAAATGCTGAACCCTTATATCGCACGGGCAACCTACGACCCGGACGCGCAGCCCGCCGCCCCGGAAGACCTCCGCCGCAGTTTCCTGATGGGCGCGGCTTCGTCCGGGATCATGAACCTCGGGGTGGGGATCGCAAACCGCGCAAGCGATCTTGGGCTCGGGACGAACGGGCAGAAGAACTATTCAACGCTCAAAGAGCGCGACGGCGGGAAGACCCCCGATTTTGACGAGCAGTACCGACACCATTACGAAATGGCGAAGAGCGGGCTGGACGAGGGGCAGATCCCCGCATACGCCAGCGCGACGCCGGTCGGGGAAAGCGTCGCGATCGGCGCGCAGGCCGCCGGGCGCAACGACGGGCTTGCCGAAGCGCGGCAGACTGTGCAGGCGCTGGCCGACGGGAAGACGGTCGGCGACGGCGCGCTCGACCGGGCGCTCGCCTTCGCCGAGACAAGGGCGCAGATCGCGGAGCAGGTCGGGGCGCTGCCCGAAACGCCGTCGCAGGCGCGGCAGGCCGTGCGGGACTGGCAGGCGGCAAGAAAGGCCGGGGCGCAGGCGGCTGCGGAGGCGGATGCCGGTTCGGCGGGAACCGTGAGCGTAACGGCGGAAAGCGTGAGCCGTCCGGCGGAGGCCGTGAGCGAAACGGCGGAAAGCGCGAGCAATTCGGCGGAAACCGTGAACGGGATGGCGGAAACTGTGAGCCGTTCGGCGGAAAGCGCGAGCGGGACAGCGGAAAGCGCGAGCCGTGCGGCACAGCCCGGCGTGGCGCGGAACGCGGACAGCGAACGCGTCGACCGGGAGACCGTCGGCACGATCGACCGGGTCGCGAAACGGATCGGCGTGGAGGTCGAGTTTTCCGAACAGGTCGCCGGGAACGGGGATTACCGCGACGGGAGAATACGGATCCGGACGGATGCGGAAAACCCGGTGCGGCAGGTGTTCGTCCACGAG
>CAJUGU010000201.1 GCA_910586105.1 uncultured Eubacteriales bacterium | reverse complement strand
GGGGTCCGGGGTCTGCGACCCCGGCGGGAGTCCAGAGGGCAGAGCCCTTTGGCGCTCCCCGCGCAGGGGCGGTCATTTGCTCTGCTCGCTGAGACGCCACGCCAGCGGCGTTCCCTGGCTCGAATTGTATAGCGTGGCTAACGCGTTCCACGTCAGGCGGTCTACTCGCCCCCCGTCCGGTAAGCCCGAACATTTTTGGATGCAGCAGATCCGCTCGCGTGTCGATGTGTCGTATTCGCCTGTGTATGCGACCGGCGTGAAGTTGCCGAAATGCGGCGATAGCGTGTTTAATAAGGCTTGCAGGATGAAGATATAAGACCCAGCTGCGCCTAGTTCTAAATCGGGGCATTGCACGTATAATGGCCCCGGTAAGCCCGCGCACGCGCATACCGGTTCGTAGGCCTTGCGAATCGCCGTCCATGTCGCAAAATCCACAACTCCCGTCGCCGGCAGGCCGTGCGCCGACTGAAAACACCGCACCGCGTTCGCCGTGTCCTCCGAATAGACTCCGTCGACCGCCGGTAACGGGTGGATCCCTTTACGCTGCGCCAGCGCCCGCAGCCACATCTGTACCTCCGTTACCGGCCGGCTCGGTGTGTATATCGAACAAATCATTTCAAATCTCCCCCGTCCCGTCGTCAAGCCGCAGCGGTTGGCCCGGATACTGCCCCATCCCTAACCGGCTGCCGTTCGTCACGATCATATACTGCTTCGCGATCTCCGCCCACGTCGGCGTGCCCACGCCCCCACTGATCGGCAGACCAAACAGCGACTGCGCCGCCCCCACCGCCGCCGAGGTCTGCGGCCCATAGATCCCGTCGACCGTAAGCTCCGGGATCTGCGGGTACACCGTGCGCAGTTCCACCAACATCTCTTGCAGCTGCCGGATGTCGTCCCCCTGCATCCCTTCCACCAGGAAACGCCCCGGGAACAAGATCACCGCGTTTTCCCACTCCGGCGGCTGCGATTCCAGGATCGATAAGTACGTCGATACGATTTGATCCCACGTCGGTTCGTCCACGACGCCCGTCACCGGCAGGCCATACATCCGCTGCACCGCCATGACCGCGTTTTCTGTTGCCGGGCCAAAGATCCCGTCGATCTGTATGATCGGCACCGCCTCATAATAATTGCCGATCACCGCAAGGAAATATTGCAGCGTCCGCACCGCGTTGCTCATCATCCCCCGCTCCAATACGTCCGGATAGATCGCCGTGACCTCCGCCAGGCTCAGCCCCTCGCTCGCCAGCTCGCCCAGCCCCTTGATCGCGGCAAATAAATACGCGATCCGGTACCACGTCGCCTGCCCGACGACCCCGTCGACCGTCAGCCCGAATATCTGCTGAAAGGTGCGCACCGCGTTTTCCGTGTCCTGATCGTAAAACCCATTCACCGGGTAGATCTTCGGGATCGCCGGGTAGTTCGTCGAGATCCGGTTTAACCGCAGCTGGATCGTCCGCACATCTTCATTCGCCATCCCCAGCCGCAGCGGGCTCCCCGGATACGATCCCAGGTTCGGCGAGACCGGCGCGTCCCGTACAATGTTGATATCGTCCCCATAATAATACGTCAGGATCTCATAAGGCGTCATCCCCTGTTCCGCCAGCGACACCGTACCCCACTGCGATAATCCGCCGCAGGTGACCGTCGTCCCGTTGCAATATTGCGCGAACAGCGGTTCCACCGCCCCCTGCCGCACCAGATAACTGTTGAACAGCTCGTCGACGATCTCCGATATGTTTTCAAATATATCCCGTTCCGGTACAAAATACTGGTCGTATGCCGTGGAGTTCGTGATATCATAGTTATACCCCTGCGAAGGGTACCACTCCGTATAGATCCGGTTGAGCGCAAAGGATATCTGCGCGTAAATGTTCGCCCGGATCGCGCTTTCCGGCCAGGTCGGATAGATCTCCGACGAGGCCACGTTCTTGATATAATCCGGGAACGGCAGCGTTACATTGGCCGCGTCCGAACCCGGCGGCCCCAAATGTACCGTGATCGTTTCCGGGATGAATGGCAGTGCCATCGTTCTTCCCCCTCCTCCTACATCAACGGCGGCGGCGGGATCACCGCTGCTTCCGTCCGCAGCGCCGCGCTTTCCTCACGCGGCAGCAAATATACCGGCAAGGTTGATACCACGCCGTCAAAAACCGTTACGTCGATCACGCTCACCGGCTGATAGTCCGGGTGTTCGATCTGCACCAGATACCGCGCATACGGCCTCGTCTTTCCCGGCGACTGCGAATCCGCGCGCGGCGGCGCAGGCAGGTCGAATACCGGCGTCAGCCCCGATTCATCGGTCACCGCTGTGAACAGCAGCGTCGGCGGGATCCCCTCCTCTGTGCCCGCTTCGCTGACCGCGACGCTTACCCCCTGCACCGGACGCGCGTCGCGCGCCGTCGTCGTTTGTATCACCAGCTTGCCCTGTCCCGTCATGTTCGGGTCTGCCATAGCTCCGCTCCTTCCCTTCGTTCCTTTTTGATGTTATGCTTATCGGGTTTGCTCCGCCGCGCCCCCGCCGGGGAGCGGCGGGCTCTGCTCTGCACCCGCCCCTACGCGGGGAGCGGCAGGGCTCTGCCCTGCACCCGCCCCTGCGCGGGGAGCGCCAAAGGGGCGCGTCCGCCCCT
>CAJUGU010000200.1 GCA_910586105.1 uncultured Eubacteriales bacterium | reverse complement strand
GCGCAGGCGCGCTCCCCGCGCAGGCGCGCTCCCCGCGCAGGCGCGCTCCCCGCGCGCGATCCAATCCGCCTGTGTTTCAGGAAATTCAAAATCTTTGAAAATATGAGGATTTTACTTGGATTCCGCCGATCGTTGTGATATAATAAAATGAACTGTCTGCAATTTTTGAACGGGGGT
This sequence comes from uncultured Eubacteriales bacterium, assembly GCA_910586105.1. Lineage (GTDB taxonomy): Bacteria > Bacillota > Clostridia > Oscillospirales > Butyricicoccaceae > QXXE01. The sequence continues at coordinate 2,594 of CAJUGU010000200.1, read as the reverse complement.
CATCCGTAATCTATGAAAATAAGCTATTATTCTTCCCGCGACGAAGCGTGCAAATCGCCTTACGGCGCGGTTCCGGCCGGGCAGGATGTTCGTTTTTCGATCTATCCAGCGCGTCATGTCGGCGTGATCGACGCCAAGCTCTGGGTACAGCGGGACGGCGAAGAAGCCGTCGCATATCCAATGAAATGGAGCGGCTACGACGGCGCTACCGACCTTTACACGATCGTTTACACTCCGGCGGAGCCGGGGTTATACTGGTATTATTTCACCGTAAAATCCAAAGCGGGCGAACGCTACATCAGCCGCGGCTATGGCGGAGAGGGCGTCCCGGACGGCACGCTGCACTCTCCATACCAGCTGACCGTTTACGACGGGGATTATCCGATCGCCCGCTGGTTTGGCGAAGGCATTACCTATAACATATTCCCGGACCGGTTCGCGCGCGTCGAAACGCCGCCGCGCGAGGGCTGGCGCAGCGAGCGTGTGATCCACGAAAACTGGGAGGATATCCCGGCGTATTTGCCGAACGAGCATGGCGAGATCTTAAACAACGACTTTTTCGGCGGCAGCCTGAAGGGCGTGATCTCCAAGCTGGACTATCTGCAAAGCCTGTGCGTGCGCACCCTGTATTTTAATCCCATGTTTGAGGCGTATTCCAACCATCGTTATGACACCGGCGATTACAAACGGATCGACCCGATATTCGGCGATGAAGAGGATTTCCGCACGCTTTGCGAGGAGGCGAAAAAGCGCGGCATGCGCGTGATCCTCGACGGGGTGTTCAGCCATACCGGCTATGACAGCCGTTATTTCAATGCGCGCGGGCATTATGACGAGCTGGGCGCGCACCAATCGAAGGATTCGCCGTATTATGAATGGTTCAATTTTTCGGAGTGGCCGGACCGCTACAGTTCCTGGTGGGGCATTTACACCCTGCCGGAAACGAATGAAATGAACGAAAAATATATCGATTACATCGTGGAAAGCGAGGATTCGGTGATCCGCCGCTGGCTGAGGCTGGGGGCTTCGGGGTGGCGGCTGGACGTAGCCGACGAACTGCCGGATGAATTCATTGAGCGGCTGGCGGCGGCGGCGCGGCGGGAGAAGCCGGATGCGCTGATCGTCGGCGAGGTCTGGGAGGACGCCTCGAACAAGGTGAGCTATTCCCGCCGCCGCCGGTATTTTCAGGGCGGCGAGCTGGACTCGGTGATGAACTATCCGCTGCGGGACGGCATTTTAGCCTTCCTTGGGGGCGACAGCGCGGAAAACTTCGCGGAAAAAATGGAGTGCATGCGGGAAAACTATCCGCGCGATATCTTTTATAATTTGATGAACATCATCGGCACGCATGACACGGCGCGCGCGATCACGGTGCTGGGCAGCAGCCAGGAGCTTTGGAACGCGGACAAGACCACGCAGGCGTATGCGGTTTTGGAGGGCGAGGCGCGGGAGCGCGCCAAGCGGCGGCTGAAGATGGCGGCGGCGATCCAGTTCACGATGCCGGGGTCGCCGACGATCTATTATGGCGACGAAGTCGGTCTGCAAGGCTATGGCGACCCGTTGAACCGGCGGACGTTCCCGTGGGGGCGCGAAGACCACGAGCTGCTTGATTTTTACCGGGCGCTTTGCCGGGAGCGGAAGGAAAACGAAGTGCTCCGGGAGGGCGACCTGCAATTCCTGACGGCGGAAGGCGGGCATTTGGTGTTTGCGCGCACGCTGGGCGGGCGGCAGGTGATCGTCGCGGTGAACCGGGACGGGCAGGAATACCATTTCCGGATCCCGCAGGTTTATGCGGTGGACGTGCTGACGGGGAACCCATACTGGGCGGAGCTGAGCAAGGGCGCGTATATCGACATGCAGCCGGAGAGCGTGCTGCTGCTGCGGTGCGGCGGCGATCTCAGCGAGAGCTGAGGGACGGCGCAATGACGACGGACAAGTAAGGAGGACGCAAGGATGGATTTCACGGAAAAGACGCTGACGCAGGCATACAAATTTGAGGGCAAGATCATGAAATGCCGTGTTGACACGGCGTTGCTGCCGAACGGGAAGGAATGTTACCGCGAGGTATGCGAGCATCTTGGCGGGGTCGGCATTTTGCCGATCACGCGGGAAGGGAACGTGCTGCTGGTGCGGCAGTACCGGTACCCCTTCGGGCGGACGACGCTGGAGATTCCGGCGGGCAAGCTGGATCACGGCCCGGGGGAGGAGCCTTCGGGGTGCGCGGTGCGCGAGCTGAAGGAGGAAACGGGCTGCACGGCGGGGCGCATGATCTACATGGGGGAGAGCTACCCGTCGCCGGGCTTCATGACGGAGGTGCTGCATGTATACTGCGCGCTTGACCTGACGCAGGGGGAGAGCGAGCCGGACGAGGACGAATTTGTGGAAATGATCGAGATGCCGATCCGGGAGGTCGAGCGTCTGATTGCTTCGGGCGAGCTGCGCGACGGTAAAACGATCATTGCGATGTACCGGGCGCGCCTGCTGGGTTATCTGGACGGTTTTGACCACTGATCGGGAGCCGGCCGGCCTCTCGCAGCGGGGCGTCCTGCGCGGACGGCGGCAGGGCTCTGCCCTGCACCCGCGATTTTTTTGTA
>CAJUGU010000199.1 GCA_910586105.1 uncultured Eubacteriales bacterium | reverse complement strand
TATACATCAAATCCTTGCGTATGAGGTGTCAACTAAAATGGTACAACATCAGATTGTAAAGGGCGGCACGATACGAAGTGATGATTATTGCAGCTATGGTCCCGCGTTGACTGATTACACACATGAGCCTGTAAAATAGGATCTGAAAGGTGTTTGTCATAAGAACCTGCGAAACACGAAAAATAACCGGAGCAGTCGCGTAGCTTGAAAGCGGGGCGGCGCTCCGGTTTTATGCTTGTTGTGGGGAGCGTCCAAACGGACGCCCTCTTTTAAAGCAGCTCGCGGCGGAGCTGTTCGGCGCTCTTTGGAGAGAGCAGCGCCGGGGCGATGTCAAACACCGTCTTTGCGCCGTGATCGCCCTTCTGGCTCAGCCGGTAGGCCGCGCGCGCATAGCAGACCAGCACCGAGGCGGTAAACTCCGGGTTGGAGTCGAGCGAAAGGGAATATTCGATCACGTGATGGTTGCCTTCTCCGGTGCGCCCGCTGCGGATCACAAAGCCGCCGTGCGGCATTTTGCTGTGGTCGCGCTTGAGCTCGTCCTCGCTGACAAAATGTACGGTCGTGTCATAATCGCTGAAATAGTTGGGCATTTCCCGGATCGTGCGCTCGATCTGCGCCTGATCCGCGCCATCCTCCGCGACGACGAAACACTCCCGGGTATGCTTTTCGCGGGTGGAAAGCTCGGGCTGGCTGCCGCTGCGCGCCGCCTGCATCGCGCTTTCGACCGGGATCGTGTACTGGATCGCGTTTTTTACGCCCGGGATTCGGCGGATCGCATCGGAATGCCCCTGGCTGACGCCGCGCCCCCAAAACGTATAATGCGCGCCGTCCGGCAGGATCGATTCGGCGAACAGCCGGTTGAGCGAGAACGTGCCCGGATCCCAGCCGACGGAAATGATGCTGGTATGACGGCCTGCGGCAGCGGCTTTATCTACCGCTGCGAAATATTCCGGGATACGCGCGTGGGTGTCAAAGGAATCGATCGTGTTGAACAGCGCGGCGTGCTGCGGCCCCATCTCTGGCAAATCGGTCGCCGAACCGCCGCACAGGATCATTACGTCGACTGCGCCGGCCAGCGTCGCCGCATCCGCCGCCGCTACCACTTTCACGCCCGGGGTGCGCACCTTCACCGAAGCCGGGTCGCGGCGGGTGACGACGGCGCAAAGCTCCATATCCGGGTTCTGTGCGACGGCGCATTCCACGCCGCGCGCGACGTTGCCGTAGCCAACGATACCGATCTTGATCTTTTCTGTCATAATGCATGACCTCCAAACGGGATTTTTTTTTGCCATCCATAGTATAGCACAGCGGAAAAAGGTTGAAAAGGGCAAATTTGCGCCTTTTCCAGAAAATCCATTGACAATCCTGTCGGGAAAGGGTATGCTGAAAGCAGAGATCTTTGCTGAAAAGGAGTGGCTCCGATGTTGTATTTGGAAAACGAAAGGTTCAAGGCGGCGATCGACAAGAAGGGCGCGGAATTATGCTCGCTGGTGGGGAAGTCAGACGGCACGGAATACGTTTGGCAGGCAGACCCCAAGATCTGGGCGCGGCATGCGCCGTTGTTGTTCCCGGTGATCGGGCGGCTGAAGGATAAGGAGTATACGCTGGACGGCAAAACCTACAGCATTACCCAGCATGGTTTTGGGCGCGACCTGACCTTTGCGGGCCGACAGGTGGACGCGGCCTGCGCCGAATTTACGCTGACGCAAAGCGAATACACCAAGAAGATGTACCCGTATGATTTTACGTTGACGGTGCGTTATACATTGGACGGGAATTGTCTGAAAAAGGAACATATCGTTGAAAACCCGAACGATATCCCGTTGTATTATGAGGTCGGCGGGCATGACGCCTACAACATCTGCCTGACGGAAGGCGAGACCATTCAGGACAGTTATGTCGAGTTCGAGGGGGTTGACGAGATCCACCCGCTGCAACTGGATGAAAACATCTTGCTTACCGGCGGGTCGGACACCCTCCCGCTGAAGGAGGGGCGGCTGTGGATCGACCGGGAGACCTTTCATATCGACGCGCTGATGATGCCGTCGCCGGAGGTGCGCAGGCTGACAATCGGAAGCCGGAAGCACTCGAAAAAGGTCGCGGTCGAATTCGACGATTTCGATTATGTCGGCATTTGGAGCGCGTACAAGCCGTTTGATGTGCCGTATGTCTGCATCGAGCCGTGGAGCACCCTGCCCGATTGCAGTTATTTGGGCAAGGAGTTGGAAAAAAAGGTCGGCGTGCGCTGTGTTATGCCGCATGCGAGCGAAACGATGACGTTTCGGACGATTGTTACCGAATCATAACAGATGGACGATAAGGCTTATGCAGGAGCGGTTGCCCTTGCGCTGGCGAAATACCGGTCAAGGCTCGCCTGGGGCGGTGTGCTGCATTTGCTTTTATCGGCCTGATCCATATCCATTAAAAAAGAAATGCGGAGACCGCTGGATCCTGAAAGGTAGGGGAAGAATCCGGCGGCTTCCGCGCGTTTTGAGGAATTTTCCCATCACTGTCTTTGGCGGCAAGGGGCTTGTGCCGCAGACTGATGGACGGAGCCGATTTGGCATTTTGGATGTAGGCCGTGATTGCGGTGCGCTTGTGAGTGCGTTGAAAATCGCGATAAAGCACCGTACTTTGCCAACCCGTTCGCCGTCGTTGTGGCGAACGGGGTCTTGCGTACTGACGGGAAGCGTCGCGGCAATCCCCGCCGCAGCGGAGAAGGGGATTCCAAAGGGACTTTGTCCCTTTGGCGCGCCCGCGTAGGGCCGCCGCCCGCGTAGGGCCGCCGCCCGCGTAGGGCCGCCGCC
>CAJUGU010000198.1 GCA_910586105.1 uncultured Eubacteriales bacterium | reverse complement strand
AATCAACCATTCTTACTTTTGTAAATTACTGGATATTTTATGAAACTGCCGTGGGATTCCAACCAATTCTTATTTACTTTTAAAATGGGATTTGCTATACTATATGTGTATTTTTGTGCCTGAAAGGAGGCATGACCCCCTTGAATAAGGATTTACGCAAGATCATCCACCCCGGTTTTATCCTCTATTTCATCGTTTTTTTGGCGTTTTCCATCATCGGTATGACCTTTGACCGCGTCTTCGGCGTGGTCTCCCTGCTGGCCTGTATTCTCCTGTTCCTTCACAACCGCCTGCAAGGCCACAGCCGCAGACGCGCCGTGATGAACTACATGAGATCGCTCTCCCTAGAGATCGATCAGGTCTCCCATACCTCTATCACCACCCTCCCCATGCCCGCCCTCGTCGCTATGGCGACTACCGGCGAGATCCTTTGGTCAAACGATACCTTCAACGACATCACCGGTTATCCCAACGGCGTGCTCGGCGTCCGTATCAACGAGATCGCCCCCACCTTCGATACCCGCTGGCTCATCGATGGAAAACAACAATACCCCACCGAGCTCCGCGTCGGCAAAAACAGCTTCCACGTCTTCGGCAGCCTGCTGGCCGGTGAGAACGAGATCGGCTCGCTCATGGTGCTCTATTTCGTGGAATGCACCGACTACGTGCGCCTGCGCGACGAGTACGACCAGACCCGCCCCGTCACCGCCATCATCGCCGTCGACAACTACGAGGAATTGCTGAAAAACCTCAACGACTCGGAAAAGTCGAACCTTCTCGCAGGCATCGACAAACGGATCGTCGACTGGGCCGCCGCCTCCCGCGGCATGCTCCGCAAGTACGACCGCGACAAGTACATCTTCGTGCTCGAAAACGGCGAGCTGCAAAAGCTCTCCAACCGCAAATTCGCCATCCTCGACGAGGTGCGCGAGATCACCAGCCACGAAGGCGTCGTCGCCACCCTCTCCATCGGCGTCGGGAAAGACGGCGATACCTTTGAGGAGAATTTCCGGTTCGCCAGCCTCGCCCTCGAAATGGGCCTCTCCCGCGGCGGCGATCAGGCCGTCATCAAAAACAAGTTCGCGTTCGAGTTCTTCGGCGGTATGTCCAAAGAGGTCGAAAAACGCACCAAGGTCAAGTCCCGCGTCGTCGCCAACGCCCTCAGCCAGCTGATCCGCGATTCCTCGCAGGTGCTCGTCATGGGCCATTCCCGCGCTGATATGGACGCCGTCGGCGCCGCCGTCGGCCTCGTCTGCGCCGTGCGTGAACGCGAAAAACCCGTCCATATCGTCGTCGACCAGCAAAGCAACCTTTCCAAAGAGCTGATCGCACGCTTTGATAACGTCGAGCAGTATAAGGGCATTTTTATCAGCCCCGACGCCGCTATGATCATGTGCGATTTCAACACCCTGCTGATCGTCGTGGATACCAACCGCCCCGACTACGTCGAATCCCCCGCGCTGCTCGAATCGATCAACAAGGTCGCCGTGATCGACCACCACCGCCGCGCAGCCAGCTACATCGAACACAGCGTGCTCAGCCTGCACGAGCCCTACGCCTCTTCGGCGTCCGAGCTGGTCAGCGAGCTGTTACAGTACATGGTTTCCGCCAGCAGCATCCTGCCCGTAGAGGCGGAAGCGTTGCTTGCGGGCATTTACTTGGACACCAAAGGCTTTTCCATCAAGGCGGGCGTCCGGACATTTGAAGCCGCAGCCTATCTCAAGCGCGCAGGCGCGGAGGTAACCGGCGTGAAAAAACTGTTCGAGTCCACCTTTGACGAATACATGTCGCGGCAGCACATCATTGCAGGCGCGACCGACTGCGGCGGCGGGATCATTCTGGCCGTCACGGACGAGGAGAAGGACCGCGCGACCGCCGCGAAGGCGGCAGACGAGCTGCTGAACATCAGCGGCGTGCGCGCGAGCGTCGTGGCCTTCCGCAGCGGGAACGATACGATATTATCTGCCCGGTCGGGCGGCAAGGTCAACGTACAGGTGCTTATGGAGAAGCTCGGCGGCGGCGGCAGCCAGTCGGCAGCCGGCGCGCAAATGGCCGGGGTGCCGGTCTCGGAGGCTGAACCGCTGATCCGCGGCGTGATCGCGGACTATCTCGCCGACAATGAGCGCCCCGACGAAAAGAACGCAAACACGAAACAGAAATCAGGAGGAAAACGGCAATGAAAGTCATTTTAAAGCAGGACGTAAAGAACCAGGGCAAGAAGGGCGAGCTGATCGAGGTCAGCGAAGGCTACGGGCGGAATTATCTGATCCCGCGCGGCCTTGCGGAGATCGCGACGGCGGATAACCTGAACGTCCTGCGGCAGGCGGACGAAGCCAAGGCGCGCCGGACCGCGCTGGAGCAGGAAGCGGCGCGCGACGCCGCCGCGCGGCTCAAGGAATGCACGGTCGTCGTCAAGGCGAAGGCAGGCTCGGGCGGGCGGCTCTTCGGCGCGGTCACGGCGAAGGAGATCTCCGACAGCCTCAAGGCCCAGCACAACATTGACGTTGCGAAAAACAAGATCGTAATGGAAGAAGCGATCAAATCGTTCGGCACTTATAAGGTAAAGGCGAAGCTCTACCCAGAAATCAGCGGCGAGATCACGGTACAGGTCACTGAAGCGTGATCCCTCCGTGCGATGCGCCAGAGGGCTCTGCCCTCTGGTTTCCCGGCCCCTGCGCGGGGCGGCGCCCACGGGCTCTGCCCTTGGGAATCCCGCTCCTGCGCGGAGTGCGCCAGAGAGCTCTGCCCTCTGGACTCCCGGCCCCTGCGCGGGGCGGCGCCCACGGGCTCTGCCCTTGGGAATCCCGCTC
>CAJUGU010000197.1 GCA_910586105.1 uncultured Eubacteriales bacterium | reverse complement strand
TGCAAATACCGATTTGTCACAAGCCAAGTATACCACCAATGGGAATGACATTCAACCCTCATTTACAGGTGCTGATAGTAGTAGCAAGCAATGCCCCCAGGCCCCCGGTGCATCGGTGCAGCTCCGCCCGATGCACAAGCCGCCGATGGCGTCTGCTGGCCTGTCCATACGGGGCAGAGAAGGGACGCCCGGCCTTCCTCGGAGAGTGTACGGCTGCCGGAGGCAGTACCACCGCCCGCTTCCGAGTGGTGAGTAAGTGCGCTCTTCGAGAGGGTCGGCAAAGAGGATGGAGCGCCTAGGTCATCCCCGGACGCTCCCGCTTCGGTTCCCTCCTGCTGGTCGATCACCGCCCCTCCAACCTGTGCCATTCTGCCACAAATGAACCGCAGTCAATGTAATATAGTGGCTTGGTGAAACCACCCTTTATACATTGCATCTCAGTAGAATCATTACTGCATATCTCGCCGACGTTCCGTATCGATCATATGGGGAACCGTTCGGGAAACGCACGTAAGGGAACGGCATCTCCAAATTGCGCGATGAAAAAAGGCCAGCCCCTCGAAAAAGGCTGGTCTTTGCTGCACATAAAGGGGGCTGTCTCTTATGATTTACGTGAAATCATTTTGAAGCAGTCCTTTTCCTGCCTTTGGGTTTATTGTGAAAACTCACTCATCAACGTCTCAACCATCATTTCAAAGAACTCGTCCGAGCAATGCATTTTGCCGGAAACGTTCAGTCGGATCCCGAAATCCTCGCAGAGCTGTTTAAGATGCCCGGCTCGCTGTTCGTTGCGGACATAGATCGTGGCGGGCTTGCCGTGCTGCTGGATATATTCGATCAGCATGGCGGCAGGGGTGCCTTCGATCCGCTCCTCGCCTTGGACGATGTGCTGCATCACGAGCGTTTTGCCGGAGCGGTCAAACACGGCCACAAAGAAGGGAGCGAGCGGCGGCAGGCTTTTGGAGCTTTGGACGTGGAACGGGAGGAAACCGAACTCCATTTCAAGGACGGCTTTCGTCCGTTTCTGCTTTTTCAGCCGATGGAGCAGGAGCTCGTCTGTTACTTGAAGGTTAAACATGGTGACGGGATAGGGGATCGACTGGATGGGGAAGGGGCGGCTTTTCCATTCGCCGTCTTCCTGATACCAGCGCAGGTATTCGTGTTCGGTAGGTTCGACCTCGATCTGACCGGCGACCATGCGGCGGCAGACGGCGAGCAGCTGAGCGAAGGTCTCTTCCAGCAGCCGGGCTTCTTCCGCGTTGATATACCAGGGGAACTGGCCGGGACTTGTCGATCGGAAATAGGTCCACTGGTTCCTGCCGCGAAACCGCAGACCGAGCTCCCGAAGGATCTCGCGGTCTTTGGGGGTGATATCCTCGCGGTCGCCGAAGCCGCAGGTCAGGGCCCGCTGTTCCAGAGCGACCATCAGCGGCTGTTCGTCGTCCCCGGGCATGAGGTACCGTTCCAACGCCTCAAACGCGACATATCCGGGGTAAACGGAAACGCCGAACTCCAGCCCGCCTGCGCCAAGGATGGAGCAGAACACAGGTTCCGGATATCCGGGCAGATCGATCATGATAAATTCGGTGTCGGTCAAATAGTCCCAGGGCGCAAGGCTTTTGAACGCGGCAGCGGCTTCATACAGCCGCTGCCATTGATCTAAATCGGGGGCCTCTGCGGCAGACGGATCGGGTAACGCATTTTTTTGCATATCAGGAAACCTCCTCTGGCATGGGACATGCGTGCCTGTCCCCCCGAAAGCGGGGGCGGCGGGCGGCAATATCCGGTATTTGTGTTCATTATACCATAGCGGCAGGCGGAAAACCAACCCCTTTAAACCACATTCTGCGCCGGTTTGGTATATTTATTTAATTGAGTATATTTATTTAAGCGGTATAATAGCTGTTTCAGCTATTATACCATATTGAAAGCAAGAAGCAAAGCCTTTACGCGGCATTTTACGCTGTTATGCTATAATTCTACAGGTAGTATACAGCGGGCATGCCGAACGGAGAGCGGGCGGAGCTCCTTCCGCCGGATCTTGCGCAGTTCAGATATAGCGGCCTGCCGCTATTATATCACGATCACGGCAGCGGGAAAAAGGAATCCCGGCGCGGGATTTCTGTCCGGCACAGATTCCCATTCCCGAAAGGTTGACAACGGTCGTGGTATGCGGTATAGTAAATCCATAGCATAGGAAAGGAGGCGTCTGCCGTTGATCACTCGGGATCAGCTTTTTAAGGTACTCTGCGATCTTCCGCGGCATAGCGTGATCCATTACATAAACCGTTCCCGGCTGAGCGAAAATTATTTCCGGCTTGCCAGCCAGAGTCTGGACGATGGCTATATTTATCTGGTGTTCACCTGTTCGCAAAGCGCTGCGAGCGCGCTCCTGCGCTCCTTCACGGGGCGGGAATACAATCATGTATCGATCGCATTCGATCCGGGGCTCCGCACGTTATTAAGTTATAATGGGGGCTTACCGGCGGCAGCGCCGGGGCTGAACCCGGAACCGCTTGCGAATTTAACGGCGCAGCCTGGGGCGTCGGCGTTGGTATACCGTCTGCGGGCGGGGCGTTGGGAGAAGCGGCGCATCTTAGAGCAGGTGCGGGCGATCGACGAAGAAGGCAGCGCTTACAACCTGTTCGGACTGATCTGCGGGCGGTCGCTACGTCCAAACATCATGTTCTGCTCGCAATTCGTATACACGATGCTGCAATCGGCGGGGCTGATCTGGTTTGCGAAACGGGCGGCGCGGGTGCGTCCGATGGACTTCATCGAGCTGGACGGCTGCCGTCATTTAGAATTCGTCTGCGCGATCTGGAGCAGCGCCCACCGCAAATAACCCTCGCTGGGAAGGCGTCCTGCGCGGACGGCGGCGGACTCCGTCCTGCACCCGCCCCTCGCCGGGGAGGCGTCCTG
>CAJUGU010000196.1 GCA_910586105.1 uncultured Eubacteriales bacterium | reverse complement strand
ATCAACCATTCTTACTTTTGTAAATTACTGGATATTTTATGAAACTGCCGTGCCCTTTCTGAAAAAAAGACTTGGCAACCGGTTGGGGATGTGCTATAATGAAGTAAATATATCTCACATAAGAAGGAAGGCGATCCTCACGGAAGTTTCTTCGATCCGTTCAATGGATCTGGCGCAGCTGCCCGCAGGGCGTATTCGCACCGTGACCGGCAGCGGCAGCTTCAGTCAGGCGATGGAACAGGCAGCCCTGAACGGCCTGTCTGACCTTGAATCAATGTTTACATACGCCTCGCAGGCGACCGGCGTTTCTGCCGACCTTTTGAAAGCAGTCGCGAAGGCGGAATCCGATTTTGATCAAAGCTGTGTTTCCCACTGCGGCGCGACCGGCATCATGCAGCTTATGCCTGAGACCGCCCGCTCAGTCGGCGTGACGGACGTCAACGATCCCGCGCAAAATATCCTCGGCGGCGCGCGTTACCTGCGTAATATGCTCGACCGCTATGACGGCAACACGACCCTTGCGCTTGCCGCTTACAACGCAGGCCCTGGCGCAGTCGACCGCTACGGCGGCGTCCCTCCCTATGCCGAGACGCAGAATTATGTCCGTAAAATCAGCGGCTTTCTCGGCGGAAGTCTCTCCCTGCCCCTTTCGGCGGTCTCGGGCGGCAGCATGCTTGGAAGCGCCGCAACCGGCGCGGCGTCCGCCTTGTCGGATATCCTTGATCTGATCAGCGGCCAGGGCGCGCTGTCGCCCGGTAATGCCCAGATCTTCTGTGAAGGGCTGAAAACTGCAACGCAGGATCAGCTTATGCAGACCCTTTCCGGCGAGGAAGACGATGAAAAGACGTTCTAAACTGCATCCAGACAAAAAAACGCTCCGACGGGTGACCGTGCGGAGCGGTTTTTGTCTGCCCGGTCGATCTGGATGCAAAGATCCGGGCTTGAAAAAGACCTGTTCGTTCCTTGCGCGCATCGCTTGGAAGTCCGAACAGGCATTGTAATCAATTCCATATTTATACGGTTCTACGACGATCTTCCGTATGGCCGAAGGGAAACCGCTGCGCCGCCGTCTTTTTCCTGTGGGGGAGAAGGGGCGCTTTACACCGCAGACGAATTGCAAAGGCTGATTTGGCGGCTTGTCAGGGGTTTTGCTGCGTATTATAAATATAACTCGCCCCAGCGGCCACAGGCGACATAGCCGATCTGCCGGTATAGCTCCGCAACTGCGTCATAGCCGGAAACCAACCGCGGCTTTTTTCCCTTTTGCAGGATGCGGGCGGTCAAAAAACGGCTGATTTCCCGTCCAAACCCGCGATGACGGTATTCTGGCGGTACGGCTACCGCTCCAACGACCGCACATTCCGCATCCTCCGAAACGATAGACCCTGTGCCGACGGGTTCCCCGTCCTGTTCCAACTGCCAGACCTCGACTGATCCCAGCGCGCGCTTTCGTTCCAGATCCGCGCTCCAAGATGGATAGTCCAAATGGGCGCGATAATATTCATGGCTGCGCTGAAGGATATCGAACACGGTCGGAAGTTCTGCCGGCTGCAAGCCGGCGGAAACCGTCTGCGGCGCAGCGCCCTGATATTCCATGAAAAACGAGGTTTCGAGCGTGCCGCCGATCTGCCGCTGAAGCACCTGCATATGCTCTAAGGTCGAATCCACTTCATCAACGCGTTCCCGTCCGACCAGTTCAGCGACCGACCGCATGGGGAAATCCTCCGCAGCTGATACCAGCAGCATATTATCCGACAGGCAAAGCGCCGCCGCGGCTCCACAGTGCCAGAACCGGCAGGCATCGCTTTCCGGACCGTAGGCGCGCAGCGCTGTGAGCGCTTTCGAGCCAAAAATATGTTCATGTGCGCAGGCTTGCGTGAAGGCCGGGATCGCTTCCGGCGTCAATGGGGTCAGCATGGGCGGGCCTCCTTCCGTGATGTATAATCTTATTATACACGGCGCGAAACATCCCGTCAAGGCATATACAGCCGGTCTTCATCCCGCAAGGCGCGCGGTTTACGGCGCGGGGGCGGCGCGGCCTGCTGGAACTCCGATGGGGAAAGCCCGGTCTCACGCCGGAATACTTTCGCAAAATAGTTTGCGCCTGCAAAACCTGCCGCTTCCGCTGCAAATGCGATCGACATATCCGGTTCGCTGAGCAGCAGCTTTGCATATTCAATGCGCGCGCGTGTGATATACTTCCCGGGGGAAATGCCGACCTCACGGGTGAAGGTGCGGATCAAATGCGGTTTGGAGACCTCAAGGCGATCCGCAAGGGTGTCAAGCCCCTCCAAATATGCGAATTCTTCGTCGATAATGCCGATCGCCGCCTCAATCAGGATAGAGTATTTGCCCGGCCCGCCGGACGCCCGCAGGCGAAGGAGTTTCATCAGCAGGGTATACGCCTGCGCCGACGCTGTATAGGCGTCAACTGCGCCGCTTTCCCGTTCGATCACCGAGAGTGCGGAGACCGTTTCACGGATCGCGGCGGCTCCGCCCGGATACAATGTGCAAGGCTGTTCCGGGCAAAGCAGGCGCGCCGGAAGATCGCCTGCAAGACGGACGACCGCGCATTGCGCCTCGCTCCTGGCCGTGTGCAGGGACCAGGAGCAGGGCGTTGCGAGCAGGGCAAGCGTTCCGGCGGGGATCCCGGTTCCGCCGTCGGCGGTGAGGGATACGTCGCCTTGCAATGCGGCGATCAATTCAAGGCGGCCTTCTGGCAGTTCGTCCGAAAAAGAAGTGTTTGGAGCCAGCGTCAGCTGCCGCGCCGTGCAGAGTGCCAGAAGGCCGTCAAGCTCTGCGGCGGACGTTTCCGGGCATATGGTTTGAGATCCAGGCTGTGGCATAAACTACCTCCAAAATCCGGCGTTTTTGCGCCTTGCGGAAAATAATGTTTTATGCTTATCGGGTTGACTGCGCAGCGCCCCTGCGCGGGGAGCGGCAGGGCGCTGCCCTGCACCCGCCCCTACGC
>CAJUGU010000195.1 GCA_910586105.1 uncultured Eubacteriales bacterium | reverse complement strand
TGAACTTTTTGTTAATTATTTCATTGTCCACTTGACGGGGAGCGGTTCACTTTTTAACGTTTTTTCTTCGCTTTTGCCCAGCCTTTCGGCTTTTTGGGGGCATTTTGCCGCGCGGCGGACGGCGTCCGCGCCGGTTTGCCGCCGCTTGTCCACTGTCCTGCGGTCCCGCGTCCGGACGCGCCCTTCGACGCGCCGCGTTTGGTTCCGCTCGCCGGTCCCTGCGGCCGGGACGCCCCGGCGTAAGACGTTCCCGGTTGCCTGGAAACTCCCGCATGCGGCGTTCGCTGCGTTCCGGGCGCGCTGGCATGCGGCGTCCCTTGCGTCCCGGAAGCGCGCGGCATACCCGGCGACGGCTTGACCAGACAATCCCTGCCGTAGCCGATCAGATCCTCGCGGCCTGCTTCGCGCAGCGCTTCCAGCACGATCGCCCGTTTATCCGGCCTGCGCCATTGCAGCAGCGCCCGCTGCATCGCTTTTTCCCGCGCAGTCTTGGCAACATAGACCGGTTTCATCGTGCGCGGGTCGAGCCCGGTATAATACATCGCAGTCGACATCGTGCCGGGGGTCGGATAAAAGTCCTGCACCTGTTCGGGCATATAACCGATCGAATGCAAATAGCAAGCCAGCTTGATCGCGTCCCGCAGCGTTGCGCCGGGATGGGACGACATGAAATACGGCACCAGATACTGTTTCCGTCCGAGCTTTTCGTTGATACGGGTATATCGTTGGCGGAACTGCTCATATACCGAAAACGATGGTTTGCCCATATAAGAAAGGACGTTATCCGAAATATGTTCGGGGGCGACCTTGAGCTGTCCGGAAATATGATGCTTGACCAATTCGAGGAAAAATTCGTCGTTTTGGTCGGCCATCATGTAATCATAACGCAGCCCGGAACGGACGAACACCTTTTTGATACCGGGGATCGCCCGCAGCTTGCGGAGCAATTCGAGATAATCGCGGTGATCGGCTTCCAGCTGGGCGCATGCGGAAGGGAACAGGCACCGTTTGCCGACGCATAGCCCTTGCGTTTCCTGCTTTTTACAAGAAGGGCGGCGAAAATTTGCCGTAGGCCCGCCTACGTCATGGATATACCCTTTAAAGCCCGGCATTTGTACGATCTGTTCGGCCTCCCGCAGCACGGACGCATGGCTGCGCGTCGAAATAAACCGCCCTTGATGAAACGCTAACGCACAGAAATTGCACGCGCCGAAGCAGCCGCGGTTATGGATGATGGAGAATTGCACCTCCGCGATCGCAGGCACGCCGCCCAGCGGTTCATACGAAGGGTGGTACGTCCGCGTATACGGCAGCGCATATACGGCGTCCATCTCAGCGGTCGTCAGCGGCAGCGCAGGCGGGTTCTGCACCAGCACGCGCCGTCCGTGGCGCTGTAAAACCGCCTTGCCGGAAATATGGTCGGCGTTGTCATACTGCACCTTTACCGAACGCGCATAATCTTCCTTCGTCTCGCAGACGGCCTCGTAAGAGGGGCATTCCACAGTGGGGAAGGGCACTTCCAGATCGGGGGTCAAATAAGCGGCGCCGCGTACCTCGCGCAGCGCGTCCGCGCCTTTTTTGCCGCTTTTCAGGTTTTTTGCAAGCTCCACGACCGACCGCTCGCTCATACCATACATCAACCCGTCCGCGCCCGACGACACCAGCACCGACGGCATCACCTGATCGGCCCAATAATCATAATGTGCGAACCGGCGCAGCGAGGCTTCCAGCCCGCCGATATAAACCGGCACGTCCGGGAACGCCCGCCGCGCCAGCATCGAATAGACCGTGACCGCCCGGTCCGGGCGCTTCCCGCCAACGCCGCCCGGCGTATAGGCGTCGTCATGACGGCGTTTTTTCGCGGCGGTATAATGGGCGACCATCGAATCCAAATTCCCGCCGTTGATCAGCACGGCGTACCTCGGACGGCCAAACGCGAGGAAATCCCGTTCATCCCGGAAATCCGGCTGGGACAGGATCGCGACCCGGAACCCTGCCGCTTCCAGGACCCGGGAAACAATCGCCGTCCCAAAGGACGGATGGTCGATATACGCATCCCCAGTGACTAACAGGAAATCGCAATAATACCAGCCGCGGGCTTTCAGCTCGTCCCGGCTGATCGGTAAAAATCCGCTCATAAAACCACCTGCATCGGAAAAGATGCTCTTATTATAGCACGGATTTCGGGCGGACGCAAACCGGAAAACGGATCTTTTCCGGCTATGCCTTCCGCAGGACCGGCGATCCGGAGGTTGACAGACGTCGCAAATCGTGGTTCAATAAAACCAGCGCCGCCGGGAACGCCGCGGGAGTTCCGGACGGGATCCTATGCGCACGGCGGCAGCGATCGAAAACGGGAGGGGATGCAAATGAAAGTCACCGCGCTGCTCGAAAACACCTCCGCACGCGAGGACATGCTGACCGAACATGGATTGAGCCTTTACATCGAAACCGGGACGCAAAAGCTGTTGTTCGACACCGGGCAAAGCGACCGGTTCGCCCGGAATGCGGACACGCTGGGCATCGACCTTACGGCGGTCGACGCCGCCATACTTTCGCATGGGCATTATGACCATGGCGGCGGGCTGCAAACCTTTTTGGAACGCAACCGGCGCGCGCCGGTCTATCTGAACCGGCATGCAATGGAGCCGCATTATCACGGCGCAGACCGCTATATCGGCCTGGATCCGTCGCTGCAAAGCAGCGGTCGGCTGCGGTTCGTGGACGACGAGGCCGCGCTGGGCGGCGGCTGTACCTTATATTCCTGTAACCGGCGCGCGCGTACCCATCCTCTGGACAGCGGCGGGCTGCAAGCCTTGGAAGGCGGCGCGCTATGTCCGGAGGATTTCCGGCATGAACAATACCTGCTGATCTGCGAAAACGGCAGGCGAGTGCTGTTCAGCGGCTGCTCGCATAAGGGGATCCTTGAGATCGTGCAATGGTTCCGGCCCGACGTACTGGTCGGCGGCTTCCATTTTTTCCGCCATCCGCTTGACGACGTGCTTTCCGGCTATGCGCGCGAGCTGGCGGGCTATCCGACCGAATATTATACCTGCCATTGCACCGGCTGCGAACAATTTGCATTCATGCAGCAGCGGATGGATCGCCTGCATTACCTGTCGTGCGGACAGACGGTCGAGCTTTGACACAAAAAAAAACAGGCGTGCCGCCAGCCCGGGCGGTACGTCTGTTTTTAATATATG
>CAJUGU010000194.1 GCA_910586105.1 uncultured Eubacteriales bacterium | reverse complement strand
CTTCTTGTAAAGCATAATTGTTTTATAATTGTTTTACCCCGTTGCCAGGGCGACTTCTGACAGCGGGCTTTTTGATGCACGGAAATTTGTCGCTTACTCGGTTTCTGCATCCCCTTCCAAGACCAGCGGTCGAAGGGGTTCGCCCAGCGTCCCGACCAGGGAATAGAAAAAGGGCGCAGTCTCTAGCGGCTTGTGCAAAGCCACTAAAACTGCGCCCCAAACTTCGTATATAATTTTCCGCCAAAACCTTCCGAAATACCTCCGCCTGTGCCGCTTCAACCGTGGGAATCCCCAGCCCCGCCGAGGGCAAAACCGGCAAATCAGGGGTTCAAATCCCTGACTCTCGGCTGAAACGCCATTCTGCATCTATAGAAATTTCAGAAAAATTCGGGCCTCCAAAATCGCATAAAACGCTAGAGCGGCGGGCATTTTAGCCCGCCGCATCTATAGTGTTTTGATAACATGGCGGAGAGTCAGGGATTTGAACCCTGGGTACGCTCATCACGCACACACGATTTCCAGTCGTGCGCCTTCGACCACTCAGCCAACTCTCCATATAGATTTGATCTACTGCCTTAGCAGCTTTATCAGTATATCGCATTCGACCGGATCTGTCAAGGGTTTTTTGAAAATTTTTTCAAAAAACCCCATACTCAGAATTTTGATAAGGTAAAATCTTCCTTACCGGGCCCCATCAGCCGCAGCTCTACGGTCAAACAGATCGCCAAGGCGGAGACGGAGAGGGCTTACTGCCAGCGATTTTGCAGTTGTGCTATCTTTTTCCGCATCCATAATCCGTCATATCATGCGATATAAACTTCCATGTGAACAACAAACGGCCCTGACATTTCCCGTCAGAGCCGTGTTTTACGGGGGATCCAGCTTCAAACAACCGCTGCGGCTGGTATCAAAAGCGCGCCCCATGATCTTTTAACGTTTTCGTTCTTCGATAAATTAAAATCGATTGGCCGATGCAACAGCTGCCAAATGGGTCGGGCAGCTTCTTTTTATTTTGAGCTTACCGTCCGCCCAGAACATGCTTCTTATAATCTTCCAGCGCGCCCTCGGGCAATACATTCCCGCCATTCGTATCAATGGCGCTGTTACGTTGCTGAAGGATCGCCATCAGAGCTTGTCCGGCCTTTTCTGTGGTATCCGAAAGGACGCTGACGCCATTGGAAGCAATCAGGCAAATCGCCAGGCAATGGATCTTTTTATGGCGTTTTCCTACCGTGATATAATAGGTGTAGTCGCTGAAGCAGCAGGCGCGCAAATCGGCAACACGCATCACGATCTGGAACGGATCGGCTAAATAAATATAATCCCGTGTGAGCAGTCCGTCTTTATTCGTGGCGTTGGAGAGCGCCCGATCAAGCCCTGTGGTCAGCTTGAGCAAATAACAGTCCGAAGCAACGGCCTGCCGTTCAAATGCTTCGATCTCACTGGCCGGCAATTTGCTGTGTTTGGCGGAGTCTGCAATATAATTGTCATGCTTTTTCAGGTTCCCAAGGATCAGGACGATGAACATGATCACGCAAACCAGCACGATCAAGCCAAAGAACCCGCAGATCACGATGCCGACATCGGTCATATCATCTTGACCGGCGGCCTTGAATTCGTTCAGCCGACCGATCGACCATATCAATCCATACAGCCCGCCGGCAAGAAAAATGCCAAAGAAAACGAAAGCGAGGACGCTCCGCCGTTTCACGGTTCTCATTGCGCCTTCAAACACCGAGCCGTTCGGGAAATGTTTTTGCGCATACGCTTCGCTCATTTTTGGAAAAAAGTCTGTCATTAAAATCTCCCCCAATGTTTCAGAGTGGCCTGTCGATCCCGCTTTATCGATCGGAACTTCAATAAGTATAGCACGGCAGAGCCGTAAAAGCAACCGGTTAAATGTTCGTGGAGGGACAGGTTATAAATATAACCTTATCGCCTATACGGAAAGCCGGTCGGACGTTGGGAAACCGGAAGGAACACCGTTCATACGGTACACGTTTTGGCTCTCTGCGGCGTAAGATCGGTTTGATTCCCGTTTGCAATATTTTGCGTCGGCTGCTGAAAAATTTCAGCCTGTCGACGGAATATTTTTGACCAAACGCCTTGCAATTTTGGAAGGATACGGTATACTATACTCACGCGCGGCACGCCTGCAAGGGCTTTGCAGACTGCGCCGGATAGCCGTTCGGCAGGCCGCAAAACCAGGACTGAATGAGGGGGTCACAATGACAAAGATCTATTCCGTTATGCAGATCGTACTGCCGGTAGCGGCGATGCTGCTGATCGGTATGTATGCCCGTAAAAGGCAATTCATCACCGCCCAAGGCGTGGACGATATCAAGGCGCTGTTGTCCAATGTATGCATTCCGGCAATGATGTTCAGCACCTTTTATGCGGCGCAGTTCAACAGCTCGGCCGCGATCCTGATCCTGTCGATGGTGGTGTTTACCATTGCGGCATGGTTCCTGGGGGCGGCATTCCAAAAGCTGCTGCACATCCCGCAGCCTTTGGCGCCATACCTTTGCACATCGATTGAGGGCGGTATGATGGGCTATGCCTTATTCATCCTGCTGTTCGGCCAGGAAAACCTTTATTATATGGCGTTGCTGGATTTGGGCAATGCGCTGATCGTATTCCCGTTCTTCCTGACAAAGCTCCGCATGCGCGAGCAGACGCCCGGTGCTTCCCGCAGTCCGCTGCGGGAGCTGGCAACGCCGATCAATCTGGCGATCGTTTTGGGACTGGCGGTCAACCTGACAGGCTTGGGCAGCCGGTTGTCGGTTTCCGCGATTGGGCCGGTGGTTGACGCGTCGCTGTCCTTTCTCAGCGCGCCTATGAGCGCATTGATCCTGCTGGTCGTAGGCTATGGGCTGGTGTTCAAGGACATTCAATGGTCGGAGACCTTTAAAACGATCGCTGCACGGCTGGCGATCTTCGCCGTCTTTGGGGTCGCATTTTATCAAATGTTTTCGCGGGCCTATCCGGAGGAAACGATCTTGCGGTACGCTACGATCATGGCCTTTCTCCTCCCGCCGACCTTCATGTATTCGGTAACGGTCAAAAACGAAAAAGACGGGGCGTATATCGGCTCCGTATTGGCGGTTTACACGCTGCTTTCACTGGCCGGTTATGGCGCGTTGGCATGGCTGGCGGCTCCGATGTGAAAAACGTTTCAAAAACATACGACCCTCCAGAGGGCTGTCTCCGTGATATGCTCCCTCTATGAAAGACAGTGAAATAACAAAACACTGTCATCATA
>CAJUGU010000193.1 GCA_910586105.1 uncultured Eubacteriales bacterium | reverse complement strand
CACTTTCATTATACCACATCCTATTAATATATCAACTTATTTCTTTAAGATTCCTTAGTATAGCAGAGCGCCGCCCGGAAATCAACCCCACAGCGCGATTTGGCGAAAATGCAGCGGCCAGGACTCCGTCAAATGTTGAATTTGTGAAAAATCCGTAAATCGCTGCAACTTGCCTTGACATTGGGCGGCGAAGTTTTTATAATAAGGGATAATGTATTATGGAAAAGAAGGGTTTAACTTATGGCGAAAGAATTCAAACTGACGCAGGAAAGCTATGATAAGCTCGTCGACGAACTCGATTATTTAAAAACCGTGCGCGAAAAGGAAGTCGCGGAGCAGATCAAAGAAGCCCGTTCCTTCGGCGACCTTTCCGAAAACTCCGAATACGATGAAGCCAAAAACGAACAGGGCAAGCTCTATTCCCGCATTGCCGAGATCGAAAACATCATCGCCCATGCGGTCATCATCACCGACGACCTCTATGCGGCGGACGAAGTCTCTCCCGGCTGCCGCTTCACCGTAGAAGATCTGGAATTCGGCGACGTGGAGGAATACCACTTCGTCGGCTCGCAGGAAGCCGATCCCATGAGCGGCAAGGTCTCGGACGAATCCCCGTTCGGCAAAGCCATGCTTGGGAAAAAGGTCGGCTCCATCGTGGAGGTCGAAGCGCCCGCGGGCGTCATCCAATATAAAATCGTCGACCTGAAGAAGTGACCGGGGGGGCTCCCCTCCGGCGGCACGGCCCGCCCGCCCCATCCCTCGCCCGGGCGGCGCGCCGTGCGAACCTGATTATTGACCGAAAAGGTGATTTTTGAATATGGCAGAACAGATCAAGAACAACCAGCAGGCCGAGCCGACCGAGGCCGAGCTCAACGAACTGCTGCGCATCCGCCGGAACAAGCTCGACGAGCTCCAGAAGTCCGGCGCAGACCCCTTTACACAGGTGCGGTTCGACCGCACCCACCACACCACCGATATCCTGAACGGTTTTGACGCCCTCGAAGGGCAGCGCGTCCGTCTCGCCGGGCGTATGATGTCCAAGCGCATCATGGGCAAGCTGACCTTCTCCGACCTGTCCGACCGGTATGGCCGGTTACAGCTTTGCGTCAAGCGCGACCTCCTCGGCGACGAGGCGTACAAGGCGTTTAAAAAGCTCGATATCGGCGACCTGATCGGCGTGGCCGGCGAGGTTTTCCGCACCCAGAAGGGCGAAATCTCCGTGCGCGTCGACGAGCTGACCCTCCTGTCGAAAAACCTGATCCCCCTGCCCGAAAAGTGGCATGGGTTAAAGGATACTGATACCCGCTACCGGCAGCGTTATGTCGACCTTATCATTAACCCCGAAGTGCGCAGCACCTTTGAAAAGCGTTCCGCGATCGTCCGCGAGATCCGCCGCTTCATGGACGGGCGCGGCTTTATGGAGGTCGAGACTCCCTGCCTCAATACCATCCCCGGCGGCGCGGCGGCGCGGCCTTTCATCACCCATCATAACGCGCTGGATATCGATATGTATATGCGCATCGCAACCGAGCTGCACCTCAAGCGGCTGATCGTCGGCGGCTTCGAGCAGGTCTATGAGATCGGGCGCATCTTCCGCAACGAAGGCATGGATACCAAGCACAACCCCGAGTTTACCACCATTGAGCTGTATCAGGCTTATACCGATTACCATGGCATGATGGATATCACAGAAGATATGGTCGTACACGTCTGCGAAAGCGTGCTCGGCACGACTAAGGTAACATATCAGGGTACCGAGCTCGATTTCTCCAAGGGCTGGAAGCGTATGACCATGGCCGAAGCCGTGAAGGAATTCTCCGGGCTTGACTTTATGGCGATGGACGGCGCGCAGGCGCTGGAAGCCGTGAAGGCAAAGGGCCTTGAGATCGAAAAGGGCAAAGACAGCTGGGGCGACCTGCTGGCGCAATGCTACGATGAATACGTCGAAGAAAATTTGATCCAACCGACCTTCATCACCGATTATCCGGTCGAGGTCTCGCCGCTCGCGAAGCGGAAGCCGACCGATCCCCGGCTGACCGAACGCTTTGAATGCTTCGTGTATGGCCGCGAGCTTTGCAACGCCTTCTCCGAGCTTAACGACCCCATTGATCAGCGGGGCCGCTTTGAACGGCAGGCCGCCCTCCGCGCCGCAGGCGACGACGAAGCGAATATGATGGACGAGGATTTCCTGACCGCCTTGGAGTACGGTATGCCCCCCACGGGCGGTATGGGCATGGGCATCGACCGGCTGGTCATGTTCCTGACCGACAGCCCTTCCATCCGCGACGTATTGCTGTTCCCCACGATGAAGCCGCTGGACTGAGCAAACCGTTGCGGCACAAGGGCTTAGCGGATTTTGAGCTTGCTCAAAATGCCCATTTGCCCAGAATTTGCCCATTTCAGAGAGAGTTTTTTGTAAATCTATAGAGGCTTAATGCAGCGGAAGGAAGACTGGGGCATCGCCTCTAGTCTTCCTCCCGCTTTTTTATGCTGGCTGCTCTTCGGAGATTTACCCATCGGTCTCGGACTGAGAAAGCCCCTTCCTCTTTTGCAGTTTCTCCGCCAATTTGTCAAACTCACTCTTTTTCATGTCCTGCGTGATGTGCGTATAGATATTCATGGTGGTGTCGAAGTCGGCATGACCAAGGATCTCCTGAATGACCTTGATATTGACGCCGTTCTCAAACAGGCGGGTTGTGAAGGTGTGACGCAGGGAGTGGCAGGAGAACCGGGGCAGTAGCACAGGGTTTTTGAATTTTGCCAACTGCTCGTCATTGCAATCCCGGATGATTCGCCGGAGAGCTTTATTCAATGTGCCTTGGTGCTGGCAGTCCCCAAACCTGTTGACGAAGATGAAATCCGTAAAGCCATCCACAGTCATGCGGCACTTGATCTGATTGAACTCCTGGTACGCTTTCTCCATCAGCAGGGCCTCTTTTACACCGGGGAGCATAGGGATCGTCCTTGTTCCCGCTTTGGTCTTGGTTGGATGTACGTTGAAATAGCAGCTATTCTTTCCGTCTGTTCTGTGGTCGTAGTAGACCAGAGTGTGGTTCACAGAAATCAGATCGGCATTGAAGTCAACGTCTTCCCAGCGGAGTCCGGTTACTTCACCAACACGCATCCCAGTTTCCACCATGACTTCAAACACCGGATACCAGTGATGATATTTGACGTTCTCACGTTTGAGATAGCCAATGAAAAGCTCCTGCTCTGCAACAGTCAGTGCTTTCCGGTGTGACGCCTCGATATTGTGGCTCTGCTTCAGCTCCTTCAGAATGTTGTCGGAAATATTGATCCTGATGTAGTTCTCCTCAACAGCGACCGTCAGCACCTGATGCAGCACGGTGTGGACGCCTTCTATGGTGTTCACCTTGAGGCCACGTTCTTCCAGCAGATAGTTGTAGAGGCTCTTTACATCGGAGCGTTTTAGCTGCTTGATTCGGATTTGTCCGATTTTGGGCTGGACGAACATTTCATAGAGATATTTGTAGTTTTGAAATGTGTTATCCGCCAACCCACGCTTCAAGTGACACCACAGGCCATAGATGTCATCCAGCTTGATGTTGTACCATTTTAGTTGACACCTCATACGCAAGGATTTGATGTATAATC
>CAJUGU010000192.1 GCA_910586105.1 uncultured Eubacteriales bacterium | reverse complement strand
AGAAAGGGATTCCAAAGGGACGAGTCCCTTTGGTGCCGTCCGCGCAGGACCGGGGTTCCGGGGCAGAGCCCCGGCGCTGTCCGCGCAGGACCGGGGTTCCGTGGCAGAGCCCCGGCGCCCGCCGCGCAGGCGAAGCAAACGGCAATCTTCAACGTTCACGGGTATAAATCCCCCTGCGGTTTACAGCTCGCCGCACATGATCGCGGCCAGCGCGTCCTCGGTCGAACGGTGGCCAAGGGAAACCGCGCCCATCGCTTCTGCCCGGCGGCCGACTTCATACTTATGCAAATTGGTTTCCCCTTCGATGCACTGGCTGGTCAGGTAGACCTTGGTGCCGGAAAGGATCAGCTTCTGCACGACCTTTTCCAGACGGGTCGGGATGCCGCCCGAGCCAAAGCCTTCGATGATGACCTTTTTATATTTGGAAAGAAAGGTAATGATTGAGGGGTCAAGGTCCGGTACCAGCTTCATCAGCACGACGTTGGGGTCGATCTCCTCCACAAACGACGGCTCGCCGCCCAGCCACGGCACAATATTCAGGATCACTTTCCCCGTGATCGGGTCGACGCGGCCCGCCTGCGGCGCATTGACCGACCGGAAGCAGTCCCGCTCGGTCGTGTGTACCTTCACCACATGGTTTCCGCGTATGATACGGCGGTGCAGCACGGCGCACACGCCGCAGTAAGCCGACGAGGCGACCTTAAAGGCGTCGATCAGGTTCTGTTCGGCGTCCGAATCGGGCACGCCCAGCGGGATCTGTGCGCCGGTAATAACGACCGGCTTGTTGAAGTTCTTCAGCACGTGATACAGCAGCGCAGCGGTATAGCTGAGCGTATCGGTGCCGTGGGCGATCACGAAACCATCGTACAACGGATAGTTTTTCCAAACCAGTTCGGCCAGCAGCATCCGATCCTTCGCGGTCATGTCGGTAGCGTCCATGCTCATGGGGTTTTCCACCACGACCTTGCAAATGCGGGTCAGTTCGGGCACCAGCTCAAGGATCTCCTCGCCGGTCAGCGACGGGGCGAGACCCCGCCCGCTCTGGCGGCTGGCAATGGTGCCGCCGGTCGCAATCATTAAAATATGCTTCATTTCACAACAACTCCTGTTTAATAGATCTGGATCCAGCGTTATTCCTCCAAGTTCTCCTCTAGCATTTATTTTATCATACCGAGCGCGCTTGTCAATCGCTTTTGGGCGTTGGACGCGCAGGTTTTTTGAAAAATAAAAAATCGGTCGTCCAAAACGCCCGAATTCACTATTAGTATATCAAAAAAAGCGCGGCGGGGGAAGTGGTGAAAGGCACGAAAATGAAGCCGTTTTTTCGGCAGTTCCTCCGATTGACGGAAGCGGCGGGATGTGGTAAGATAATATCAACAAATCCGACAGGGCAAATCAAGACAGCGCGGAGCGGCAGGCGCTCCCGCCGTCCGTCCAAGTCAGAAGCGGTTTGGAATCTCGACAGAAAGGGGTGGGTCCAATGGTAACCGAACATTTTGCAGTCCGTTCCTGGCGGCTCGCCGCTGAACACTGAGCCGATACGCCGACGGCAGAAAACAGACAATACTTTCGCCCAAGAGACCGATGGGTATGCTGATGAGCATGGCGCGGCATAGTCTGAACCGATGGAAATGCGACCCAATGATGGGACCGGCAGCAAGTGGCAGGATCGCCGAACGGAAGATCACAACTGAATACTTTTGAATAAACAAAGAGGCTATGGCAGATGGAAAGGATCGCCGCAGCCTCTTTTTGCGCGCGGCGGGGATGTCCTCCGCAGACGGTGCCAAAGGGCTCTGCCCTTTGGAAACCCGGCCCCTCCGCGGGGCAGCGCCAAAGGGGCGCGTCCGCCCCTCTGGACTCCCAAGCTGCTCCGCAGCTTCCCCCCATCCCCGACCGTCAGATCACCACCGCTGACGCGATGATCTCCCGTGCCTTTTGCAACAGCGAAATATCCTCCAAAATGCGCCCCTGCTGCTGATCCACCGGGGTATGATCCGCCGGATCGAACATACTCCGACGCCCTGCGATCGCGACAAACACCGATTTTCCCCGGAAGGTCACGGCGACCTGCGCGCCCACCGCCCTGGAAAACGCTTCGATCTTTTCCATCATTAACGGGGTCAGGATGTAGTACGCATTGTGTGCATCGGCGGCGTAGACCTGAAACCGCCGGTTGAACTCCTCATTCTCGGTCTTGATCCGATGTTTCGCCGTCCACCCGCGCAGATCGGAAAGGAATTCCTTTTGGAATACCTGCACGTGTCCGTTGCTCACCTTGCGGTCGTCGAACCGTTCCAGCTCGATCACCTGCCCGCTGAAGCATTCCTGCACGTCGCGGCGGCCCCGGGTCCTCCGGATCTCCCGCTTCGTGATTACGTCGCTGAAGCGGAACCGAACATCCCCACAGATACCGGTCAGCAGGTCTTCGCTTGCGAATTCTTTCTGATCGCCGCAGTTCACCACAGCCGCATTCCGGATCTCGTCGTGCGTGAACCCCTGATAGGGCGAATACAGCAGTTCCCGGAACCCTGGCAGCGTTTCGATCGTTTGCATGACATATTGGCATTTGAACGCATGACGGAATTTCTTATCCGCACGGTCGGCGATCAGCCACCAGAACAGCGCCAGAAGCATGCACGCGATCACCCCCGCTACGATAAAGGTCAGCACCCAGCCCATGATCTCGGGCGCTGGCATATCCGCGGCCGACTCCGCGCTGAACGGATGCAGGGGGTTCAGCAGCCCGATCAGGCAGGCCAGTGCCAGCAGCATGCAGAGCCAGCGCCGCCGCCGGACGCTCCTGCGCATTTTCTCCAATTTTTCAACAGTCATTTCCGGTTGTCCCACAACGTTCCACCTCGCCTTTTTTATGTCCATCCGGCGACGCGTCCGCCGTGCCGGATGTCAGTCGAATTTGACCTGAAAGGTCCGTTTTTCATTCTCGGTTTCATAAAACCATGCCGGATCCATCCCATGCAGCGCCGCGATCAACGAAAACGGGAAGGACGCGCGCATCTGGTTATATGCCGAAGCATTCGCATTATAGAGCCTGCGCGCCGCCTGTAAATGCTCTTCCGCGTCGTAGATCGAACGCTGGAAATGCTGCATGTTGGCGGTCGAATACAGGGTCGGGTATTGCTCGGCCAGCGCGTCGATGCCTGCGCCGACGGCCGACAGATCGCGGTTGACGCCCGCGAGCAGGTTTATTTTGTGCTCCCGCGCAACGTCCCGGCTGACGGCGCGCTGCCGCAGCTCGTCGGCGCGTTCGGCCTGCCGTTTCCGGCTTCGCGCGCTGCTGCCGCCCGACCGGCGGCTTTGCTCCATACGTTCCCGGATGCTCCGCATCGCGTCGCTGTGCTCGCGGATCTTTGCGTCGGCCTCGCGCAGCATCTGCTGGGTCATCGATTCCCGCCGCTCCTCCGACCAAAGTTCGGGCTTCACCCCGCTGCGGATCTCCGTGATCGAGGTAAAGACCTCCTCCTCGTGCTGCATGTACTTTTTCACGGCTTCCAGCTCTTCCGACAACAGGTCGAACCGTTTTTCGAGCGCAACGTCGATCCCGGCGCGGCCCTCTTCCACCTTGATCCACAGCCGCCGCAGCTTGTTATACATCTTCACATAACCGACCACGCATAACACGGCCGCCGCGCCGGCTGCAAGCAGCCCTGCCTGTATTTCCATGTTACCAATCACCTCGATCTTGGGACTTTTCTTTGCGATCCCCCTGTGAGGATCTTTTTTGCGGCACCCACGGCCCGGACGGCAAGCCGCCGCCCCCCGGACGCGGACGCCCTGCTATATAGTATAACAGAACCCTCCGCAAAAGTCGAGGTTGTTCTATACAAAATCCACGGCAATTTCATAAAAATCCCAGAAAAAGGCAGCCATTGAAAGAGAGACGT
>CAJUGU010000191.1 GCA_910586105.1 uncultured Eubacteriales bacterium | reverse complement strand
GGGGCGGGTGCAGGGCAAAGCCCTGCCGCCGTCCCCATTACGACGCGCCGATCCCCAGCCATTCCGTGACTGTGCTGATGATCTCCATCGCGCGGAAACGGTATTCCGGTTCCGTTTCTTCCGCTTTCGGGGCCTGTGCGGGCGTGTATAAAAACAGCACCAGCACCATCGCGATCAAGCCCGCTTCCAATCGATTCCATGTACGCATTTTTTTGAACCTCCGTCGATCCTTGTTTTTCATTACTTCAAGGATTGACCGGTCCCGGGCGTTTTATACTCCCTTTACAAAATTTCGCACAAATGGCATTCCGGGAATTCCCGTTTCAGCGTTTGCCACGCCGCTTCCGCCCTCGCCTGCTCCCGGAATACCCCATACACCGTCGGGCCGCTCCCGCTCATCACCGCGCCCATCGCCCCGCAGTCGAGCAGCCTGCCACGGATCTCGCGGATCTCCCAATTTCGCGCCCCCGTCACCGGCTCCATGACATTATATAGCCGGTGGCAGATCTCCGCCAGGTCGCCCGCCTCCAATGCCCGCAGCATCCCTTCGGTATCCGGCCTTGCGGTCGGCTGGTGCGCGTCCATCGCCGCATAGATCGCCGCCGTCGAAACCGAAAACGACGGCTTTATCAGCACCACGGACGCTTTCGGGCAATCCGGCAGGCGGCGCAGCCGTTCGCCGATCCCTTCGGCCAGCATCGTGCCGCCCAACAGGCAATACGGGATGTCCGCGCCCAGCCGGAGCCCCAGCTCGCACAGCCGTCCGTCGCCCAGCGCCGTGCCGTGCAGCTCATCCAACGCGCGCAGCACCGCCGCCGCATCAGTCGAACCGCCCGCCAATCCCGCCGCGACCGGGATCCGTTTTTCCAGCCGGATCGCCGTGCCGGGATCCGGGATCCCGGTCTCCCGATAAAACAGCTCCGCCGCCCGGCAGGCCAGATTGCTGCCGTCCACCGGCAAATAAGGCAGCGAACAGCGCAGCGTCGTTTTCCCCGTGCCGTCCAGTTCGACTGTGACCTCGTCGTGCAGGCTGACCGTCTGCATCACCATCCGCACCGTGTGATAACCGTTGGGCAGGCGTTCCAGCACGTCCAGCGTTAAATTGATCTTCGCATAGGCTTTTCGCATCGTCTTCTTCATCACAGCTACCCCTGCTCCTCGCATATTCTCAGGAACCGGCCTGGCTCCCGCTGCCTTATTGTATCACGTTTTTGACGATCGCTCAACCAGGGTTTTGGGAAATCTTACCGCGCAAGGCTTCCATCGCCGCCTTCACCCCCGCATCCTGCCGCAGCGCCGCATAGGACTCGTCCGCTTCAAAGCCCGCCAGCAGCAGCCGCTGCACCGCCCGGAGCGATTCCGGCTGCTGCCGCAGCTCCAGCCTTTCAAAGAGCGGGTGCGGGCGCTCCTCCCCTAACGCCGCCAGACGGCGCAGGTATCCCGCCGCCGCTTCGACGGCTTCCTCCGCTTCGCCGCTCCGGTTCAACAGCGCCAGCAGCTGCGTGCAGCCGGTCACGTCGCGCAGATCCAGCGTCTGCACCAACGCCGCAGACGCGCGGCTGTAAGCAAGCGCCCGCCCGTGTTCCTCCGCCTGCGACGCGATGGTCGAAAGCAGGTTGAGCGCCCGCACCGCTTCGCCGCCTGTGCGGTAGGCCCGTTCTTCCAGCAGTTTGGCCGCGCGCTCCGGCTCCCCCAGCTTCCAATATAGCAGCGGATACAATTCGTCCGGGTCGATTTCGGTGCGCGGCAGCTCGGAAAGCAGCGCTTCCGCACGTTCCAGATCGTCTTCCATCAGCGCATGGCTCGCCAGCGAAACCGCCGCGGCTGCATGCAAACCGCTGTCGCCGCTGTCGTATACCTGCCGCATCAGCTCCCGAATGCGCGCAAGCTCTTCGCGGATCCGTTCATCCGACGCGCCCGGCAGTTCAACCAGGAACCGCTGGTACAGCCCGGCGATCCGGAACCGCAGATAGGCGCAGTTCGGATATTCGCACAGCAGCGCTTCGCATCGCGCCTTCCCGGCGGCATAGCCTTCCTTCCCGAACGTCTCCGCGCACGCCTGTTCCAACGCGTTCACCTCCTGTGCGTCCGGCGACGCGCGGAAATCCAGGAGCTGGTCGACCGTGATCCCCAACGCCCGCGCGACCGGGGCCAGCAGCGTGATGTCCGGCAGGCTCGCGCCGGTCTCCCACTTGCTCACCGCCGGGGCTGAAACCCCGACCAGCTCGGCAAGCCGTTCCTGGGTGTAACCCTTTTTCCGGCGGGATTCTTGAATGATTTTTGCAATTTCCATCGTTTACGATCTCCTTCGCGATCAAATTCAGAAGCGCTTCCGTTATGGATATCATACCACCGCGCCGCGCTCCGCGCAATGGAGGCGCGGGAAAC
Source organism: uncultured Eubacteriales bacterium (assembly GCA_910586105.1). Lineage (GTDB taxonomy): Bacteria > Bacillota > Clostridia > Oscillospirales > Butyricicoccaceae > QXXE01. Next base: position 1,588 of record CAJUGU010000191.1, on the reverse strand, counting down.
CGCCGTTCAGGAAAACTTAACCGTCCGGAAACCTTCACGCGCAGCGCCCGCCCCCTCGCCGCCCCGCCGCCTTCGGCAGCTTCTGCGCCCCCAGACGCCTGCCTTCGGAATCTCTGTGCTGGAATCCGCAGAAAACACTTGTAATATCCGGAAACATCCTGTATAATGTTAAGAAGAATGCTATAACGATTTGGAGGTGTTACCGGCATGAATTTGATCCGTTTAGCCGCTGACGACATGGCAATGGGCGGAAGCGACTATATGCAGGCGATTATGGGCTTCCTGCCCCTTGTGCTAATGATCGCGCTGCTTTACTTCTTTATGATCCGTCCGCAGAAAAAACGCGACAAGGAAGAGCGCGAGATGCGTAATTCCATCCAGGTTGGCGACGAGATCTCGACCATCGGCGGCTTTATTGGAAAGGTCGTCAGCGTCAAGGACGACGTCCTGACGATCGAGACCTCGAACGACCGCACCAAGCTCCGCATTTACCGCTGGGCGATCCGCGGCAAGGAAGCGGCCCCGGGCGATAAGGTAGAAGCCCCGAAGGAATAAGGAAGCCGCGCGGGCTTTGCCGTCCCGCTGCGCCGCGTTTCCCGGCGATCCCTCCGGATCCCCTGCAAACTGTTTTTGCCAAACGGCGGCAGCCCCCTGCTGATGTTCCCGTGGCCCCTGCGCGCCTGCATCCGGCGTCCCCGCCGAACATGCAGGTTCTAAAATCCTTTTCGCCGAATAGGATGGAAGCAAAAGGCTTGTTTATACGCCTCGCTTCAAGACGTTCGGCAGGAGGGACATTTTATGAAAAAGACAGAGGAAACCCTGTCCTTGAACAGAGTGCTTGCATTCCCTGTTCTGGTCGGGCTTGCGGCAGCGCTGCTTTTCATGCTGCTCGGCGCGTTCCTGGTGAAGATCGGGCGCGCCGGGATGGACAGCATCCCGGCGCTCGCGGTCTCCGCGCTGTGCCTTGGCACGTTGCTCGCTTCGTTCATTTCCGCGCGCCGCGCGCCGCGTAACCGCCTGTTCTGGGGCATTGGCGCAGGCGCCGCCGTGCTGCTCTGCGTCGCGCTGCTGAGCCTTTCCTGGTTCTCCGAGCCGGTCGACCTGCCTCAGCTCGCCATCAACGCAGCCGCCGCGCTGTTCGCCGCCCTTCTGGGCGCGTTCATCGGTTCCCGGCGCAGGAAAAAGAAAAAACGCAAAAAATAGGAAAGGCTGCGCCGCGCTTTTGCCGGCCAGCGTTCCCAAAACGGCCGGTATGCGGCCCCGAAGGATGCCGGGCGGCGTCCGGAAGGTCTTCGGATCGGCCGAATGAAAAAAAATAAAGGAGGCGCAAACCCCATGAAGCACATCAAGACCCTGACTTCCGCGACCCTCAAGCAGACCGCTGCAAAGGGCGGCTGCGGTGAGTGCCAGACCTCTTGCCAGTCCGCTTGCAAGACCTCATGCACCGTCGCAAATCAGAAATGCGAAAACAAGTGAGTTTTTGAAACGGACAGGGCGCGCTGTGAAACCGGCGCGCCCTGTTTGCTACCCGCAGCCGCGCCGCGCGCTGCAATTTGGAACGTGCTTATCGGATCAACTCCGCCGCCCC
>CAJUGU010000190.1 GCA_910586105.1 uncultured Eubacteriales bacterium | reverse complement strand
ATGCGCTCCATCACCCGATAGACAGTTCGCTCACTGGGAATATGGACTCCCTCAGTCCGCGCCAGCAGCAGCGTCTGGTGCATCCGTTTGCGCCCGTAAGTGTCATTGCACAGATCCTCATCATGAATCGCCCGTATGGCGTCCGCCAGCCCCTGGTACTTCCGGACGCGCTCCCGCCGGGAAAGATACTGGTAAAATCCCTGCCGGCTTATGCCTAAAACACGATTGGTAGTGTGTTTTTTCAAGACAATTTTGTTGAAATGTGTGGGGATGAATGGATCGGCGAAAATCATGGCGCTGCTGCGAAAGCTCAACCAGACGCGCGGGCGGACGACGTGATGGTAACACATCCCCCAGCGGCGGCGAAAAGGAGCCGCCGCTGGATCTACATGAAGGGCGGAAACATCGCGCAGGATCCCGACGGATCGGCGGCAGTGGAGCCCAACGGTTGACCTTGCCGTCGTAAAACAGATATAAAGCGCAAGAGCTTAACAGGGAATGCAGACCGCCATAGGTGTAAAGCTACACGCCTTCACCGGAAAACGAGGGGATGAAGCTCTCGCCAATCGATTCGCGGTCCTGCACGAAACCGGAAAGCCCCAGCTGCTGCATCTGTTCGACCGCATCGCGGTACTCCTCGTCGGAGATCCGGCGGTCAAGCTCGGGAAAGGCGGACATCTCAAATGGGGTATACTGCCGCAGCAGGCTCACCAGAACGCGGTCGCCCCAGCGTTCCGCGATCGAGCGCAGCACCTGCGCGGTGTCGCCCGCGAGTCCGGGCAGCATCAAATGCCGGATGACGACGCCCTTTTTCAGCAGCCCGTTTGCGTCATATTCCGGCGCGCCGGTCTGGCGCACCATTTCCGCGATCGCATCCAGCGCGGTTTCGGGATAGTCCGCGGCATGGGAATACCGTTCCGCATAATAGCTGCTGTGGTATTTACAGTCGGGAAGGTACACGTCGACCAACCCTTCCAGCCCGCGCAGGGTCTCCACGGTCTCATATCCGCCGCTGTTCCAGACCACGGGGACGGAAAGCCCGCCGTCCCGCGCCACGCGGAGCGCTTCTGCGATCTGCGGCGCGTAATGCGTGCCGGTCACCAGATTGACATTATGCGCGCCCTGCGCTTCCAGGGAAAGGAAGATTTCCGCAAGCCGCGGGATGGTCGCCGGTTTCCCGGCATCCTCCCGGCGGCTGATCTTCCGGTTCTGGCAAAAGACGCAGCCCAGCGCACAATGCGGGAAGAAGACTGTGCCTGAGCCGCAGCTGCCGGAGATTGGCGGCTCCTCCCAGGCATGGAGCGCGGCGCGGGCGACCCATACCCGGTCGTCCGCGCCGCAGATGCCGCGCTGCCCGCGGGTCCGGTCGACGCCGCACCCGCGCGGGCAAAGCATACAATGTTTTAAACGTTCCATTTTGATCCTCCATCGAGGGGGAAGGGGCAAACGTCAGCTTGCCATCTCGAGCAGTTCGGCATGGGCCTCCTGCTCGCTGTCTGCGGAGAAGCAAAAGGCTCCCGCCGCGTCGTAAACCTCCACATGACCTCTGACATAACGAATCGAGTACTCCATTTTTGCACTCTCCTTTCTGTTGATATCTTTATTATACAGAATGAAGAGTCCGATAATCCGGACTTAAAGTCCCCGATTGAAAAATTTTTTCAATAAATTTTGCGATTCCTCCACGACGTTTTGCGGGCCGTCGATCTGCACCGAGCCGCCAAGCCCGAAGACCCAGCCGAAAAACTGCGGGCTGACGGTCACGTTGATGTTGGCGTAAAAATGCCCTTCATCGCAGGGGAAGAAGGAAACGTCGTCCCCGAAGCGGTCGTGCATCACGCCGACGAAACGGTTTTCGCAGCGCAGCCGCACCCGCTGCTCGTCCCCGTGGAACATGCCGAAGAATTTTTTGGTGTAGGCCGCGAGGTCGAAGCCTTCAAAGGCTTCCGCGCCCTCCCTCGGCAGTTCCGCGATCTCGATCGATTCCATTTTGTCCACGCGGTAATGTTTTACGAGCTGGGCGGCGGCGTCGAAACCGACCAGATAATAGTTTTCGTCGTCCCAGATCAGCGCCCACGGGCTGATTTGATAGGATCCGCCGCCACGGCGGTAGCTTTTTACAATGTGCTGGTGAGAATCCAAATCGAGCTTCCACTCAAAATAGCGGAAAACGATCTGTTTTTCCTCGGAGATCGCCTGATGGAGCGTGTCGATGTTGGAATAGCTGCTTTCATTGAGCGTTTTACTGCGCCCGGCGACGTAGACCTGACGCTGAAGCGCCGCTGCCTGCCGGCGGCTGGTCAGGCTTTCCAGCTTGCGGATCAGTTCGCGTGATTTTCGATGGGTGATGAAGCGCGAGGATTGGATCGCATCCACCAGCAGCTTGAGCTCTGCGGTCTCAAAGGTGCGGGAACCGATGTAATAGCCGCCGTTTTTCCCCCGGTGCTGCCGGATGTCCATGCCGTAGGATTGCAGCGTCTGCATATCGTCATAGATGCTTTTGCGTTCGGCCTTGATGCCGTGCTGCTCCAAATAGGTCAGGATCGATTCCATCGTGACCCAGTTCTGTTCGTCTGTCTGCTCCAACAGCAGTTTTTGGAGATACAGGAGCTTCAGTTTTTGCCTTGCCTGCTTTGCCATAGCGAACACCTCCGATCGGTACGGGCGCCTTTTCTCTTATCATATCATGGGAAAAGTTCTTTTTCAACCGGAATGGTTAAAAAAGCTGTGAAAATCTCGAAAAGCCTGTGAAAATCCGAACGTTTTCTTAAAAACCGATCGGACATCGGGAGATTGACGGGCGGGCCCGAAAAGGGTATAATACCCAAAGGAGGGATCTGTTATGAAACCTGATTCTGTAAACAGCTATGCGGCGGGCGCGCCGCCGCTGCTGCGTGATTTCCTGAATTATATTTTGACCATCCGGGGGCGTTCCCCGAAGACGACGCACGAATATTTTTTGGACCTGCGCACCTTTTTTCGATATTTGAAGCAGCAGAAAGGCGGCGTGCCCGCCGATCTCCCATTCGATCAGATCGAGATTGGGGACATCGATTTGGCGTTCATCCGGGATATCACCCTTTCCGATGTATACGATTATCTCGGATTTATGGCGCAGGAACGCCCCCGGCAGGCCAGCAGCCCTTCGACCGGGTACGGCGTCAACGCGGCGTCGCGCGCGCGGAAGGTCGCGGCGCTCCGCTCGTTCTTTAAATACCTGACGGATAAGGCGGGGCTGCTGGAATACAACCCGATCTCCAATCTCGAATCGCCGAAGGTGCGCAAGCCCTTGCCGCGCTACCTGACGGCGGAGGACAGTATGCAGCTGCTCGAAAGCGTCGAAGGGCCGTATGCGGAGCGGGATTTTTGCATCATAACGTTGTTTTTGAATTGCGGGATGCGTGTTTCCGAGCTGGTCGGGCTCAATCTGGGCGATTTTCAGGGCGATACGGTTCGGGTGCTGGGCAAGGGCGGTAAGGAACGCGTGCTGTACATCAACGAAGCCTGTAAGGCGGCGATCGACGCCTATCTCCCGACCCGGATGAAGCCTCACGACCGGGACAAGCAGGCGTTTTTCGTCAGCCGCAACCGCAACCGCATCAGCGTCCAGACGGTGAAATGGCTGGTGAAAAAGCACGTGCGTGAAGCCGGGCTGGACAGCGCTAAGCTTTCCCCACATAAGCTGCGCCATACGGCCGCCACGCTGATGTATCAGAACGGCGTGGATATCCGTTCGCTGCAAACGATCCTCGGGCATGAGAACTTGGATACCACGATGATCTATACCCACATCGAAGACGCGAACCTGCGGGAGGCGACCAGCCGAAACCCACTTGCAGGCGTGAAACCGACGGCGCGGAAAAAGGCGTCAGCCGAAGCAGAGGAATGAGCCCTGATGTGATGTGGTATAAATAAAGTTGACACCTTCAACACACAGGAAAAGAAGTCTATCATGAGAAGAAAGGAAGGTGTTCGAAATGCAGAAGGAACAGAGGAAGTACGAGAAGAAGTACAAGGTACAGGCGGTAAAGCTAGCCAGAGAGATCGGAGCGGGGAAGGCGGCACGGGAACTGGGAATCCCGGTGGACACGCTGT
>CAJUGU010000189.1 GCA_910586105.1 uncultured Eubacteriales bacterium | reverse complement strand
CGCCAAAGGGGCGCGTCCGCCCCTCTGGACACCCGCGATGCTGCGCATCGCCTGCTCCGCCTGCGGGCGGGGAAAGGGGGATCCAAGTCAAATCGATATGCATATTTCCTTTTTCGGATCGTGCCCGGAAAGATCTGCCCTGCGCGCGGGATATGGCCTTGCATTTTATCGGACTTTGCCGTAAAATGGAGAGGAACGAAACGATGGGAGGCACCATATGCTTATCGAAGAGATTTCCGCAGCGGCCCGCGAAGCGGGCGCGATCCTGTTGGGCGCGCATGACCTGTCGGTCAAATCGAAACCAGGCTCCGCAAATTTTGTGACAGATTATGACGTCCGCGTGCAGAGCTTTTTGCAGCAGCGGCTGCAAGCGGTCCTTCCCGGCTCGCATTTCGTCGGCGAGGAGGAAGACTGCACCGACGACGTCTTTCACGGTTACGCATTCATCGTCGACCCGATCGACGGCACGACCAATTTCATTCGGGATCACCGGGCGTCTGCGGTCTGCATCGCGCTCGTGAAGGATGGCGAACCGACCGCGGGCGTAGTTTACGACCCATACCGGGACGAATTATTCCATGCCGAAGCGGGCGGCGGCGCATTTTTGAATGGCAAACCGATCCATGTCGCGGAAAACCCGTTGTCGAAAAGCCTGTTCAGTATTGGGACAAGCGCCTACTACCGGTCGCTGTCGGATCGAACCTTTGCGATCGGGCGCGCGCTGTTCAACGCGGCGCTGGATCTCCGCCGGTCGGGGTCGTTTGCGCTGGACGCCTGCGCGGCGGCTTGCGGACGGATCGACCTGGCGTTTGAGGTACAGCTTTGCCCGTGGGATTATACTGCGGCGGGATGCATCCTGCGGGAAGCTGGCGGGCGGCTCACCCAGCTGGACGGCTCGCCGGTGCGGTTGGACCGGCCGAGTTCAGTCGTTTGCGGATCCATGACCGCGTGGAAGGAATTTTTTGAACGCGGTTTCGATCGGATCGAATAAAAAAGTCGTTTGCGCAGCAAAAAAAGACAGCCGCCCAAGCATTCGGACGACTGTCTTTTTTCGGAAGCGTAAGCATCAAAACGCCCCAATAAGGATAAAAGGAGTATCGCGGTCAGGAGTGGTCATTTGCGTTTACGGCGGTTCAGGCGAAACATTGCGCCCTGCACCTCAAGCTCAAGATCGATCACGTCGGGAGAGATCAGACGGAACATTTTGGGATAACACCCCTTTACGATTGGATTTCTTTACTCAATGATTATACTCCGAGGGCACGGATTTCGCAAGCGGGGAATTATACGATATTGCCAAAAATGAAAATGTATTTTTGTAAAAAACGAACAAAGACAGGAGGAGCAGGATGACCGGAAAGGAAGCGGAACGGCTGCTGCATACGGAGTTTGCAAGGCGGCTGCGGAAACCATTCCGGCAGGCGATAGAGAGATACCGTCTGCTGCGGGCGGGCGACCGGGTCGCGGTATGCGTTTCCGGCGGGAAGGATTCGATGGCGTTAGCGGTGCTGCTGCGCGACCTGGGCCGGGAGCTGCCGCTGCACCTGGAATATCTGGCGATGGATCCGGGATATACGCCGGAGCACCGGCAGGGGATCGAACGCAATGCGGAGCGGTTCAGCTTACCGCTGCGGTTTTTTCAGACGGATGTGCTGCGCATCGCGGGGAATCATGCGCCGGAACACCCTTGTTTTTTGTGTGCGAAGATGCGGCGCGGGCATTTGTATGCCGAAGCGCAGCGGCTGGGGTGTACGAAGATCGCGTTGGGGCATCATTATGACGACGCGATCGAAACGGTATTGATGGGGCTGCTGTATGGCGGGCAGGTGCAGGCAATGCTGCCGCGCCTGCAAAGCAAACATTATGCGGGGATGGAGCTGATCCGTCCGTTGTATCAGGTTCGGGAGCAGGCGGTGCGGGATTGGGCGGAAGCCTGCGGATTGACGTTTTCACCGTGCGGCTGTCCGGCGGCGCAGCGGGGCGCGGATACCAAACGCGCGGCAGTGAAGTCCTTGATCGCCAGGCTGGCGGCGGAGAATCCGCAGGTGGAAAAAAATATTTTGAATGCGGTCAAATCGGTAGATACGGCAAAGCTGCTTGGCTGGCGTGCGGATGGGATACGCCATAGTTTTCTGGACGTGTTTGCGGAGACGGACGGAGAGCCCCGTGCCGCCGTTTCGGACGGAAACTGCGACGGTTGAAGTCAGCATAGGACGGCAGGCGCGCGTGCCGCAGCAACGGGAGCGTACCGCAGAAAACGTAAGCGCACAGCAGCAACGGGAGCGTGCAGCGATAACTGTAAGCGTTCCGCGCCAAACGAATCCCCCAAAACAGGGCGATCGAATGCCCTCATAGTTTCAACAAAAAAACCTTGGGCGGGAGACTGCCGCAAGGTTTTTTGCTATCCACGGACGAAAACGGATCCGCAACGCTGCGGGATGCAGACTGCTCCGCACCTTCCCCCAGCCCTGCGCATAGTATGTTACGACAGCAAAGCTGTCTCTATCGTAACAATGAGATAAGGAGCGCTCTTATATGGTATATATCACAACCGAAGACATGCGCTTTCCCCTGCCGGATATCGGCCTTACGCCGGGCATTGAGATCGTGGTACCGCCGACGGCTGACGGCGACACGGGGAATACCGGCTGCAACTGTGGCAACGACGGCAGTACGGGGGGCGATACCGGCAACGCCGGAACCCCGGGCGATACCGGCAGCCAGCTCCCGACGGATTCGATCAACCCGGCGCTGTTAGCGCTGGCGATGGGGTTCGTACCGGTGCAGGCATGGGAAGAGCCGTATGACAACGACCTGGCACTTGCCCGTGGGACGATCTTCCCGTCCCTTGACAAACCGTTCCTGGGGGAGGAGGCTGTGCCGAGATGACCGAACGTGAAAAACTGCTTCAGCAGGTGCGCATGTACAATTTCGCCCTGATCGAAGTCGGCCTGTTCCTGAACAGCCATCCGAAGAATGCGGCGGCGCTTGCCTACCATCGGACGAATCAGGCGAAATATAACGAAGCCGTCGCCGCTTATGAGGCAAAATTCGGCCCGCTTTCCAGTTTGGAGGCGCAGGAAGCAAATGAATGGCAGTGGATCTCCGATCCGTGGCCGTGGGAAGGAGCGGATAACTAATGTGGGCTTATCAGAAAAAATTAGAGTACCCGGTCAAGATCGCGAACCCGAACCCGGCCTATGCGCGGATCATTATTGCGCAGCTGGGTGGCCCGGATGGGGAGATGGGAGCGGCAACGCGGTATTTATCGCAGCGGTATGCAATGCCTTATAAAGAGGCAAAGGCGATGCTGACAGACATCGGCACGGAAGAACTTGCCCATGAAGAGATCATTGCATCGATCCTTTACCAGCTGACGCGCAACATGACCCCGGATGATATCTGGGCAAGCGGGTTCGAGTCCTATTTTGTAGACCATACGGCAGGCGTATATCCGCAGGACGCATCCGGGACGCCGTTCAATGCGGCGACGCTGCAATCGGCCGGCGATGCGATCACGGATCTGTTTGAAGACCTTGCAGCAGAACAGAAGGCGCGCACGACCTATGACAACCTGTTACGGCTGATCGACGACCCGGATGTGCGCGACCCGATCAAGTTCCTGCGGGAGCGGGAGATCGTGCATTTCCAGCGGTTCGGTGAAGCGCTGGAAAATTTGCAGTCCCATCTGGACGCAAAGAATTATTATGCATTCAACCCCTCGTTTGACAACCGCACGCCGGTGACTCCGAACTATCCGAAGATGTGACCGGCTTTCGGGGACGAAAGGCCTGCAAACGAGTCCGCAAAAAGCAAGTCGGTTAAAATTGGGCATAAAAACAAGAAAAGGGGCTGTAAAAAAGTCCCTTGAAAAATGACAGCGGCTGTCACAAAAAAGTGACAGCCGCTGTTGTTTGTGATATGATTAAACTACGACGAAAAACCAATCACAAGAATATGATACACCAATCTAACTGAAAATGCCAGTGGAAATGGAAAGAATAACACGGCAGTTTCATGAAATTTCCAGTAATTTACAAAAGCAAGAATGGTTGATTCGAGCAGAAAGCATGGAGGATTTGACAGATGATTTTTTATG
>CAJUGU010000188.1 GCA_910586105.1 uncultured Eubacteriales bacterium | reverse complement strand
TCTGGACTCCCATTTTCGCCTGCGGGCGGGACGGGGGTTGGGCACGTCCCTGCCCTTCATGCGCCGGGACCTGCCCGCCAGAACGGCGGCGGGCAGGTCTGGGGATGCATACTGCCATTTTACGCCTGCGGATGCGGGAATTTACGGGAAAATTGGCGTTTCCACGCCAACCAGATGGAAATCCCCCAAGTTTCTCCCCTTTTATTTTCCCGGGTGCAATCTCCCCCGGAAACAGCCAAAGGAACGCCCTTTTCAGGGCGTTCCTGTTTTATCCGTGTTTTGGTTAGTGCTCGTGGACTTCGTGACAATGGGCGCAGTCCATGCTGCATCCCAAAATCGCCTCCGGATCCTTTCCCATGCGCCGGTAATAGTCGGCAATCGCCGACCGCAGCGCCTCCTCCGCCAGTACGGAGCAGTGCATCTTGACCGGGGGCAGCCCGTCCAGCGCTTCCGCCACGGCCTGATTGGTCAGCTTGAGCGCTTCTTCAAGCGTCTTGCCCTTGACCATTTCGGTCGCCATTGAACTGGTCGCGATCGCCGCGCCGCAGCCGAAGGTCTTAAACTTCACGTCCTCAATCACGCCGTCGTCATTGACCTTGAGGTAAATTTTCATGATATCACCGCATTTCGCGTTCCCGACCTCGCCGACGCCGTTCGCGTCCGGGATCTCCCCCACGTTGCGGGGATTTGTGAAATGGTCAAATACTTTCTCGCTGTATTCCATAGCGGTTGAACTCCTTTACGCTAAAATCAGGTTGTTTTCTGCGCGCCGGGCGCAGGCTCTCTTTTTTTCAACCGTGCAGGTTGCTTGCCGCAGTGAGGTCGGGTTTGCCGTTCACCCAGACCGGGCTCATCGCCCGCAGCCCGTCGACGACCCTGGTCACCGATTCAATCAGGTAGTCGACATCCTCCTCGGTGTTCTGCTCGCCAAGGGTCAGGCGGAGCGAGCCGTGCGCAATCTCATGCGGCAGGCCGATCGCCATAAGCACGTGCGAAGGGTCAAGCGAACCGGTCGAGCACGCCGAACCGGTCGACGCGCACACGCCGAGCGCATCCAGCCGCAGGATCAGCCCTTCCCCTTCGATCGCCTCGAATACGAAGGACGCGACCCCCGGCAGACGGTTTTCCGGGTCGCCGGTGAAATGGGTATACGGGATCTTCATAACGCCCTCAACCAGCCGGTCGGTCAGACGCTTGACATAGCCCATTTTCTCAGGCATATGCGTTACTGCGTCCTCGATCGCCACGCCAAGGCCGACCATGCCCGCAACATTCTCCGTCCCCGACGCCCAGCCGCGTTCCTGCCCGCCGCCAAAGACCGACGGCTTCAGCATAATGCCTTTCCGGCAGTACAGCGCGCCGACGCCCTTCGGGCCGCGGAATTTGTGCGCGGACATCGAAAGCAGGTCAATTCCCATTGCCTGCACGTCCAGCGGGATATGTCCGACCGCCTGCACCGCGTCGGTATGGAACACCGCGCCGCAGGAATGCGCGATCTCGGCGATCGCCTTTAAATCCTGCACCGTGCCGATCTCGTTGTTGGCCGCCATGATGGATACGATCGCGGTATCGTCCGAGACCACCGCGCGGAGCTGCTCCGGATCGACGCGCCCCAGCCGGTCAACGTCCAGATAGGTGACCTTCCAGCCCTCTCTCTCAAGCGCCTCGCAGGTATACAGCACGGCGTGATGCTCGATTTTGGATGTTACAATGTGCCGCCGCCCCCGGTTGGACGGCCCTTCCACAAAGCCGCGGATCGCGAGGTTGTCCGCCTGCGAACCGCACCCCGTGAACACAATCTCGCCGGGCTTGCGGTCGTTCGCTTCGTTGATCGGTTCGGCGACGTTCAGCGCCCGACCGACCTGCGCGCGGGCCTGATTGACGGCGTCCTTCGCCTGCTGCCCGATACGGTAAAGCGAAGACGGGTTGCCGTAAAATTCGGTCAGCCACGGCTTCATGGCTTCAAAGACAAGCTCGGAGACCGGAGTGGTCGCCGCGTTGTCTGCATAAACAAAACGTTTCATAGGTTAGTGATTCCTCCTTCTGCCAGCGAACGGCAGCGGCTGCGCCGCTCACTTGAGGGGTTGCTCATATATCTTCTGCTAATAATATACACCAAACCCGTCAATTTTACAAGTAAAATTGTGTACGAATAACAGGAAGGAAAACGCCTCCTTTTACAAAATTTCTACAAGATACGTAGGATTCCCCGTCCGCAACCGCCGCGCCAGAGGCGCTCTGCCGGTAGCCATCCAAAGCCGGGCCCGTAAAATTGTGGATTCTGCCAGTTGACAAATGCGCCGCAGGCCTTAAAATGGATACAGCATATGTCAAGACACATGACCTTACCATGACATGACACTTTGAAAAAGGGGACTGTAGTATGAGTACATTCAAGGAATTCCTGAAGCGCAAGGATATTGAGATATCCGCGCGCCGCTATCTGGTGGACGCGCTCGGCGCAATGGCGCAGGGGCTGTTCTGCTCCCTGCTTGTGGGCACGATCATCGACACCGTCGGCACACAGTTCGGCATCCCATTCCTGACCGAGACGGTCGCGACGATCGGCGCCGGCGATCACACAATCTCTTACACCGTCGGGGGCCTCGCCTCCGCCATGAGCGGCCCGGCGATGGCGATCGCCATCGGCTACGCGCTGAAATGCCCGCCGCTCGTGCTCTTTTCGCTGACCACCGTCGGCTTCGCCGCCAACGTGCTCGGCGGCGCGGGCGGGCCGCTCTCGGTGCTGTTCATCGCGATCATCGCCGCCGAGCTGGGCAAGGCCGTTTCCAAAGAAACGAAAATTGACATCCTCGCCACCCCGCTCGTCACCATTTTCAGCGGCATCCTGCTTGCCGCGTGGTGGGCTCCCGCGATCGGCAGCGCGGCTTCCCGGGTCGGCGACCTCATCATGTGGGCGACCGAATTGCAGCCGTTCCTCATGGGCATCCTCGTTTCGGTGATCGTCGGCATTGCGCTGACCCTGCCGATCTCGTCCGCGGCGATCTGCTCCGTGCTCGGGCTGACCGGGCTGGCGGGCGGCGCGGCGGTCGCGGGCTGCTGCGCCAATATGGTCGGCTTCGCGATCCTGTCCTTCCGTGAAAACCGCTGGGGCGGGCTGGTCTCGCAGGGCCTGGGCACCTCGATGCTGCAAATGGGCAATATCGTCCGCAACCCGCGCATCTGGTTGCCTGCGATCGCGGCGTCTGCCATCACCGGCCCGATCGCGACCTGCCTGTTCCATATGGAGATGAACGGCGCGCCCGTTTCCTCCGGCATGGGCACCTGCGGGCTGGTCGGCCCGATCGGCGTATGGACGGGCTGGGTCACGCCCGCCGCGAAAGCGGTCGAAAACGGCGCATCGGCGATCGTCCCCGGCGTGATGGATTGGCTCGGGCTGGCGCTGGTCTGCTTCATCCTGCCAGGCGTGCTGTGCTGGGCGTTCGGCCTGCTGCTGCGCCGCATCGGCTGGATCAAAGAGGGCGACCTGACGCTGGACGGCTGACCCGGAAAGGGTAATTTTCGCCAACGGAGGATATGTTTACAAAACGGTTACATTCTTTTGAAGTTTTGTTCAATTCTTCGACAAACTTTTGACACAGCATTGTTGTAATATAAATGCAGGGCACAGGAAATAAGAAAGCGACGGCCCCCGGGCCAACAACTTGCTTTTTCATATTTTTAACTCCCTCCTCAAAATCTGTCGGTCCGGCGTTCGGCAGGAATACCCCCTACGTCAGAGGGGCCGGCAGTCAAACAACAATAGAACGCGATGTCTTTCCACTAACTTCCTCCGTTCTTTCTACATAAAAAGCACGTGGGCGCTTGCTGGATCAAAAGCAGGCGTCCACGCGTTTTTGCTCCGAAACTTTCACAGAAGGGGTCCGGCCTATCGGGATCCCGCGTGTCTTAAAGCAAGGACGTTCCCGGCTGCTTCCGAGCCACCGGGAACGTCCTTGCCTTCTGGCCGGATGGAGTGCTGGCGCTCCATCCCGTTATACGCATGTTCCGAAAATTTTGCCGATGTTGCCACTTCGTCCCGCCGTCCGGTTGGCGAGACGAAGACGCACGCATAAGCGGCGTTGACCGTGCCAATCCCGCCCGCAGGCGAGAAAGGGATTCCAAAGGGACGAGTCCCTTTGGCG
>CAJUGU010000187.1 GCA_910586105.1 uncultured Eubacteriales bacterium | reverse complement strand
GTTTGTCTCGCCTGCGCGGCGGGCGGCCCCTGCGCGGGGCAGCGCCAGAGGGACGCGTCCCTCTGGACTCCCTTTCCCCGCTGCGGCGGGGACGGATGCACAGCGCATTGTTTGTCTGTACTGCGAATATTGTTTGTCTCGCCTGCGCGGCGGGCGGCCCCTGCGCGGGGCAGCGCCAGAGGGACGAATCCCTCTGGACTCCCTTTCTCCGCTGCGGCGGGGACAGATGCACAGCGCATTGTTTATCTGTACTGCCCGCCCCGCCAGAACGGCGGCGGAAGAAAGACGTGGTGAAACGGGGTAGACAAACTGTAAATGAGCAAATCCAACCAAAAAGGCATAGCCCAAAAGGGTAATGTTTTGACATTTATCATGCAAGAATTGTAGTTATATTGCCATATTTACGATCCCACAATTAAAAACGTATCCTGAAAAGTGTTATCCGGATGTTCTGCGATCAGCTTATCTCCGGGAGCGTTTGCTCCTGTTTCGGTTTTCTACCGAAACAGGTCTATTTTTTCAGTCGCGCGCCAGCTGCTCCTATTGATCCATCTGCACGCGTTATTATACGCACATTCCGAAGATTTGCCAATCATGCCACTTCGTCCCGCCGCCGCTTTGGCGGGACGAAGCCGCGCGCAGAAGCGGCTTTGACCGCACCAATTCCGCCCGCAGGCGAGAAAGGGATTCCAAAGGGGCTTGTCCCTTTGGCGCCGTCCGCGCAGGACCGGGGCCCGGGGCAGCGCCCCGGCGCCAGCCGCGCAGGCAAAGCAAACGGCAATCCCCAACGTTCGTGAGTGCAAAACCGGAATCCCTGTGGAAACGGCGGCATTTGCCTGCCCTTCGCAACATATCATTTCACAGGTGCTTGGAACACGCCGGAACCGGCTTGTTCCCTCCGCCCCGGCAGGCGAGACGACAACCGTCCGGTTTTGTAATACAATGGGATCAGAAACCGAAATGGAACAGGGAGGAGCTACGATATGCGAACGATCAAAATTTTATCCCTTGAGATGGAGAACTTCAAGGGCTGCGCGCACCGCCGCCTGGAATTGGACGGGCGCGGGATCACGATCTGCGGCGAAAACGGCTGCGGGAAAACGACCCATTATGACGCCGTCTGTTGGGTGCTGTTCGGCAAGGATTCCCACGGGAACACGCCGGGAGAACGGTCCGATTTTCAGATCAAGCCGCACGGCCTGCGTGGGAAAATGCCCACAGTAACGCTGACGTTGGAGGTCGACGGTGCCGCCGTGACGCTGAAAAAGGTCTACCGCGAACGTTGGGAAAAGCAGCGCGGCAGTCCGGACGCGCGATTTGCAGGCAACACGACCGAATGCTGGATCGACGGGACGCCCAAAAAAGAAAGTGATTACCGCGCCTATATCGCCGCAATCGCGCCAGAGGAAACATGGCGTCTGCTGACCGACGTTTACTGGTTCTGTCGGGATATGCCATGGCGGGAACGGCGGGCAATGTTATTCGATTTGTGCGCAGTGCGCGGCGACGCGGAATTGTTGGCCGAAAAACCGGAGTTTGCCCCGCTTCAGGCTGCGCTGGGACGCCAGACGCTGGATGAATGCCGGGCACGCCTGCGCTCAGATCGCGCCAAAGCCAACAAGGCGCTCGAAGCCTTGCCCATCCGGATCGATGAATGCAGCCGGTCGGCGGCGGATTTTGCCGGTTTGGATTTTGCCGCCCTGCGCATGGAGCTTGACCGGAAAACGGCGGAACGGGACGCGGCGCAGGCAAAGCTTGCGGAAATCGTCCACGATGCAGCGATCGAAAAAGCATCCCTGCGGTGGGAGCGCGCCCAAAATGCGCTCGCGGCCCTCGAAAACGAAAATACCGCGTACCGGCAGGCTCAGACGGCGCGGCAGGAGGATCCGCGCGCGGCGCTGCTGCGGGAAAAATCACAGGCGCTTCGCGCCTTGGATGGGCAGGCTCAGACGCGGGAACGCGAGCAGGCCGCAGCCGCCACAGCGGAAACGCGGCTGCAAAGCTATCAAACGCGGCTGGACGCGATCGCGCAGGAGGAATGGACATACGATCCGATCTGTCCGCATTGCGGGCAACAGATGCCGGAAAATAAGCTCGAAGAAGCCCGGGCGGCGTTTCAGGCCAACCGGGCGGCCCGGGAAAAGACGCTCCGCGAAGACGCGGAATTGATCCGTTCCGATCTCACGGCGCGGCAGGCGCGGCTGGCTGCGCTTGACCGCGAACTGACAGCGCTGCGGGCACAGTTCGGCGAGATCACGTTGAAGCTGGAAGCCCTTCCCGCAGTTGAGAAGGCGGAACCGGTCGATCTTCCGGATTACGGAGACCGGAAAGCCGCGCTTTGCAGCGAGCTTGATGCCGCAGAGTCCGAGCTGCACCGCCTCCGCACGGATCGCGCGTCCCTGGGAAATGAGCTGCGGGGACAGGCGGCGGCGCTCGAACGGGAGTTGGATACCATCCGTACACAGCTTGCCAAAGAAAAGCTGCTGGAACAGGCGCGCGCCCGGATGGAACAATATGAAGCGGAACGGCAAACCGTTCGCGCCGAGGTCGAGCGGATCGACCGGCTGCTGTATCTTTCCGATGAGTTCACACGGTATAAATCGGAACGCATCACCGAGGCGGTCAATGGGTTGTTCGATACCTTGCGGTTCCGGTTGTTCACCCCGCAGGTCAACGGCGGATTGGCAGAGTGCTGCGATGCGCTGCTCGACGGCAAGCCGTATGGTACGGTATCGGATGGCGAAAAGGTCAAACTGGGACTGGATGCGATCTGCGGGCTGAGCCGCGCGCTGGGATTGTGCGTCCCGTTGTTCATCGACGGCGCAGAGAGCGTGACCGGATTGCCGAAAATGCCGATGCAGACGGTGCGCATGGCTGTCCGCGAAGGGGAAAAACAGCTCCTGATGTTGTATAAAACCTGATGCTCCATCCAGTCGGGAATCGCATTTGGACTTGGAGCGGGATTTTCGCAGCGCAAAGCAGAGGACGCAGGCGGGCTGGACCCCGGTAAGGACGATAACGCAGCCATGCGGAAATCCAGCCCAAGGGCGGGTTCGATTTCTGGCTGGATGAAGCGCTAAGCAGCCGAATAAAAAAGGCGTACATTCACCTTAATGTACGCCTTTTGAATTGTCATATCCCAACGCTATAGATATAGCCGGCAGCTGACCGCTTTTCATCACTTTACGGCAATTCCCGGTACTCCCGCGCCCCATAGATCACGCGCATAATGGCAACTCCCCGCAAAATTTCATTCGCAAGCCAGAAGATCAGATCGTTTTCCACAACCAGTTTCCGGTAACCTTTGGCCGCTAAGCATTCATCCGAAAGCATAGAACCCAGAAACGGATTCTGCTTCAGC
Organism: uncultured Eubacteriales bacterium; assembly: GCA_910586105.1. GTDB lineage: Bacteria > Bacillota > Clostridia > Oscillospirales > Butyricicoccaceae > QXXE01. Next base: position 832 of record CAJUGU010000187.1, on the reverse strand, counting down.
CGAGAAACGGCTCCTTCCAACTCATACAAAAGATTCAGCGCTGCCAGCGGGGTTTCCAAATACAGTGGAAATATAATGCCGCTTGCGTCCAAGTCTTCAAACGCAAGCGGTGTATATCGGATCAGATAAAGAGCTCATTTCCCGTGCTTTGCTCTCAGCCTGCGGAATACTTCCTCACTTTCCATCAAAGGAGCATCTTCTGCCAGCCGCTTTTCGGCCGCCGACAGCCTGCGATAAATTTCCAGGAGCCCCCACACGCATCCACGCACTTCAAGCAAATGGTATGGGTGTTTTTCAGTCTGCATTCCTATTATGGCATACCAATCCATTTTATCAAGTATTCACAGAGATCAAAAAAATTCCTGCAAATTTCTCATCGAAATTTACAGGAATACTGGTCGAGGTGACAGGATTCGAACCTGCGGCCTCTTCGTCCCGAACGAAGCGCTCTACCAAGCTGAGCCACACCTCGAAGTGTTTTTCACAGCTTTATCAGTATAGCAAATCCGAAAGGCATTGTCAAGCAGAAAACGGAAATTTTCTGCAAAAAATTTTGGAGCGCGTTCCGAACGTTATCTAATCGCGCAAATGGGCTATGGCGGTGGATCCAAGCCGACCCGGTCTCTCCCCTTCCACAAAATGTAAAACGTTTTATCGTTAAGCACGGTTTTGAAAGTTCAAAACCAATACGGCCTTTCCATGACAATTTTTTATTGGTTATAATTAACGAAAAGCGCTTCCGAAAATTAGCGAAATACACAAAAATGCAATTTCTTGTACACGGCAATTTCATAAAAATCCCAGAAAAAGGCAGCCATTGAAAGAGAGACGT
>CAJUGU010000186.1 GCA_910586105.1 uncultured Eubacteriales bacterium | reverse complement strand
ATTTTAATTATATCTCATTAGCCACTTCTGTTACAACTTTAGTATAGCATTTCAGGGTTGTACCGCTGTTGATCTCGTTAAAGGTGATCCAATAGCGCACCTTATCCCTGTACCGGCGGAAGATGGTGCGGCAGATTTGACATAAAGACCGACAACCTCGCGCCCCGCCCAGCCGTTACAGCGTTTGGTCAGCGCAAAGGGCATTTCAGAATGGCTGATCGTTACAATCGGTTCGATTCCGTGCGCATTCAGTTCGTCGAACACTTTGTCATAGAAAGCAAGCCCAGCCTCGTTCGGTTCTTCCTCCAGCCCGGTAGGATAGATGCGCGTCCAGGCGATGGACATCCGATAAACCTTGAAACCCATTTCTGCCATCAGCGCAATATCTTCCCTGTAGTGATGGTAAAAGTCAGCCGCAGTATGGTTTGGATACCGCTTTCCTTCTTCAATGGTACGGGTAATCAGACGGGGACTCCCGTAAGAACCGCTCGTCATCATGTCCGCCGTGCTGGGGCCTTTGCCGCCCTCCTGCCAGCCGCCCTCGTACTGGTTGGCAGCGGTCGCGCCGCCCCATAAGAATCCGGCTGGGAAGCTCATACCGGCGCCTCCTCTTCTTCCTTGTAGAAGATATAGGTAAGGATAAAGCTGGCGATAATCCCGATCGCGACGCCTGCCACCGTCCACGCAAGGTTGGACAGGTTATCCGAAATGTATACCGGCAGACCGCCAAGAAGACCGGTGCTGCCCGCGACCGTATAGGCTGCCGCGCCGCCAAGGCCGGCAACCAATGCGCCAACAAAGCTGACTGCCATCAAGCAGTACAACGGGGGTTTCAGGGGCAGGGTAACGCTATATATACCGGGTTCGGTGAAGCCGCCAACCATTGCGGTGATGCCGCAGCCGAATGCAGTCGATTTCAAATCCTGCTTTTTGGTTTTCAGCGCAACCGCCATACAAGCCGCGCCCTGGTCGATATTGGAGATAATCATTGCGGTTTCGCAGACGGCTTCAAATCCCAGTGTCGCGAAAGAGTTCAGGATATACGGCGCCAGCGCATGGTGCATACCCGTCATGACCAGCAGCGGCCACAGGCAGGCAACGACCGCAACGCCGATAAAACCGATCATATTGTACAGCCGCATAATGCCAACCGAAATGTATGTGCCAAGGAAATCCCCCCAGCGGGCCGGTCGCACACAGCGCGATCGGGACAATGACCATAAAGGTGACGAATGGCTCCAGGATTGAACGGATCGAATCGGGGGAATGCTTTGCAACGAATTTTTCGATCGGTACCATAACCGCAACGCTTAACAAAGCGGGAAGGATGCTGCTGGAATACCGTGCATTAAAAATCGGGATACCGTAGATGCTCAGCGGGCCGTCCGCCAAGGCGGTAATGAAATTCGGATGGATAAACAATGCGCCTACAATCATACCGAGCGAAACGTTGCCGCCCAGCTTTTTCGCAGTGAAGCCGCCGACATAAATCGGCAGGAAGTAGAATGGAGCGTTGCCGGCAAAATTCAAGACGCCGTAGGTGGGGCTTTCGGTGGTCAGGATACCTGCCATTATGCACAGCAGCAGGACAATCTGTGCAAAGCCGCCCGCGATCAGTGCCGGTACAATCGGCGTGATGCAGCCCGCGACAAGATCAAGCACGGCGATTACTTTATTCTTCTTCGGCTGGGTCGCTGCGGCCGCCGATGCCGATTGGTTCTGCCCCAAATTGCCGAGGTCATGCTTTTTCAGCACAAGCTGGTAAGCGTCGCCAACCGCCTGTCCGATAATGACCTGAAGCTGGTCACCCGACCACTGTACACCCAGGCAGTCGGGAAGCTGCTTTACCGCTTCCGCGTTGACCGCATCCTTGTTCCGCACATTCAGGCGAAGCCGGGTGACACAATGCCCGATATTGACAATATTCTCCTTGCCGCCGACAAGACCGATGATTTCTTCCGCCAGCGGTTTATAGCGTTCTGCCTTCCCTTTGGAATCCCTTGCCATGGTTCTTTTCCCTCCATCGTAACGGTTTTTGTGAAAAATGCTTTATATGCTTCGCTTCCCCCGCGCGCAAAGGGGATGCGGAAAAGCCTTAGCGATAATATTTCGGCGCCTTTTCCACCGCGCAAACTGGAACGGGTCGTGCCCGAACAGCAGCCTTGCGTGATATTCCATTTCCAGCCTGCGAAGCTTTTCAGCCGATGCCCGGTACAGGCCGATATCGCTGACCACACCCGCCGGACGCAGCGGCGGACCATAGTTTTCTGATGTATAGCAGGCATCTGAGGTAATTATCCAATTCCCGGATTGCGGAAGGGTGACAAGCATACCTTGCAGCCCCATCGTATGTCCGGGCAGACGGATCAGCCGGATGCTCTCCAAAAGTTCCAGGTCACCCTCAACGGGATACCAGTTTGTGATAGTTTCCAGATCTTCCTTGTGATAAATCCCGTTGGGATCAACCGCGTGTGCTTCATAAAGCGCATCCATGAGTTCCCGCTTCTGCACAACAATTTTTGCGTTTTGGAACAATTCCATTTTACCGGAGTGGTCATGATGCGGATGGGACATCACCAGATAATCAATTTGTTCCGGCACTGCGCCGCAAAGCGCTAACTGTTCCGTCAGCAAATCGTAAGCGAGCGTTTTGTCGTCCCAATACCGTTCGCCGGTATCAAACAGCAGCTTGCCCTGCGGATGGTCTATGTACAGCGACCCGGTTGGAATTTCAACCTGCCGGGCGCTTCACGCAGTTCCCGGCTCAGGCTGAATCAGGTCGTCGTAAAAAACAGGGATGTTCCGTAAGGGTAAAAGATACATTTTCATATCCGGCATTATAGTTCACGCTCCCGAAACGGTTTCTTTGTCAAATATTATAAATCAGAAGGGCTGTTTTGGGAACATTCTATTTGTTTTGACCATATTAACCTATGGTTCATACCGGCCGTTCGGATGCGGGACAGCATAAAAAAATCTCCGGTAAATACCGGAGATGGGAAGACAGCGCATGGAATTAGCAGCTGGCTCGATAGGCACTCAAAAATCGCCGGACACCGGCAGAGCATCGCTGCGGAAATAAAAAAACGTAAGGTACGGTATAATCCCATGCCACAGGCAGTACCTGGATCAGCGGATGGACATTCTCCCATTGACGGAGGGGAATGTAACACAGAGACACTTGCAGAAAGCGGCGTAACAGCGGCAAACCGCTTTGTATATAAAATTGAATAGCGTATTAGCCAAAGGGCGTTACATCTTTTATGATGGACGTCCTTTTTTCGGTGCACGTTGCTAATAGTGAACGTCCCTAATCCGCTCTAGTAGTGGGAAGGATACCGCCAAGACCAAAGGTGTCCATCGTGAGCTGGGATCTGAAGGAAGGTGGAGGCAAATGTCTGGTCCGATGAACAGAAATTACATTAGGCTAACACGAGATGAGTAGGAGACTGTAATCAATTTCAATGCAGAGGATCTGGATGCGACAGTTTACATCCGTGATAAAGCTATTATGAGAAAACTTGATGCATTAGTTACCGAGTTCCCAAAAGTCTTTCGGTACATAGGCGAAACAGATATCGACAAGATCTATACAATGCCAAAATCACGTGTTAAATACCGTAAGCCGAGAAGGATATCTGGGGCAAAGAGAGAGCAGTCAAAAGAAGCGATGAAAAAATCAACTTAAAATAGCAAGTGTTACTTATAATCCGTTGACTTATAAGTAACGTGATGGATAATGATATGTGGAGGTATTTGCTATGATCACTGAAAAAGTAGGACAGCGAATTAAACAACTTCGCAACGAGCAGGAATTGAGTCAAGAAAAGCTTGCTTTAAAAGCTGAGCTAGACAGAACGTATTTAGCAGGAGCTGAATTGGGGAAAAGAAATATTTCCCTTAAAAGTTTGGAGAAGATAGTAAATGCTCTGAATGTTTCTTTTGAAGATTTCTTTAAAGGAATATAATTGTTGACTATAAGTACCACTCGAAGTATAATTATGGAGGTACAGACATGGAATTGATGATTCAAGATCCCACCTATGCAGCAAGTATGAGGCTGGGAGAAGCACTGATTGACGCATGTAATAGGGGGCAAGACGGAGCTGGAGCTTTTGCATTTGCAGAAGAGAATGGAATTGATTTGTTTTTGGGTGATCCAGACTTTAGCGATTACATTAAAACTTATAAATATGAGTTGGTTGTCGGTACTGATTCCATTACTGATCCGAAGGCGGTTACAAGGTTAAGAGCATATTGCAAACTTTATCATAATTTAACTGTATATGGTTATGTTCATGATTCAAAAAAGTATTT
>CAJUGU010000185.1 GCA_910586105.1 uncultured Eubacteriales bacterium | reverse complement strand
CTGGATGCGTCCGTTTTCGTATTCGACCGAAGCCTTCAGCCAGTTTTCGCTGTCGAGGTATACGGCGATCCCGCACTGGTCGAAGCGGCGGCGGCTGTGGAATTCCGTTTTGACGACGAAGGAAAAGAAGGCTTCCCGCGTCGTCATCTGAAGCACCGGGGCGCTGTCGTTGCGGAAATGGTAATAGGTGCGCTGCCACAAGTCGGTATGGGGCGCGGTGACGATCTCAACGCGGCCGTCCCGGATCGAGCAGCGCGCGGGCGCGCGGGTCCATTGCAAGGCGTTTGTATCAAACTGCATGGCTGGCTCCTTTTCAAATGCCGTTATTTATGGGACTGCATCTGCGTATCCTTGAGCACCACGTCGTGCGCGCCGCCCTCGACGATGGAGGTCGCGGAAACAAGCGTGATCTTGGCGGTGCGCTGCAAATCCGGGATGGTGAGCGCGCCGCAGTTGCACATCGTCGAGCGCACCTTGTTCAGCGTCAGCGTGACGTTGTCCTTGAGCGAACCGGCGTAGGGGACGTAGGAATCGACGCCTTCCTCAAAGGACAGCTTCTTTGCGCCGCCGAGGTCATAGCGCTGCCAGTTACGCGCGCGGGCGGAGCCTTCGCCCCAATATTCCTTCATGAACTGGCCGTTGATGTTGACCTTGTTCGTGGGGGATTCGTCGAAGCGGGAGAAGTAACGGCCCAGCATGATGAAGTCCGCGCCCATGGCGAGGGCGAGGGTGACGTGGTAATCCTGCACGATGCCGCCGTCGGAGCAGATCGGGACGTAAATACCGGTCTCGTTAAAATACTCGTCGCGGGCGGCGGCGACTTCGATCAGGGCGGTCGCCTGGCCGCGGCCGATGCCCTTCTGTTCGCGGGTGATGCAGATGGAGCCGCCGCCGATCCCGACCTTGACGAAGTCCGCGCCTGCTTCGGCGAGGAAGCGGAAGCCGTCGCGGTCGACGACGTTGCCCGCGCCGACCTTCACCCCGTCGCCGTAACGCGCGCGGATCCAGTCGATGGTGCGGCTCTGCCACTCGGAAAACCCTTCGGAGGAGTCGATGCACAGCACGTCGGCGCCGGCCTCGATCAGGGCGGGCACGCGGTCGGCGTAATCGCGGGTGTTGATGCCCGCGCCTACGATATAGCGCTTGTCCTTGTCGAGCAGTTCGAGGGTGTTTTCCTTGTGGGTGTCATAGTCCTTGCGGAAGACCATATAAACCAGATGCTGGCGGGCGTCGACCAGCGGCAGGGAATTGAGCTTGTGATCCCAGATGATGTTGTTGGCCTCCTTGAGGGTGGTGTCGGCGGGGGCGGTGATGAGCTTTTCATATGGGGTCATAAAGTCGCACACGCGTTCGCTGCCGGTCATACGGGAAACGCGGTAGTCGCGGCTGGTGACGATGCCAAGCAGCTTGCCATTGGCGGTGCCGTCTTCGGTGACGGCTACGGTAGAATGGCCGGTCAGTTCCTTGAGCGCGAGGATGTCGTCGAGGGTGGCGTTGGGCTGGATGTTGGAATCGGAGACGATGAACCCGGCCTTATATGCTTTGACACGGGCGACCATAGCGGCCTCGTCCTCCACGGTCTGGGAACCGTAGATGAAGGAAATGCCGCCTTCCCGGGCCAGGGAGATCGCCATGCGGTCGTCGGAAACGGCCTGCATGATCGCGGAAACGAGGGGGATATTGGCGTAGATCGCGGATTCCTCGCCGCGGTGGAATTTTACGATGGGGGTGCGGAGGCTGACATTAGCGGGCATGCACTCGACGGAGGAGTACCCGGGGACGAGCAGGTATTCACTGAAAGTGTGAGAGGGCTCGGTAAAATAGAATGCCATAAAAAAACCTTCCTTTCGCATGTCATTGCGGACTGTATAGATATGATTAAATACCATTATAGCCGAGACCCGGGCGGTTGTAAACCCTTACCAGTTCCAGAAATTTCGCGCATTTTCGACCGCATTTCTATGCAAACCGCCCACGCCGCGCGCGCCCGGCACGGCGGCGGGGAAGAGGCGCGCCCGCTGCGCCGAAAGTATGCGGGCGGCGGCGGGCGTCCCGCCGGGCGGGGCGGAAAAAAGGGCGCGCCCGCGCGCCGCGCATCCGACAGGATTTTGCTGGACATTTTGCCGTTTTTCCGGTACACTATGGATATCTGAAATTTTCGAGGAGACTGCTGTAAAATGGACGCAATGATTCAAACGCTCGCAAACGAGCTTGGACAAAAGGAAACTTATGTGGAGAACGTGGTGCGGCTGATCGACGAAGGCAACACGATCCCCTTCATCGCGCGCTACCGCAAGGAACTGCACGGCTCGATGGACGACCAGCTGCTGCGCGCCCTTGCCGACCGTCTGCAATACCTGCGCAACCTGGAAGCCCGCAAGGAGGAGGTCAAGGCCGCCGTCGAGGGGCAGGGCAAGCTGACCGAAGAGCTGGCGGCGCAGGTCGACGCCGCGCAGACCCTGGCCGAGGTGGAAGACCTGTACCGGCCCTACAAACAGAAGCGCCGCACCCGCGCGACGGTTGCCCGGGAGAAGGGGCTGGAACCGCTCGCCGCCCGGTTCTTCTCGCTGGACGAGCCCTGCCCGCCGCCAGAGGAGGCCGCGGCTGATTTCCTTGACCCGGAGAAGGGGGTCGAGACCGTTGAGGACGCGTTGCAGGGCGCGAACGATATCATTGCGGAATGGATCTCGGACGACGCGGCGATCCGCAAATCGCTGCGCGAGCTGTACCTGCGCCGCGCGATGCTGGTGTCGAAGGCGGCGGATAAGGAGCCGGAGGACACCGTCTACCGCCTGTACTACGATTTCAAATGCCCGCTCAAGCGGATGCAGGGCTATCAGACGCTGGCGGTCAACCGCGGCGAACGCGAAGGCGTGCTGAAGGTTTCAGTCGACCTGGACACCGAGGAAGCGCACATTGCCGTGCGCCGCGCCTGCGTGCCGGGGCGGGCCGCGATGGCCTTTGTGCGCGAAGCGGCGGACGACGCCTACGACCGGCTGCTCCAGCCTTCGCTGGAACGGGAGATGCGCGCCTGCCTGACCGAGGAGGCCGACGAAGGCGCGATCAAGATGTTCGCCCTGAACCTGCGCCCGCTGCTGATGCAGCCGCCAGTACGGGGCAAGGTGACGATGGGGCTGGATCCCGGCTACCGCATGGGCTGCAAGGTTGCGGTGGTCGACGGCACGGGCAAGGTGCTTGATACCGCGGTAGTCTATCCGACGCACGGCGCGCGCCAGAAAGAGGAGTGCATCAGCCGCCTTGGCGCGCTGATCCGGAAGCATGGGGTGCAGCATATCGCCATCGGCAACGGCACAGCCAGCCGCGAGACCGAGCAAATGACGGTGGAGCTGATCCAGCGTCTGGGCGGCGGCGTCAGCTATATGATCGTAAACGAGGCGGGCGCGTCGGTCTATTCAGCGAGCAAGCTGGCGGCGGAGGAATTCCCGGAATTCGACGTCAACCTGCGCAGCGCGGTCTCCATCGCCCGCCGGTTGCAGGATCCCCTTGCCGAGCTGGTCAAGATCGATCCCAAGGCAATCGGCGTCGGGCAGTATCAGCACGACATGCCGCAGGCGCGGCTGGGCGAAGCTCTGGGCGGCGTCGTGGAGGACTGTGTGAACGCCGTTGGCGTCGATGCGAACACTGCGTCGCCGTCGCTGCTCCAGCGGGTATCCGGCCTGACGGCGGCGACCGCAAAGAACATCGTGAAATACCGCGAGGAAAACGGCGTATTCACCACCCGCAAGCAGTTGCTGAAGGTGCCCAAGCTGGGGCCGAAAGCGTTCGAGCAGTGCGCGGGCTTCCTGCGCGTGCCTGAGAGCGCAAGCGTGCTGGACAACACCGGCGTGCATCCGGAAAGCTATCCGGCGGCGGAGAAGCTGCTCGAGGCGTGCAGCTATACCTTGGAGGATGTGCGCGCGGGCCGGCTCAGCGAGCTGAAAAGCCGTGCGGAAGCGGAAGGGCTGCCGACGCTTGCCGAACGGTGCGGGGCAGGCGTGCCGACGCTTCAGGATATCATCAAGGAGCTGCTCAAGCCGGGGCGAGACCCGCGCGACGAGCTGCCGCCTCCGATCCTGCGCACCGACGTGATGGAGGCGAAGGACTTGAAGCCGGGCATGGAACTGCAAGGGACGGTACGCAACGTGATCGATTTCGGCGCGTTCGTCGATATCGGCGTACATCAGGACGGGCTGGTGCATATCTCGAAACTCACGAAGCGGGTCCGGCACCCTTCCGAACTGCTCCGCGTTGGCGACGTGGTGACGGTCTGGGTCACGGAGGTCGACGAAAAGAAAAACCGCATCGGTTTAACGATGCGGAAGCCGCAGGGCTGATACGGAAAAACGGCTGCATGACAGGAACGGTCATGCAGCCGTGATTTTATTGGGTTTACTGCGCCCCTGCGCGGGGAGCGGCAGGGCTCTGCCC
>CAJUGU010000184.1 GCA_910586105.1 uncultured Eubacteriales bacterium | reverse complement strand
GTTTAACGCCTGGAGATACTCCATAGGTTAAAAGGGAAACAGAAATCAATCGCTTACGGAATATCTGTTTTGCCTGTGTCGTGGCAGCCAGAAAATGCCTTTCTGATTCTGAACTGGCATAACACGAAATAATCTTGCTGATACATCTACCTAACTTTTGTTAGCCGGAGGGGAAATCCGCATCCCCTCCACCTACTTATAGGAGATTCGAACAGGCGAACAGATTGTATTTTTTGATATTGGTAAGCAGACGATAGACTGTAAAATTTGTTTTGAAATGGAGGGTTCCGCATTGAATTCCCAAAAAGCATCTGACCGCATTCAATATTACCGCAACGCAGACGGGCCTGTGATCGGGACGGTTTCACGTCCGGTGATCGAGCAGGACGGGTTGTTTTTCAAAGACATTGACGGCAGCGGTACCGTTTCCCCGGTCAACGATTGGCGGCTTCCGGCGAAAGAACGCGCGGAAGCGTATGCCGCGGCGCTGAACACCAAGGAGAAAATCGGCCAGCTGTTCATCTCGGACTGGCGTATGGCGAAATATCCGCCTTCCGGCCCGATGGCTCCCGAAAATTATCAGGTTGTCCCCGATGAATCCGGGCTGCTGGACGAAGGGGCGCTTCGCGGAAAGACGATTTTCGGCGAGCAGAACCTCCCCGGCACGACGGAACTGCTTCGGGATTGGTTCAGCCGCCACCTCATCCTCCGCGCGAACGCGAAGCCGGACGAGATTGCCGACTGGATCAATCAGCTGCACGCGGTTGCTGAGACTTGCGGGCATTTTGTCCCAGTGCAGGTGGTTTCCAACTCCCGAAATGAAAACGGCGAGATCATATTCGGTATGAATGATGCTGCCGGGGTATTCGCCGCATGGCCGGGGACGCTGGGCATTGCCGCCGCTGTGCGTGGGGACAGCCTGGAAATTATCGACCGGTTTGCGGACTGTATTCGCCGGGAATGGGATGCGGTCGGCATAAAGAAAGGTTATATGTATATGGCCGACTGCGCCACTGACCCGCGCTGGCAGCGTACCTATGGATCGTTCGGTGAGGACCCGGAACTCATCACCGCGATTTTCGAGCGGCTGGTTCCCGGAATCCAAGGCAGTCAGGAAGGTGTGACACCGGACGGTGTTTCGATGACGGTCAAGCATTTTCCGGGTGGCGGGCCGCGCGAGAACGGTTTTGATCCCCACTATGCCGCCGGGCAGTGGAACGTTTACCGCACGCCGGGCAGCCTGCAAAGGTATCATATTCCGGCGTTCCGTCCGGCGGTGAAATACCATGCTGCGTCCATTATGCCGTATTATTCGAAACCTTCCGACAAAAAAAGCGCACCGCAGCAGGATATGGAAGGGAAACCTGTTCGATTTACGCCCTACGGCTTTGCCTATAATAAAGTGTTTATTGACGGAATGCTTCGCGGGCAAATGGGCTTTGACGGCTATATTAATTCGGATACCGGCATCGTCCATAATATGTGCTGGGGAGTAGAAACGCTCGATATTCCGGAACGAATCGGTTTTGCGGTCACACAGTCGGGGGTAGATTTGATTTCCGGTCTGTTTGACAACGAAGCCGCTCGGGGGGCCTACCAACGTGGGAAAGACGGTTATTATGAAACTCATCCGGTTCCGGCAGGATACCGTGCGGAGGATCTGGTGCTGACAGACGAAGCTCTCGACCGCGCCGTGATCCGGACGCTGACCGAGCTGTTCCAACAGGGGATGTTTGAAAACCCGTATCGTGACCCGAAGCGGGCGGCGGCAGTCGTTGCGAATCCGGCGGACTGGGAGGAAGCGTTTTCCGTGCATCAGAAATCCGTCATCCTGCTGAAAAATGACGGCTGCTTACCGCTTACCGGCGGAAAGCTGGGTGGCAAAAAACTGTACGTGGAAGCCTTCTGTAAAAACGTGGAAGCCGGTGCGGCGGCGACTGAAGCTCTGCGCGGGCGGCTTGGAAAATTCCACCTGACGGACGATTACACTGAAGCGGATTATGCAATCCTGATGATAACGCCCTCTTCCGGCGAATATTTCAGCGCAACGATGGGATATCTGGAACTGGATATCTGCGAAAACAAAACGGTTTGCGATGTGGACGAACAGGGACGGCCCACCGAGAAAACGCATTTGGAAACCACGCTTTCCGGCGCGAACCGGATTGCGGACATTGCCGCCGCTGTTCATGCCAAAGGCGGTAAGGTGATTGCCAACATCAACTTTACGCTTCCCTGGGAGGTTGGTCATGTAGAACCATATGCCGATGCGCTGACAGCCGGTTTCGATACCGACCCGTCGGCAACGCTGGACGTGCTGTTTGGGCTGTTCAGTCCGGTGGGCAGGCTACCGATCACGATGCCCCGGAACGACGCGGTTTTAGCAGTCGACGCGGAAGGAATTTGCGTCAGCCCGAACGATGTGCCAGGCTATGATAAGGATAAGTATATGCCGGATTCCATGAAAGATGAAAACGGCAAAGCCTATGCCTACCGCGACAGCGCGGGCAATTACTACGAGCTTGATTTTGGGCTGCACTATTAAAATCGGGAAAGGATGAAGAAGAATGATGAACCTTCCATTGCACATTGACTTTTTCGGAAAAGTCGTGGTTGTGACCGGCGCGGGCGGCGTGCTGTGCGGTGCGATGGCGCGGGCGTTTGCGCAGTCTGGCGCAAAGGTTGCCGCCCTTGATCTGAACGAGGACGCGGTAAAAAAACTGGCGGAAGAATGCCGGGCAGAGGGTTTCTGCTGTGAAGGCTACAAGGCCAATGTGCTTGACCCGGCCGCGCTGAAGGAAGTCCATGCGCAGGTGTTGGCCGACCTCGGTCCCTGCGATATCCTGGTAAACGGCGCGGGCGGCAATAACCCTCGTGCCAGCACCGACAACGAGTACCAGCACGAGGCCAAAGAGGGGCAGAAAACCTTCTTTGACCTGGAAGCGTCCGGCGTAGATTTTGTTTTCAAGCTGAACTTTCAGGGGACGCTGCTCCCAACACAGGCGTTTGCAAAAGACATGGTAGAGCGGCAATCCGGCTGCATCCTGAATATTTCCTCCATGAACGCGTATACGCCGCTGACGAAAATTCCCGCGTATTCCGGCGCAAAGGCGGCGATCTCCAACTTTACCCAATGGCTGGCAACACATTTCGCGGGGAGCGGAATCCGCTGCAACGCGATTGCGCCCGGTTTCCTGGTTGGGAACCAGAACCGCAGCCTGCTGTTCAACCCAGACGGCACGCCGACCGCCCGTTCACAGAAAATCCTGTCCGGGACACCGGCAGGACGCTTCGTGGAAAGCGAAGAACTGTTAGGTGGCATACTCTTCCTTTGTGACGAAAAGGCCGCAAGCGCGATAACCGGTGTGGTGCTGCCGATTGATGCAGGTTTCTCCGCATACGCGGGCGTATAATCCAGGATATCATATCACACTGCACCCGGAATCGGGTGATTCTCGAAAACCGTATATTTACAATTTGCCTTGATTTACGCGAATTCATTGTTCTCCTATGTTTTCACTATTTTGTTTCGGTTCGCAGCAGCGGTGCTCCCTCTGGTTTGCAGGAGGGGGCGCCCGGATGGTGGGAAAAGGTCGTTTGGAATAAAGCGGGGAAGCCGTTTCCCAAAGCGTTTTTCGTTGGCAAAAGCTATAATACTACCTAAATTTTGATACAGCCGGGTCGCGGTTTGTGGCCCGGCTATGTCTATGCTTAAAACCAATTTATACAGGAATGAGGGTTTCATGAAATGAACAACTATATGTCCATCCCGGAAGCGGCGGTTTTGTGGAAGACTGTTCCGGAAGTGCTGCATCACGAATGTGAAACAAACCGTGTCCAAGGTGCGGTTCGCTTTGGATATCGCTGGATGATTCCTGCGGATGCAAAATGTCCATTGGCTATTGTGCGCAGCAAGCAACAGGCGAATGAAAGTTAAAAACATCGAACATATTTTTAGAATATTAAGATGAATTTCATAAGAAGGGACAGTGGTTTTGAAAAAACGGATACTTGTAATAAGCAAGGACAAAATATTTTGCAGAGAGCTGCGCTCAAAACTATGTAGTGATAAAAACCAGCTTTCTTTTTCGGAATCGTTTGCTAAGATAGCAGGAGATGCAGGAAGCGCACAATACGATTTGATAATTGCAGAGCTGCACCAATTTGTAACGGAGCCAATTGTGGAGGATTCTGCTTCTGAGTGTAGTAATTCAACACCAATCATGGTTATGTATGATGAGTTGTCTGTTGAAGAAAAAGTGATGCTTTATCAGGCGGGAGCGTCTGTTTTGCTGAAAAAGTCAACGACTATTGAAATTTGCGCGGCGCAGGCGTTGGCGCTGATACGGCTGAAAAATGACGATGGAATTCGTCAGAAATCATATCCGCTAATTTTTGGCACAGAGCTGATGATTGATCCGAGCTGCCGAATTATCAAG
>CAJUGU010000183.1 GCA_910586105.1 uncultured Eubacteriales bacterium | reverse complement strand
CCGCACGCCGCCCGGCGCGGGCTGCGCCGGCGCGGCGCCCTGCTGCCGTTCCGCCGCCGCAATCATGCGCTCGATATCGTGCAGCACACGCTCCAGCGCCGTGCGCGCCGCAGTGGATGCGCTTTGATATTCGTTGTAACGGTTCCGAAGGTTATGCATCTCTTCCTGCGTCTCGATCCGCAATTCCTCCGGCGCATGCTCGGCCAGTTTGGAAAGCGGCTCGTTCTCCATCCCCAGCGCCTTCAGCATCTTCGTGCGTTTCAGCTCCATGCCGCGCAGCGACAGGCTCATCACCTGCTCCTCCCGGATGCAGTCGTCGACCGCCTGCACGTCGTTTGCGTGCACCGCCTTTACCTTCCGCTGTTCGAGCCCGGTCAGCTTGCCGAGCGTCTTCGCGATCTCGCGCAAGAGCTTCAAATAATCCTGAAATGCTGCGTTATCCACTGGTTCAAGCCTCCCAAACGAACAAAAGTTTCTTTGCAATCGCCTGCGGGTCGACCTCGTATTCGCCCGCCTGCACTTTTTCCCGCAGCGCCGCCACCGTGCCGGTGGTCGTCGCCGCCCGGACCTCCTGGGACAGCTTTCCCAGGAGCTGTTTTTGGAACGAATCTTCGGTCACGATCTCAACCTGATCGAAGTTCCGCGCCTGCTCCGCGTGGGCCGGTATCTTCGCCGTCCGCACGGGAGGTATGATGCCGCCGCCGATCCCGGCCGGGCTTGTGTTCCTTGTAATGCGCATGGAAAGCCGCCCTCCTTCCCGTTTGATCCCTGTCATCCTAGGCCCGCGTCTTCAGGTGCCGCAGGAGCACGCTCGCGACCTGATCGCAGGCCGCCTGCTCGCAGACCGCGCCGATCTTTTTCGCCACGCCGGGCATGCCGTAGACCACGCTGGATTTTTCGTCCTGCCCGATGGTGTAGGCGCCCTTCTGGCGCATCGCGAGCAGGCCCTTCGCGCCGTCCGCGCCCATGCCGGTCATGATGATGCCGACCATGGGGCAGCGCACGTTTTCCGCCATCGAATGGAACAGCGCGTCGACCGAAGGCCGGTGCCCGCTCACCTTTTCGCCTGGCATGCAGCTGACATAATAGCCGCCCGCCGCCGTCCGCTGGACGCGGCATTGCAGGTCGGCGGGCGCGACGAGCGCCAGCCCGGGCTTGATCTCGTCGCCGTTCTTGGCCTCGCGCACCTCCATGCTGCACATGCGGTTGAGGCGTTCGGCGTACATCTGCGTGAAGCCGGTCGGCATATGCTGCACGATCACCATCCCGGGGATGTCGGCGGGCAGCCGCTTCATGACCTCAAGCGTCGCCTCGGTGCCCCCGGTGGACGCCCCCAGCCCGACGATGATCCGCGATTTTGCCAGCTTGAGCGCGGGCGGCGGCGCGATCGCCGGTTCGTTGCCCTTCACGCCGCGCACGGTCGCCCGGGCGGCAATGATCACCTTGCCGCACAGCGAGCGGATGAACTGCTCCCGGCTCTCCACGCCGTCAGGCTTGCGGACGAAGTCGACCGCGCCCGCGTGCAGCGCGTCGAACACCCGCAGGTTGAGCGACGACACCAGCACGGTCGGCACCGGATGCTCGGGCAGCAGCTCCTTTAAAAAGTCGATGCCGTTCATGCCCGGCATCTGCACGTCGCAGGTCATGACGTCCGGCTTCAGCCGCATGACCTTCTGTTTGGCGTCGAGCGCGTTGATCGCATAACCGACGACCTCGATATTGCGGTGCGCGTTCAGCCCTTCAATGATCACGCCGCGTGCTACCAGCGAATCATCCACCACTAAAACTTTGATTTTTCCCACTGCTTACCCCTATTTCTGGAAGATCGACGCGCCGACGCGCCGGTATTTCGTGTCCGGGTCCAAATTTTCCGACATGCTGATGATGAGGTAGCCGCCCGGCACGGTCGCGTCGTAGAACCGCTGGGCCAGCGCGCGCTTGGTTTCCTGGTCGAAATAGATCATCACGTTCCGGCAAAAGATCACGTCGAATTTCCGTTTGAATTTGATCGGCTCCATCAGGTTGAACTGCTGGAAGATCACGTTGCTGCGGATCTTGGGCGCAACCTCGAACTTGCCGCCCGCCGCCGGGACGAAATAGCTTTTCTTCCACTTCGGCGGCATGGTGTCGGGCAGCTCATAAATGCCGCGCCGCGCCTTGGTCAGCGCTTCCATCGAAAGGTCGGTCGCCAGCATCCGGGTATCCCACGCCCCGGCCTGCGCGCCCAGATAGTCCATGATATACATGGAAACGTTGTATGGCTCCTCGCCCGAGGAGCAGCCCGCGCTCCAGATCGCGAGCGTTTTGTCGCGCTGATGGCGGCGGACGATATCCGGCAGGATACGCGATTTGAAAAAGTCGAACGCGCCCATCTCACGCATGAAATACGTGTAATTGGTCGTGAGACGGCTCATCAGCTGATTGACGTCGTCGCTCGTGCCCTTGGAGAGCATGTAATCGACGTAGTCCTTGAACTGCTGGAAGCCCTGCGCGCGGATCGTATTGCTGAGACGGCTGACGATCAGCTGTTTTTTCTGATGCAGGTCGATGCCGTATTTCTGATGCACGAAATTGACGAGACGGTTAAAATCGGCGTCGGTAATAACGGTATTCAGGGCACTGCCCTTTCCTGCCTCACTGCTCATGGTACAGGAATTCGATATCCAGCATCATCAGCGTGCCGCCGCCCTCGGGCAGGCTGTACATCCCAGTGACCAGCTTCTGGACGTTCTGTCCGTTCTGGTACGGAACGGGCAGGATGCGTTTGGGGTATACGTCGACCATCTGATCGACGTCGTCGACAAGGATACCAAGCTGCACGCCGTCGTATTCCAGCACGATAATACAGCGGTTGGTCTCCCACGGCTGGCCGAGCAGCCGCCGGAAATCAATGATCGGCACGATCAGGCCGCGCAGGTTGACGACCCCGCTGATGTGCGCGGGCAGCATCGGTATGATCGTGATATTGGTTTGCGTAATGATCTCCTTCACGCTGTCCGAGTGGACGCCAAACAGGATATCGTTGGAACGAAAGATCAGGTATTTGTCCGTATCCTCGACCACTTTTGTGTTCAGTTCTGCCGCTTCCGTCTGGATGGCGAACAATACGTCTTCTGCCATAAGGTGAAGCCCCTTTCTATGGCCCGGGAGCCGCGCCCCGGGCGGTCTGAAATTCGATATTATAAAATAAGGTATGGCCGCGCGGGGAGGAAGGCGCGGCGCGCCGTTTCAATCCGCACTTTGCGCGGCCCCTCCGGTCACGCGTTCTGCGCGACGCTGTAAATACTCGCAACGTCCAAAATAATGCTGATCGTGCCGTCGCCCAGGATCGTACAACCGGCAATGCCGTAATTCTTGATCCCGTAATCGTTGATGTATTCGGGAAGCGGCTTCACGACCACCTGCTGCTGGCCGATCAGCTCGTCGACGAACAGGCAGTAGGAGTTCTCGCCCGACTCGACCCACAGCACGATCCCGTCTTCAAACCGGTCCGCGCCCTGCTCCAGGCTATAGAAATCCTTCGCGCGGACGACCGGGTAGTAGTTGTCGCTCAGCTTGAGCATCTCGCCGTGTACCGCGTCGTGGACGATATCCGATTCCGCAAACTTGAAGATCTGCCGGATGTAGTTGATCGGCACGGTAAAGATCGATTCGCCGACCGAGACCTCCATCCCGTCGAGGATCGCCATGGTCAGCGGGATTTTTAGCGTCGTGGTCATGCCCTGGCCCTTTTCGCTGGTGATCGTCACGCTGCCGCCGACGTTCTCGACGTTGCTCTTCACCACGTCCATCCCGACGCCGCGGCCCGAATATTCGGTCACTTCGGTGTTGGTCGAAAAACCGGGCATCAGCAGGAAATTCAGGATATCCCTGTGGGAGTATTCCACGCCCGGCTGCGCCAGGCCCTGCCGCAGCGCCTTGTTCAGGATCGCCTGGTCGTCGGCCCCGCGTCCGTCGTCAATCACTTCTATAATGACCTCGCTGCCGGTATGCCGCGCGGAAAGGATGATCTTGCCGACCGGGTCCTTGCCCGCCGCGATGCGTTCGGCCACGGTCTCCTCAATGCCGTGATCCATCGAATTGCGGACGATGTGCATGATCGGGTCGCTGATGCTGTCGACGATGGTCTTGTCGACCTCGGTCCCCTCGCCGATCAGCTCCAGCACGGTCTCGCGGTTGAGCTTCTTGCTCATATCGCGGACGATGCGCTTCATCTTTTGGAAGGTGGCCGAGACCGGCACCATGCGCAGCGACATCGAAACGTCCTGCAATTCGTCGGTCAGCGACCGCAGCTGCCGCGACGCGGAGGTGAAGTTATCCAGCTTGAGCCCCTTGAGGTCGGGGGACGCGGTGACCATCGATTCGGTGATGACGATCTCGCCGACCACCGCCATCAGGGTATCCAGCTTGCCGAGGCTGACCGAGATCAGGCTTTCCTTGGCGTGCTGGGCCTGCTGCTGGGACTGTTTGCCGTTCGATGCCGCCGGGACCGCCGCCGCGGCATCCGCCGGGGCGGCGGGCGCTTCCACGGGCGCGGCGGGCGCGGCTT
>CAJUGU010000182.1 GCA_910586105.1 uncultured Eubacteriales bacterium | reverse complement strand
CGCCCGCAGGCGGAAAAGGGATTCCAAAGGGACGAGTCCCTTTGGCGCCGTCCGCGCAGGACCGGGGTTCAGGGGCAGAGCCCCGGCGCCGTCCGCGCAGGACCAGGGTCCAGGGGCAGAGCCCCGGCGCCGTCCGCGCAGGACCAGGGTCCAGAGGCAGAGCCCCGGCACCGTCCGCGCAGGACCAAGGTCCAGGGGCAGAGCCCCGGCACCGTAAGGCTCGAAACCTTCCCGCTTGCCCTTGCCATAAATCCCCATCTATGTTATAATGGGGGACATGAACAAAATTCTCAAAAAGGAAGGCCAAAACCATGCTGACCGACATCGAAATCGCACAATCCTGCAACCTACGGCCCATCGTGGAGATCGCACAGGCCGCAGGCATCTCCCCCGACGATCTCGAACTCTATGGCCGGTACAAAGCCAAGTTGTCCCGCGAAGCTGTACAGGGTCATCTTTCCCACGGCCATGACGGCAAGCTGATCCTTGTTACCGCCATCAACCCAACCCCCGCCGGTGAAGGCAAAACAACTACCACCGTCGGACTCGGCCAGGCTATGGCAAAGCTCGGTAAAAAAGCAATCATCGCCCTGCGCGAGCCTTCCCTTGGGCCGGTGTTCGGCATCAAGGGCGGCGCCGCCGGCGGCGGTTATGCCCAGGTCGTCCCCATGGAGGATATCAACCTGCATTTCACCGGCGATATGCACGCGATCACCGCCGCAAACAATCTCCTTTGCGCGATGCTCGACAACCACTTGCAGCAGGGCAACGCCCTGGGTATCGATCCCCGCCGCGTCGTCTTCCCCCGCGTACTGGATATGAACGACCGCGCCCTCCGGAATATCACCGTCGGCCTTGGCGGCAAGATGGACGGCATCCCCCGCGAGGATCATTTCATGATCACCGTCGCCTCCGAAGTTATGGCCATCCTTTGCCTTGCCAACGACTTCGACGACCTACGCGCCCGTCTGGGCCGGATCCTCGTTGCCTACACCTATGACAACCACCCCGTACACGCCAGCGACCTGCACGCCGACGGCGCAATGGCCGTCCTCCTAAAAGACGCCTTACAGCCCAATCTGGTGCAGACCCTCGAAGGCTCCCCCTGCCTGATGCACGGAGGCCCCTTCGCCAACATCGCCCACGGCTGCAACAGCGTTCAGGCAACCAGGCTGGCGCTGCGGCTGGCCGACTATGCGATCACCGAGGCCGGGTTCGGCGCGGATCTCGGCGCGGAAAAATTCCTCGACATCAAATGCCGCATGGCAGGGCTTTCCCCCGACTGCGTCGTCCTGGTCGCCACCGTCCGCGCCCTGAAATACAACGGCGGCATCCCCAAGTCCGACCTCAACGCCCCCGATGTGGACGCCCTCCGGCGCGGTATCGTCAATTTGGAAGCGCACATCGACAACCTGCGCAAATACGGCCTCCCGGTCGTCGTGGCAGTCAACGCGTTCCCCAGCGACACCGCGGACGAGATCGACGCCGTCCGCGCCTTCTGCGCCGCAAAAGGCGTGAAGTGCGCCCTCAGCGAGGTCTACGCCAAGGGCGGGGCGGGCGGTACCGCTCTGGCGGAAGCCGTGCTGGATACCCTCGCGAACGAACAGCCCGATTTCCGGCTGCTGTATCCGGACGAGCTCCCCCTCGAAGAGAAGATCCGCACGATCGCGACCGAGATCTATGGCGCGGCGGCGGTCAGCATCCTCCCCGCCGCCGCCAAGGAACTCGCCCGGATCGCCGAGCTGGGCTGCGGCCATCTCCCGGTCTGTATGGCGAAGACCCAGTATTCGTTGTCCGACGACCCCGCCCTGTTGGGCCGTCCGTCCGGCTTCACGATCACCGTCCGTTCGGCCCGGCTGGCGGCGGGCGCAGGCTTCGTCGTCTGCGAAACCGGCACGATCATGACCATGCCCGGACTGCCGAAAAAGCCCGCCGCCGAAACGATCGAAATGGATCGGCACGGCGCGATCCGCGGCCTGTTTTGACCGCAGTCAGGAGGCCGGATCCCATGCAATACCTTTCCCATTCCCCCGAAGAGACCGAGGCGATCGGCGCGCGGTACGCCGACACCCTGCGGCCGGGCGACGTGGTCGCGCTCGACGGCGAGCTCGGCGCGGGCAAGACCGCGTTCGCGCGCGGCGTGCTGCGCGGGCTTGGACATACCGGCCGTGTGACCAGCCCCACCTTCGCCGTCGCAAATGAGTACGACGCCCCCCGCGCGCCGGTCGTCCACTGCGACCTGTACCGCATTTTAGACGAAGACGCCCTGTATGAACTGGGCTTTGAAGAATATCTCGACGGCAGGCGGATCCTGCTGGTCGAATGGAGCGAAAACGCCCGCAGTCTGCTGCCGGAACGGCGGAAGACCGTCCGCCTGACCTACGGCGGCGACGGGGCGCGCGTGATCGAAATGGTGGAACCAAAATGAAGATCCTGTCTTTTGAATCGTCGTCCGCCTCGGCCTCGGTCGCCCTGACCGAAGGCGAGGCCTTGATCGCACAATCCTTTCAAAACTGCGGCCTGACCCACAGCCGCACCCTGCTGCCAATGGCCGAAGCGCTGCTTGCAAACTGCGGCGTCCCTATGGCGGCGGTGGACGGCTTCGCCGTTGCGGCTGGTCCCGGTTCGTTCACCGGCATCCGGATCGGCGTCGCGACCGTGAAAGGGCTGGCCTTCGGGCTCGAACGCCCCTGCGCGGGCGTTTCCACGCTGGCGGCAATGGCGCGCGGGTTGGAAGGCCTGGGCGGCAGTATCTGCTGCGTGATGGACGCGCGCGCCGGGCAGGTCTATAACGCCCGGTTCACCCTCGAAGGCGACACCGGCGTCCTGCTCCGGCTCTGCCCCGACCGGGCGATCGCACTGGACGCGCTGGCGGAGGAAATTGGCGGATCGCCGCAAATTTTGGTTGGCGACGGCGCAAGACTGTGTTATACTAAACTCAGCGAATGCTGTCCGGGGCTGCGGCTCGCCCCGCCGCACCTGCTCTATCCGACCGGGTACGGCGTCGCGCGGGCGGCGCTGCCGCTCTTTGAATCCGGTAAAACGGTCTCGGCGCAGGAGCTGGACGCAAACTATCTGCGCGCCCCACAGGCTGAGCGGGAGCGCAGAAAAAAATTGGAGGGTGACTCAAAATGAAAATGAACATCGCGATCGGCAACGACCATGCAGGCTATGCGCTCAAGGTCAAATTGATGGAAATGCTCAAGGATAAGTATGATTTCACCGATTACGGCTGTTTTTCTGCCGACCGGTTCGACTATCCGGATTCGGCGGAAGCCGTGGCAAACGCCATCATGGAAGGCAAGCACGAGCGCGGCATCCTGATCTGCGGCTCCGGTATCGGTATCTCGATCGCTGCAAACAAGGTGCCCGGGATCCGCGCCGCCGCCTGCCAGAGCTATTTCGCGGCGAAATACTGCCGCCTGCATAACGACGCGCAGATCATTTGCCTTGGCGAACGGATCACCGGGCCAGGCGAAGCGTGCGAAATGGTCGAGGCGTTCCTCGGCGGCGAGCTGGAAGGCGGCCGCCATCAGGGCCGGATCGAAAAGATCCACGCGATCGAGAAAAAGCATTTGAAATGATCCCGCCGTCAGGGCCGCTCCCGCGGCCCTGGTTTCGCCCGCGCGCACAGGCGCAAGCCGCGCCGTCTGTACCGCGCCGGTTCCCGCCGCGGCGGTATTGAAAGTTTCGCCCGCCTTTTCAAAGGCGGCGGTAGTCCAGAGGGCGCCGCCCTCTGGCGCGCTCCGCGGAGCGCGGGCCCCAATTGAACCCATTTAAAACAAAAGGAGTGACAGATCATGGCAGTACATGAAATGGATCACCCGCTGATCCTCCACAAGCTGAGCCTGATGCGCGATAAGCAGACAGGCGTCAAGGAATTCCGCGAGGCGACCCGCGAGATCGCTATGCTGATGTGCTACGAAGCTACCCGCGACCTGCCGCTGAAAACTATTGAGATCGAAACCCCCGTCGCCCACGCCAAAGTGCGTGTGATCTCCGGTAAGAAGATCGCGATCGTCCCCATCCTGCGCGCCGGTCTTGGCATGGTCGACGGCATGCTCGAGCTGATCCCTACCGCAAAGGTTGGCCATCTCGGCATGTACCGCAATCCCGATACCCTCAAGCCGGTCACCTATTACTGCAAAATGCCGCCCGATATCACCGAGCGCGACTGCCTGATCGTCGATCCCATGCTCGCAACCGGCGGTTCCTCCGCTGCGGGGATCCAAGCCCTCAAAGATATGGGCGTCAAACACATCAAGCTCATGTGCCTGCTCGCCGCTCCCGAGGGCCTTGCCCTCGTCCAAAAGGAACATCCCGACGTCGACGTCTTCGTCGCTGCGATTGATGAAAAACTGAACGATCATGGGTATATCGTCCCCGGCCTCGGCGACGCGGGCGACCGTATCTTTGGCACCAAGTGATCCATCCGCCGGGGCGCTGCCCCGGATCCCGGTCCTGCGCGGACAGCGCCGGGGCGCTGCCCCGGATCCCCGGTCCTGCGCGGACAGCGCCGGGGCGCTGCCCCGGATCCCCGGTCCTGCGCGGACAGCGCCGGGGCGCTGCCCCGGATCCCCGGTCCTGCGCG
>CAJUGU010000181.1 GCA_910586105.1 uncultured Eubacteriales bacterium | reverse complement strand
TATATGAGGCAAATGAAAGCGAGGTTGTAACAAACATCACCCAGCTATATCAGGATGGAAAAATCATTAGGTTGCTTGAAGAAATCGAGGCATATGCTAATAAAGGCGACTCGAAAAATATCCCAGTAGAAAGGGCTGCAATTTTAATACGCTGCCTTTGCCGGATGTGGAGTTCTTTTGAAGTTGAAGAAAAAGACTTTTTTACCATTCCGTTTGCATGGAGATTACTGTTTTGCGTAGATCCTTTGCTGGAAGCAGTTGATACTGCGAACCGCCTTTCACTTTTGCGAGGTATATTTGAGGATAAAATGGTCGAACCGCCAACATTAGCGTTGCTCTTGCAAGGTTTTGAAACACAGCATGGGCGCTGTACCGATGAGGGGCCGAATGAAAATAAACAAGCGATTTCATTGGATGAGTTATTAGAGCTTGAGCCCGTGTTTAAGTCACGATGTATTGATGCAATAGATTCAGGTACTGCTTTGTCGCAATATGGTGGATTAAACTTCTTGTGGATGCTAAGCCAAATTGACGAAGAACTTGTAAAACACATCAGAGAAACACTTGTTACAGATGATATATCGCTTGCAAAGATTATTAGCTACTGTATCTCACATGGGAAGGCAGCAATCAAACTCGTCATAAATACGCGTAAAGTAAACAAACAAGCTCTTAGTGAATTTATTGATATAAACGAAGCTTATCGGCGTATAGGTATCTTTGTTACAACTTGTGAATTTTTACGGCTTCCAACAGAAAATCAAAAAGACATCATTGCTTTTATTATTACAATGAAGAGAGATGAAAATAATAGCCCGATAGAAGGTCTCGTTGCAGAAGACGCAATTAAAGACGAGCTTCAAAATATTCTCAATGCAATCCAGCTCATAGAGGTTTAATACTGTTTTTGTTTATTGCCCTTTTCACGAGCGTATAAACAGCAATTATTTTGTGTCTTGGGCTTGACATTTGGGTGTCGCATGCGATGCGGTCTCATTCATTGAGCGGGCCACCTTCTTTCGGCTTGGAGCATTTGCGGCGTTGCCGTCGTTCGGATGTTTGGTTTTATCTTATTATAACACATCGGCGACGGAAAAGAAAGATTATGCGTCAGTTTTTCTGTAGAAGTGATGTGGCGGCGGCGCAAAAATCAAATTTGACCGTATGAAATCGCCCGCCCACAGTTGTTCTGGCGGGCGGTGGGGGCGTGCCCATTCCCGCCGCGGCGGATTGAAGTTTTTACTCGATTTTTTTACAAAAAAATCGCGGGTGCAGGGCAGAGCCCTGCCGCCGTCCGCGCAGGACGCCACACCGGCGATGATGGGAGATAATTTGCCGGCTGGCAAAAACAGGTTTACTTTTCTGGGCTGATATGTTAAAATGAGACCATTATAAAGTAAGGAGGCTGGACGGGTGAACAGCAAGCTGAAAGATGCGGGGATGGACGAGCTGTTTCGTGGCATCCTAACGCTGCAATCGCTGGAAGAGTGCTATAACTTTTTCGAGGATCTTTGCACGATCACCGAGCTGCGCGCGATGGAGCAGCGTTTTGAAGTCGCCAGGATGTTGGACGATGGGCAGATCTACAGCGATATTGTGCGGGAGACAGGCGCAAGTACGGCGACCATCAGCCGCGTAAACAAGTGCCTGACCTATGGTACGGACGGCTATCGGACGGTACTGGACCGGTTAAAAGAACAAAATGGATAGTTACCGTTTCCTTGCGGCATATTATGACCGGTTTACCGATGATGTCGGATATCCTTTGTGGGCGGATTATTGTGAACGACGGTTCCGCGAAGCGGGCCTTGCGCCGGAGCTGGTGTTGGATCTGGCCTGCGGCACTGGCAGCCTGTGCGCCGAGCTGGCCGCGCGCGGCTATGACATGATCGGCGTAGACGCGTCGGCGGACATGCTCATGCAGGCGATGCGGCGCACGGCGGGACTGGAACCCCGGCCCTTGTTTTTGCAGCAGCGGATGGAACGGCTCGACCTGTACGGCACGGTAGGGGCGTGCCTCTGCTGTTTGGACAGCGTAAACTACGTGACGCGTCCGCAGGCGCTTCAGGAGGTATTCCGGCGGGTCGCGTTGTTTTTGGAGCCGGGCGGGCTGTTCCTGTTCGATGCGAACACGGAGGAAAAATTTGCCCGTATGAACGGTGAAACCTATGTCCGCGAGGACGAGGACGTATTTTGCGTCTGGCAGGTAGAAACCGAAGGGCGGCGGTGTACTTATGCTTTCGACCTGTTTGAGCGGACGGAGGAGGGGCTTTGGACGCGTTCGCAGGAGACGCATGAGGAACGCATCTACCCGGTGACGGAGCTGGCGGCGATGCTGGAGCAGGCGGGTTTTGAGGAGATCGAACAGCGGTTCGAGCCGCAGCTCGCGCCGGTCGGCGAGCACCGCGACCGTATCTTCTTCTCCGCAAGGAAGCCGCAATGTAATCAATGAATTTGATGAAAGGTAGAAAATGAATAATTCTAATCATGCTGAAATTGGAGCTGCATTTCAAAAGCAAGTAAGGGATATCTTCCAACAAATATATGGGATGGAATTTGAATTGGAAAAGAAGATTGCAATTGGCGATCCACCCAAATATCATAGATTTGATATTGTGGATGAATTTGGGAAAATTGCGATTGAATGTAAGTGCTGCACTTGGACGGGAAATGGCAATGTGCCGAGCGCAAAAATAGGACACACAAATGAGGCGGCATTTTACCTTTCTTTTTTGCCGGATACATTTGAAAAGTATATTGTAATGCTTTATTCCTACAACTCGCGAAGAAATGAAACCTTGGCAGAGTATTATTATAGGACAAATAGACATTTGCTTGGACATATTAAGATTGGCGAATTTAATCCTGAAACAGGCGAACTACATATCATTAAGATAAATGATGACGCGTGATGTGTTTTGGAGGAATTCTCATGGTGGTTTGGGAGGAAAAGTGATGAACGACACCCTGATCCGTGCGATCACAAAGGACGCCGGGATCTTAATGTCCGCCGCATCGACGGCGAATTTAGTCGAACGCGCGCGGAATATTCACAGGACGCTGCCGCTTGCAACGGCGGCGTTGGGCCGCACGCTGACGGCGGCGGCGATCATGGGCGACCAGCTGAAATTTGGCGGGTCGGTGACGGTGCAGGTACGCGGGGACGGCCCGTTGGGCGCGATCACGGCGGTTGGCGAATCGGACGGCTTTGTACGCGGTTATTTGCAGAATCCGGCGTGCGACCTGCCGCTGCGCGCAGACGGCAAGCTGGATGTTGGCGGCGGCGTAGGCCGCGGCTATCTCATGGTGATCAAGGATATTGGCGTAAAGGAGCCGGTAACGGGCACAGTCGCGCTGGTGAACGGCGAGATCGCGGAGGACCTGACGCGATATTTCGCGGAATCGGAGCAGCTCCCATCCGCGTGCGCGCTGGGGGTACTGGTCGATACCGACCAATCGGTGAAGCAGGCGGGCGGCTATCTGGTGCAGCTGATGCCAGGAGTGACCGAGACGGAGATCGACCGACTGGAATCGAACATCGCGAAGGCGGGGGCAATGACTTCAATGCTGGAGCGCGGATTAACGCTGCCGGAGATCGTACACACGGTATTGGACGGCTTTGAGGTTGAGCTGTTTGACGAACGCCCGATCGGCTACCGCTGCGGATGCAGCCGGGAAAAGGTCGTGCGGGCGCTGATCAGCCTTGGGCGGAACGAGCTGCAACGGATCATAGAAGAGGAGGAGCAAACGGAGCTGACCTGCCAATTCTGTGACAAGGCATACCAATTCAGCCGCGATGACCTGCGCGAAGTGCTGGCTTCCGCAACGCGGGACTGACCGGGGCGGCATGGGCGTGCGATCCTGCAAGGAGGCGAATGAAATGAAGGTAGTATCGGTCATGAATCATAAAGGCGGAGTTGGGAAAACGACCTTATCAGCGAATTTGATTGCAGGTATTTCAGAAAAACGGCGGGTTTTAGGGATAGAATTAGACCATCAGGCAAACCTTGCATTTTCATTTATCAATCCCCCTGATTGACGTCGGAGATTTGAAAAGGGAAATACGATCAGGCATTGGTTTGATGCAATCATTGATAATAGGCAGTTGCCTTCGTTAAAAGTGCTGGTCGTTCAAAGCAAAGGGATCGATATCATCAGCTCTCATCTATTGATCGCGTTCAATCGGGAAAAGCCGATTCGTGCGCAGCATGACCGCGTCAGATGCCGTCCAGACGCCGCTTTGGGCTTGTGAATACAGGTGGATCACAACTGGAAGCCGGCGATTTTTTTCGGCGGTCACCGGAAAAAGGAAGGTCTATCCCGGCGGGGCGATGCATAGGATGTAATGCGATCGTTCCCTCGGGATGAAAAAGCCGCCGCTGGAAGACCGCGGAAAAATCTCCGAAGATTTCAAAAAAAGGTATTGACATCAGCGCTGGGCTTTGCTATAATATATCTCGGCGCTGATGATTAGGCGGCTGCGAACGGCAGCGAGTTCGACCCGGCGCAAAGGCTATGCCTCTGTAGCTCAGTCGGTAGAGCAGGGGACTGAAAATCCCCGTGTCGGTGGTTCGATTCCGCCCGGAGGCACCAAATTTCTGCTCCCGTTGGAGCGTCACTTGCGGATGTAGCTCATCTGGTAGAGCGCCACCTTGCCAAGGTGGAGGTAGCGAGT
>CAJUGU010000180.1 GCA_910586105.1 uncultured Eubacteriales bacterium | reverse complement strand
TCAACCATTCTTACTTTTGTAAATTACTGGATATTTTATGAAACTGCCGTGGGCGTGAATTTCGCCAGGTAAAAGAAGGGCGAAGCGCGTCGCAAGCCGCTTGACAGCGGCGTTTTTTGTGTTATAATGAAAATACAGATTTACAGGGGAACTTGAATGAGTTGAGAGGGGCAGATGCCCGACCCTTTGAACCTGACGGTTAACACCGGCGTAGGAAGTAGATCGGAAACTGAATGGGCGGCGCAGGCTTGTGCTGCACAGACCCCGTTGATTCCGATGCTTCTCTGCGAAGCATCTTTTTATTTTGCCCATTTGGAGGAAACAAAATGTCATTTATGCGAGAAACCGTAAACGGCTCCATGGATCTTTGGAATGAATGCCTTCGGCATCCTTTCCTGATCGAGCTGCATGAGGGCAGCCTGCCGGAGCAGAAGTTTACCAACTACATCGTGCAGGATACGATCTACCTGCGCGAATACGCCCGCGTTTTCGGCATGGGGATCCAGCGGTCGGAAACCTACCGCGATATCCGTATGTTTTACAGCCAGCTTGGCTTTGTTACCGACCATGAATCAGCGGCCCGCGTCCGCTGGCTTGCGGAGCACGGCATTACCGAAGCGGAAGCCGACTGCATCCCGCCGCGGCCAGCCTGCCGGGATTATACCCGCTTCATGCTGGGAGAGGCCGCGATCGGCGGCGTGCCGGAGATTATGATGGCAACGCTGCCCTGCACGTTGAGTTATTTTTACCTGTTCGACCGCCTGCTGGAAGAATATCCGGGCGTGCGGGAGCAGCCCTATTGGTATGTCGTTTCGGAATACACCGGCGACGGTTACCGCACGGTTTGCGAAACGCTGGGGACTTATACGGAAGGACTTTGCCGGGGACTGCCTGCGGAGCGGCTGGAAAACCTCAAGCAGATCTTCCGCACGGCAAGCGCGCACGAACTGGCGTTCTGGGAGATGGCGTATGCATAAAATATGTTACATTATGGGAGCCGGGGAGCCGTCCGCCCCCTTGCCGGAGCGTAAGCCGGGCGATTTGCTGATCGCCGCGGACGGCGGCTATGCGGCGGTGAAGCGGCAAGGCATGGAACCCGATATCGTGATCGGCGATTTCGATTCGATCGCCGCGATACCCGAGCATCCGAACGTGATCCGCCTGAACCCGATCAAGGACGAGACCGACACGCTTTCCGCGATCCGGTTGGGGCAGTCGCGCGGGTATGACCGTTTCGCGATCTACGGCGGCGTCGGCGGGCGTACCGATCACACGATCGCCAACCTGCAAAACCTTGCCATGCTCGCCAGGCGGGGGGAACGCGGCTGGCTGGTCGGCCGGGACGAAGTGTTCACCGCCATTTCGGATGGCAGCATCCGCTTTGCCACGTCCTCGCGCGGCTACCTTTCGGTTTTTTCAATGACCACCGAGAGCACCGGCGTCTATGAAACCGGGCTGAAGTACCGGCTGGAGAACTACACGATGTCGTCGACATACCCGATCGGGGTGAGCAATGAATTTACTGGGAAACCCGCTGAAATCTCCGTAAACGAGGGGATTTTGCTGATTGTATATACGATGGAGGCGATGGAAGTATGAAAACCGCATTAACGATAGCCGGTTCGGACTGTTCCGGCGGCGCAGGCATTCAGGCCGATTTGAAGACCTTTTCCGCACACGGTGTGTTTGGTATGAGCGTGATTGTATCGGTCGTTGCCGAAAACACGGCGCGCGTGTTGCAGATCCAGAATATCACGCCGGAAATGATCGCGGCGCAGCTTGACGCTGTATTTGAGGATATCCCGCCCGACGCGGTCAAGATCGGGATGCTTTCCTCCCCGGAATGTATGCGGGCGGTGGCCGCGAAGCTGCGGGAATACCGTCCGGCAAACGTGACGATCGACCCGGTGATGTATGCAAAGAACGGTTGCCCATTGATGGATCCGTCTTCGATCGGCGCCCTGATCGAGGAAGTGCTCCCGCTGGCGGATCTCCTGACCCCGAACATCCCGGAAGCGGAATGCATTTCGGGCATGAAGATCGAAAGTTTGGAAGACGCGCGGCGCGCGGCGGAGCGCATCCATGAAATGGGATGCCGGGCGGTACTGGTGAAGGGCGGTCACGCGATCGGGGACGCGGCGGATACGCTGTATGACGGCAGCGCGTTCTACACCTTCCGCGCCGAACGGATCGATACGAAGAACACCCACGGCACCGGCTGTACGCTGTCCTCGGCGATCGCGGCGAATCTGGCAAAGGGCGCCGACCTGCGGACGGCGGTCGAGAATGCGAAGCGTTATGTTACCACGGCGATCCGTCACGCGCTGCCGCTGGGGAAGGGCTGCGGCCCGACCCATCATTTTTATGACCTGTACGAAAAAAGCGGGCTGAACGATTGACGGCCCTGCTGCATGCAGACGGTTTGACAGGCAAAACAGCAAACAGGCAACCGCCCGATCGGGACGGCTGCCTGTTTTTAAGTTTGCGGATGAAGTAAGGGATGGAAACGGGCAGGGCCCCCGATCAATTCCCGGCGGGATCCTGAATCTGCTCCCGCCAGAACCGGAACGCTTCCGGATCGGAGCTTTGCAGCTCCTTTTCCCAAGCGGCGCAGCCCTCCCGGAACCGCTTGACGGTTTTAAAATAGTCGTAGTTTTTGCCCTCCGACTCCTGTTTGAGCTGGCCGATCATTGCATTCCAGCTTTTCATAAGGCTGCTGTACAGCGCATTGCGTTTTTGGCTTTCCGCCGCCTTTGCGTGGTCGGTGATATCGACGACGGGGGCCGATCGGCCGGAAGCTGCTGCGGCAGTGTCCGCAGGGATCGAAGCCATGCCGTCCGTGCGGGCCGGGGTCAGCTCACGGGCGGCTGCGAAAGCCTCCGCGCTGATGGAAACCGTATCGAAACGGGACGTTTCGAGCTCGGCGGCGTCGCCATGGATCTTTGCAGCAGGGGAGCCGGAAGGCTTAGATTCATGCACAGGGTCAAAATCGACCTGCTTGACGAAGGCGGCATTCTGAACAAGCTCGGAGGGGAGCCGGTTGACTGGCATTTGTGAAATGATGAAAGACATGGCGGAAACCTCCTGATTTTGGTATCATTATTTTAATAAGCGGTATAATAGCTGTTTACAGCTATTATACTACGACCGCCGAATGATTTCAAGCAATGCCGGAAATTTCCAAAATGCCGCAGGCGGCGCTCCTGTTTTTCAGATGGGATATCTTAAAGCGCATCGGTTTAATCGGTCAAAGCCTGCCGCATGTATTCCAAAAGCTCCGCTTTTTCCAACGGTTCGGCGTGGCTGAGCACGCAGGTTTGGCAATCGATCTGTTCGATCGTCCGGATCAGGCTTGCCAGCTTGGCGCGATCCAGATAGCCGCCGTTGAAAAAGTCCTCGCTGGTGGAATCGCCTAAAAATAAGGTTTTTGCTTCCGGGGCATAAACGCAGGCGCAGTCCTCGGGATGGGGCGATTCGGTGTGAAACAGCTCCGCAGTCAGACCGCCCAGCCGCAGGGTGAGCCGGTCATGGAATTCGAGATCCGCAAGGACGATCGACAGCATTTGTTCGCCGTAGTATTCCTTTGCGAAGCAGCGGTCTTCTGCCTTCAGCCGGTCGATATAGCCGCGATCGGCAGCTTTTGCCTGCTGCGCTTTCAAAAATGCGTTGGTACGATCCAGTGCAATGCTGACGCCGTTGATCTGATGCATCCCAAAGGTATGGTCGTAATGCCAATGCGTGATCGCGGTAAGATCCGGTCGGGGAAGGCCTTCCGCCGCTAACGCGGCATAGAATCCGTCGACGTGTTTTGCCGAGTATCCGGCGTCGATCGCCAGTGAAAACCGGTCGCCTTGCAGGTAAGCCAGCATGGGGCGGTCGGATTCCGGTTGGTGCGGATAATAAAAAATATTGTCCGTCAGACGCTGCACGCCGACGGCGCGCGCCGTTTTTTCATAGGCTAACCTCGGATAGCGATCCTGCGCTACATGGATCGTACCGCAATGGCGGAAGCCGCATTTTTCCAGCAAATTTTGAAGCACGCGATTGTCCCCATGCGTATCCACCCGCAAATGCGGGCATTGCTCGAATGCCCAATCGATGCAGAACGCGCCGATCCCTTTGACCGACCCATCGCCAGCCAGCCGATGGATCACGCCGTAGGGGCTGGCGTCCCGCCATGCCCCGTCCTCGATTTTGCGGTAGGCCGGTTCGATATCCGCGCCCTGTTGGAAGAAAAACGTGCCGACGACCCGGCCGTCGCAGACGCAGACATAGCTGTTCCCGGCTGCGATGTCGGAACGGATCAGGGTTTCCGGAGGCCAATTCGTTGGCCCCCATTGGTTGGGGTTCCCATGCGCCGCCATGAATCCCCGGGCGTGTTCATAGATCCGCAGGATCTGGCGGAAGTCCTGTGCAGTCGAATGCCGTATTTCCATTTGGAGCCTCCCCAAACTGACTATGATGAAAACCGTCCCGTCGGGACGGTACTGGCGGATGGATCAAACGCCGAACCGGCTTTTTCAGACCATCCTGCAAAACTTGGGAAAATGGATGCCAGCGCGCTCTGCTGTATGTACGACGGATCCCCCTTCTTCTGCGAGGGGGCGATCAGGCAAGCCGCTTTCACGCCAAACGCCGCCTTTCCGGAATTTGCGCCGCTGCGCGGGAACCGCCAACCGTTTTTCAGGAAGTCGGATCAACGCTCTGCGTTCTACGGATCTTTTGCCGTACTCGCACGATACGCCTGGCAAATTCAATATGCATATCGGTTTGACTCGGCTCCCCCTTTCCCCGCCCGCAGGCGGCGCAGGCGATGCGCAGCATCGCGGGTGTCCAG
>CAJUGU010000179.1 GCA_910586105.1 uncultured Eubacteriales bacterium | reverse complement strand
CCCTTTACACCTGTGTGCAGGACGAAAGCGAATACCGCTGGTGTGTAGTCTGCACGGAACTTCTTTAACCGGGTGTACCGTTTTTTCTGCTGCGGAAGGCTTCCCGAATCCGGAACTGCTCCGAATGGGGATAGAGCATTGCCCAATGCGGACACAAGAAAGGTTCCAAAGAAGAAATCGCTTTTTTGTTCAGAATACATAAAACCATAGGATACCAACCCGATCTTTGCACGAAAGCCTGTGCAGGGATTTGTGCTGAGCCGTCCTTGTAACCGGTCACAAGATATCATATAATGGTGTTGTGCAGAGAAAAAATGAGGGAAAGAAGGGATATTCGTGTCAGCTTTCTATATCAACGCACGATGTCGGCAGATTTTGCGCATTCTGCTGGAACAGCGGGAGTATGTGACGATGGACCGGTTGGCAAAACAGCTCGGCATTTCCCGGCGGAGCGCCTATTACGACCTGTGCAAAATCAATGTGTGGCTGGAGCAGGCGGGGGCAGAAAAGCTGGAAATTGAGCGTGGGCGAGGGCTGTTGCTTCCATCGGACAGCCGCGCTTGCATTGAAGCGCTTCTGAATGAGCCAAACACAGGGGACAATTACATTTTTTCGCCGGCAGAGCGGATGAAACTGATCTTCCTGTACACTATGAACGCATCTGAGCCGGTGTTTATGGAACAGTTGATGGACTGCTGTGAGGTGAGCCGCAACACCGTCTTCCACGACTTGAAGGATGCGGCGGAAAGTCTGAAACCATTTGATTTGGCGCTGTCATTCCACAACAAACGCGGTTATGAGATCGTGGGAAGCCCAGTCCGCGCACGCGCATTATTCATCCTGTATTTTAAGGAAATGCTGCCGCTTTATCGTGAGGGGACCCTGAAATTCTTCGACCGGGAGGAAATTGAACGCTGCTATGGGAAACTCCACAGGATTGAACAAGATTTGGGGGTCGAATATGTAGACGGGGCGTTGTTGGCGATTGCGGCGCTGCTGCCGGTTATGCTGCGGCATCCGAAAAAATTTGATTTCCCCGGCTTAGATCGTGCGGAAATGGTGCAAACCCCTGAATTCCGTGCAGTACAGGCGCAGTTCCCGCAGCTTTCAAAGGATGAGATGCTGTATTTGACGCTCCATTTGCTGGGTTCACGGGTCAACGCCGTTCCGCCCGGGCTTCTGGAAAACGAGCAGGAAATTGCCGATCTGGTGCGGGCGCTGGTGTCCGAATTTGAAAAGGTAGCGTGCATCAGCTTTGACAAGCGGCAATCGCTGGAGCAGGCGCTTGCTGTCCACCTGAAAACTTCGCTGTATCGGTACCGGTTTGGCATCCAGATTGGCAACCTGCTTTGTGATGATATCAAAAACGAATATCCAGAGCTGTTCGGCATCACGAAAATTGCTGCCAGACGGCTGGAACGGATCATCGAACTGCCCATTCCGGATGAGGAAATTGCATATTTAGCGCTCCATTTCGGCGCATTTTTAAAGGTTTCCGAGCCGCAGAACGACCGCCTGCGCATCCTGATTGTCTGCGTCAACGGAATCTCGACCGGAAATATGCTGAAACGCGAAGTACAAAAACTGCTGCCCTATGCGGAGATTGTCCGGGTGGTGGCGGCGGTCAACCTGATGAACGCGCAGAATATTTGCGACCTCATCATTTCGACCGTGAAGGTCAACAGCGTGCTTCCCGTGATTACCGTGCATCCGGTACTGACCGAATTTGACCGCCATACCATCCTCAGCCACCGGCTGGTCGCGCCTAAAAGCCTGACCATTAAGCGGGACAAACTGTTTCAGGTGGTCAAAAAGTACGTTTCCCCCGAAGACTACGAAAATCTGCTCGCGGATTTGACCGTCTGTTTGCAAGGCGGGGATTCCTTTGTGGAATCCGACGTGAAGAATGATTCCGGGCTGCTTTCCGTGCTGGATGAATCGCGCGTTGCAATTTTTGATGCGGCGGACTCATGGCAAAGCAGCATCCGCAAGGCGGGCCGCAGCCTGCTGGAGCACGGCAGCATCACGCGGCGGTATCTTGACACGATCATTTCGCAAATCGATTATTATGGCCCGTATATGTTTCTCACCGAAAACGTCATTTTAGCGCACGCGAAGCCGGAAGACGGCGTAAATTGTCTGGATTTAGCGCTTACCGTATTCCGGGAACCGGTGAAATTTACGGAAACCCGCCGCGCCCGGCTGGTTATCCTGCTGGCTGCCGAGGATCAGGAAAAACACCTGAAAATCTTGCAGGATATCCTTGTGCTGGTCAGCGACCCGGCTTCGGTGGAGCGGATTGCGGGCTGTACGACCCCCACTGAACTGCTGGCGAGTATTGGCAGGCTTCTCGCGCAGGCTGAGGAGGATTGAACGCGCATCGTCTCTCTCCTGATTTTGCCCGTTGGCTGTGCAAGGTTTGCACAAATCCCGTTTCATTTTCTGGACTTCCAATCCCGCAGGGCGGATGCTAAGATAGAGCCATGAAAACGAAACGCGCCAGCCGGAAGGCAGGACAAAACCGAAGGAGGAATACAGAATGGACTTACTGAAACTTGAAAATGTACAAATCTGTGAGCGTGCCGCCGACTGGCGGGACGCGATCCGGACAGCGGTGCTCCCGTTGGAACGGAACGGCTACGTCGAACCGCGGTACAAGGAGGAAATCATCGGCAACCTGGAAAAGCTGGGGCCGTACATCGTGATTGCTGAAAACGTAGCGCTGCCGCACGCACGCCCGGAGCAGGGGGCGCTGAAAACCCAGCTTGGCGTCACACTGTTCCGCGAACCGGTTCACTTTGATGACAAGGATACGCCTGCCCGCCTGTTTGTAACGCTGGCCGCGCAGGATGCAAACAGCCATCTGGACGCGCTGGTCGCAGTCTCCGAGCTGCTCGATCAGCCGGAAAAGGTCGAACAGATCCTTGCGGCAAAGGATGCCGAAACCCTGTACAACTATTTTCAATAAGAGTCAGCAAATAAAGGAGAGAGCGATATGTTTGGTATTTTGAATTTCATCCAGCAGGTTTTGTCAACACCTGCGATCTTCGTCGGACTGATTGCACTGCTTGGGCTGCTGCTTCAAAAGAAGGATGCACAGACCTGCGTTAAGGGTACGATTAAAACGATCCTGGGCTTTATCGTTTTGAACGCCGGTTCCAACGTCGTGCAGGAGGCAATTATCCCGTTCGGCGACCTGTTCCAAGGGGCGTTTGGCGTGGCAGGCGTTGTCCCGAATAATGAAGCAATTACTTCGCTTGGCCTGAATGAGTTTGCGGTGCAGACTGCCTCCATTTTCGCGCTGGGGATGTGCGCCAATATTGTACTCGCCCGCTTTTCCAAGCTGAAATACATCTTTTTGACCGGCCACCACGCCCTGTATATGTCCTGCCTGATTGCAATCCTGATGTCGATTTCCGGGCTGACCGGCGCGAAGCTGATTATCACGGGCGCGCTGCTGCTCGGGCTGGTCATGGCGGTATTCCCGGCGCTGATGCAGCCGACCATTGAAGCGATTACTGGCGACGATTCCCTTGCGCTGGGCCATTTCGGAAGCGGCTGCTACTGGCTGAGCGCCCAGATCGGCAAGCTGTTCGGACGCGATGACGATACAACCACAACCGAAGATATCAAGTTCCCGCAGACCCTTTCCTTCCTGCGTGAAAATACCATTTCGATCGCGCTTGCCATGTTCCTGTGCTATATCGTGGTTGCAGGCATCGCGAACTTCTCCGCTCCTGAAATTGCATCCGAGATTTTCGCCGGTGAAAACTGGATCCTCTATTCCATCATCAAATCCATTACGTTCTCCGCCGGTATTTATATCGTACTGGCTGGCGTGCGTATGCTGATTAACGAAATCGTCCCCGCGTTCAAGGGCATTTCCGAAAAACTCGTGCCGAATGCCAAGCCCGCGCTGGACTGCCCGATTATCTTCCCCTTCGCGCCCAATGCAGTCCTGATCGGTTTCTTCTGCTCTTTCGTTGGCGGTATCCTCGCGCTGGTAATCCTCGCCCTGATGGGCAACGCCGGGATGCTCGTCCCGATTATCCTTCCCGGCGCGGTGCTCCACTTCTTCTGCGGCGCGACTGCCGGTGTCTGCGGCAACGCCCGCGGCGGCTTGAAAGGCTGCATCGCTGGTGCATTCGTCCATGGCGTGATTGCAACATTCCTTGCGGCGGGCCTGTATCCGGTGCTTGGTTCGATGGGTTTTGCGAATACCACGTTCTCAGATACGGACTTTACGTTGGTTGGCATCGTCTTTGGCAATCTCACAAAAATCGTAACGCCCAATGTTATGCTGATAATCGTTGCTGTCCTGTTCCTGCTGCCGATCGTTTATAATTACACGATTGGCAGAGCCAAAAAGAACTGATCCATACTCTCATAAAAACTCAAATCAACAACATTAACTTTATAAATCATTTTTGGAGGTATATATCATGAAAAAGATTCTCTGCTTCTGCGGTTCCGGTCTCGGTACGTCCTTTGTGATGGAGATGAACGCGAAAAAGGCGCTGACTGCTCTGGGCATCACGGACGTGGAGGTTGTCCACTCGACCATCGATGATGTCATGCCGGACGCTGCTGACCTCTTCATTTGCGGCTCCGACCTGAAGCACATCGGCGAAAAGGCTGGTAAGACCATCGGTTTGGACAACATGGTCTCCGCAAAGGAAATGACCGAGAAACTCAAGGAAGCCTTCGGGCTGTAAACAAATTGCAAGCGCCTGTTCCGCGTCTTATGAAGTGGGGCGGGCGCTTGTGTTATATCTCAGAACTGCTTGTATAATCTGCTTGGTTTTCCGTCCTAAACTTCTCCATTTCGGCTTCTAATTCTTCTCGACTTATGGATATTCTTCGGGTATCATGTACTTG
>CAJUGU010000178.1 GCA_910586105.1 uncultured Eubacteriales bacterium | reverse complement strand
GCGCGTCGCGGATTGATAGATGGAAATCGGCTGACGTATTTGTGCATCTGAATTCCGTGCGGCAGAAAAAGCAGATTGACGGTCTGCACCCGTTCGGACTGCTTCTTCAATCACAATGTTTTTAATGCGCTTGAATTCCTTCTGCTGAGAAAGCGGAACACGCTCCGGCATGGTGTCTTTATACGTTTTCAGAACATCCTCGCGAAGTTCGTACCAAAGATCGTATGCCCTGGCAACGCGCGGATCTTTGCAGAGCTCGTCAACGATTTCATCCACCACGGACTTCAGTGGCGCTTTCAGATAGCCATATTTTTTCTTGCCAGAAGTTGTTTTCAGCTTCTCGGAAAGATGCTTCATCAGCTGTTCGATACGCTCATTGTCAAGTGTGCTGTCCTGCATCTGGGCTGCCAGCTGACGCAAGACCTCACCGGCTGATTTGGTCAATTCATCCCGGCGTTTGGTCTGATGCGAATAGATTTCGGTAAGCTCCTGCCGGAAAATCTGTTTTGCCAGCATGGATTTAATGTTTTCAATCCCCTTCGACGTCAGAAAACCTCTCGACGGGTCGGCGCTGTAACAGACCATATGAACGTGCGGGTGGTTTCCTTCATCATGGAAAGCGGCGTACCAACGGAAGTCCTCCCAGGGGATTTTCATTGATTTTGCAATCTCCATAGCGTTTGCGGACAATAGCGAACGCCAATTTTCTGCGTTATCGTAACCGAGCCGTTCCGCGTCCTCGCGGCGCAGGGAGATAATCGGCAGCCAAACATTGCCGGGATGGTGTGCAATTTCTTCCGCGACCTGTGACAGCACGATCGAATCCTCCGAGCCGTTAAACAAACCGTGCGCACCCATCCGCACCGCGCGCGGACGCTTCGCAATGTACTCCAGATAGTTTTCGCGTTTTGCGATCTGGTCGAGGTTATCCTCCAGCGCCCGCGTGATAAACTCGGAAGCATTTGCTTGTGTCGGCGCTTGCATAAAGTCTGAATATTCAAATAGTCCTCGGCTTAATGGAAACTCCCGCGTAAGCTGTTCAATCAGTTCCTTCTGCTTTTCCGTCGCGGGCAAGTTTTTGTTGCCCGGATCGATACGCTCCGCACCATCTCGAGTGGCAATGTAGTTGACCATATTTTTCAAGTGCGCGGGAGCGCGTTTCGATTTTCCTTTAATGTACGGGCACTTAAAAATCAGTCTCGGCATAAAGTTTTACGCTCCTACCGCCCGTTCTGGAATGCAACGGTATCTTTGAATGTAATGCTGCCATTCGACTTTTTTACATCGCGCACGCACTGACCACGCAGACGGTCGAGATCATCGGCATTGATTTCCAGACCAACCGCAAGCACATTCATCATCATCGACAGCTCTACAGTCATTTTGAATAGCAGACGAGCAATACGGTTTTCGCTGTCCTGCACCGTGCCACGCATCGCTGAGACCAATGCAGGCGGCAAAAAATCATCGCTGCTCTTTGCGGACAGGTAGCCGCAGTAAAAAATCAACGCGTTTTCCACGAACTCGTTTTTACTCTGGCTATTTGCAAGTTTCATCGCTGCGGCGATCTTCTGGTCGGTTTCCGGCGAAATCCGCATTTGAAACCGGACTTTGTCATCTGGCATGAAATTTCCTCCATTTCTTCGCATGATGTCATGATTGATGCCACGACTTTCCCGAGAACGGTCGAGGATTTTGGCATTCGTGATGTCACGGGTGGCAACGCACCCCGAAAAGTGATGTCACGCGATATTCTCCGAAACGCTGCCCCAAAAGCCGCAAAATGCCCGGAATCCGCAACTCCCCGACCCGCATTGCGGGGCGGTGTCAATCGCGGTGATGCCACCGCTTTATCCCGCACCAAAATCGACCCTCCCCTACGCCCCCAAAATCGCGGCTCCCGTCCTTCGGCACATTTCCCCACAAAGCCCCGGACAGCCGTTTTCCCCATCCACTGGGGCAGGGATGCCACCCTCGCCGGAAAAACGCGACACGGGGCGCAACGTGCGGCAACATCGCCGAACCCGTTCGGGAGCCACGTGGCAAGGGCGTTTGGGCGTTTTCGCACGACTCCATCAGAGCGAGAGCATCGGGCCTTGCTCGGAGTCGTGCTCCAGTGCATCTATCTCAGGAACCGCCTGCTCAAACGCCGCCAAATCGAGCTGCCTGCCAACCAGCCTTTCCTCGAAACGGGCTTCGTACCGTTCCGGGGCGAGCCCATTTTTTCGGTAAGCGTGATAGACCGCCGTGGATACGTCCTTTATCGAGTAGGCTTTCCAACCTTCTGCGGGGTCGAGTGCAGCGGCGGTCATTTCGTCAAAGTCCAGCCGGAACACCCCCGTGACTTTGCCCGG
Source organism: uncultured Eubacteriales bacterium (assembly GCA_910586105.1). Lineage (GTDB taxonomy): Bacteria > Bacillota > Clostridia > Oscillospirales > Butyricicoccaceae > QXXE01. The sequence goes on along the minus strand of CAJUGU010000178.1, from coordinate 2,556 downwards.
ATCTTCCATCCGACGTACCGTGAGAAGTTCGTACTGCTCGGCGGTGATCGGTTTCAGATCAGCGAACGATTTTTCAAGGGACGCTGCTGTCAACTCCTGATCCGGCTGGGAATACCGGCGCAGGAACCTGCCAACGTCCAGGAATCCCTCGCCCTGATCCAGCTGATAGAATCGGTCTGTCCCGCTTTCCCGCACCTGAAACGCACTATATTTCCGTGCCGCTTCACGCTCAGCCAGCTCCGCAGCATACTCGTCATCGATGCGCTGACGGATACCCTGCTGCACTTCCCGCGGGACGTTCTCTGCGTAGAGCTGCATGAGCATCTCCTGCATTTGCTTTTCTACACTGGTACCTTGCTGCTCCAGCACAGCAGACAATGCTTCCATTTTATATTCGTGGAGCCATAACTCCAGTTGGACATCTCCGCTCATATACTGCCCTCCAATTTCCTGAGTTTTCGATTCTCCTTTTTCAAACGCCTGCCAAGCGGCGCACACCTGCTTTCCAGAGCAGGGCGGGACACGGATGCCACCGGCATCCGAAAGACGCGACACGCGGCAACGGCGGCGGGTAGCTCTGACCATCAGCTTTCTGCTCCGGTTCCCGATGTGTCGCCTGCGGAACCCGGACGGATCGGGCGCACAGGGCGCGGACGCTGCTGGCGGGGCGGACGCTCGTCGCGGTCCGCCATGCTTTCGATGTACTCACGTGTCTGAGTGGGGACGTACTTTTCGTACAGCTTCCCCATGAAATCATCCAGCTCGGCTTCAATCGTCGAGTCCTTCCTGCCGATGTAAAACTCAAGCGCCCGCAGCTTTTCCTGTTCAAACTGCACGGTAATAGTTGCCTTTTTCATCTTGCACCTCCAAATTTTTAGCCGTTGGAGCCGACTCACATTGTCGGTCCCATGAGTTCCTCCGCTTCCTCAAAGGCTGCGAAGTCTTCGCAAAAACGCTCCATTTCCTCCGGCTCCACACCACAGATTACAATCTCAAGACCATAATCGGCGCTGCGGATTTCTTTGACCTGCGCGTTCAGAAGGTCAGAATAAATCTCCCGGCCAGTATCGGTCAGCTTCAGCAAGTCTGCCGGACAAATCACAACGGATTCCGAGTCCCTCTGTTCATGGACGAGGACAGCGTCTTCCGATTCTTCCAGCTCTGCCAGCCGGGGCAGGATGCTGCCGATCCGCTCGCCTGTAAGCGCTGCCATCTGCCTGTCTGACTTGTTTTCCAATTTGTTCATCACCTCAAAATCAAGGTAAATAATAGCGTGGATTCGTCCTCTGGTTGTTGACCCGCACCTCAAAATGGAGGTGTGGGCCGGTCACTCGGCCGGTCGCGCCCGACAAGGCAACCACGGTTCCAGCCTGGACTTCCTGACCAGTGCGGGCGGTCAGCTGGGAGCAGTGCGCATACACGGTCCGCAAATTGTTCGCGTGCTCGATCATGATGTAGTTGCCATAGGTAGCCTCATAGCCTGCGACGATCACCGTCCCGGGCAGCGCCGCGCGGACAGGCGTCCCCTGCGGGACCGCCAGATCCATTCCGCTGTGACCGTCAGACTGGCCGCTGATCGGATCGATGCGATAGCCAAATTCTGAGGATACGATACTGCGCCAGTTCGCGCCGACCGGAGAACAGAAACCATCCGCCCCAACGTATGGCGCGTTATCGCCGGTTTCCCAGCTCTCATTGCCGCTGGGCGCACCGTATTTTATCAGGCTGTAGACGCTTTCAGCGTTGGCTTTTTGCTCGGCGGTCACCTCCGTTCCAAGAGCTTCGCCGATTTTCTGATAGACCTCGTCCAAGTCCGCGATAGGCGTTGCCGCCATAATCGTGCCCTCGACTTCGACCTCGTTGCCGTCTGCATCCGTTTCGGTGACCGTTCCTGTCGTTTCCGTGAAGGTCGCGAAGCAGTCCACAAATTTCTGATAGATATCCGCATCGAATGGCGCAGGCTCCTCTGCTCCGAAAAACAAGGCATAAAAAATCGCCTTGACCCGGATTTCGTCAAGGCTCTCGTCTCCTTCGGTGCGGCTGACGATCTCCTCCAGCAGGGTGTCCAGCTCGGCGAAATGCGCACGCATATTTTCGATGGATGCTTTGTATTCGTCCGGCAAATCGGCGGGAAGCGTGACGCTGCTGAAGCAGAATTCTGCCGCTGAGACGTTATGCTCCGCCGTACCAGCAGCCACAGAACAGAGGAGCGCAAGCAGTACAATAATCGGCGATAGGATTGCAACAATACACCAGCCGATGCCCTTTCGGGTATTTTCATCGGTCAGCGCGAGTGCCGCAGCTTTGGCCAAAAGAACTGTCGGTGCTGCCATATACCGTCACCCCTTTTCACAGACTTATGACAGGCGAGCTGCCCTGCTCCTGCGCTGCGAGTTCCTCGCTGTGTTCGCGGGCCTGTTCGAGAATCTCAGTATCAAATCCGCAGTCGTGATAGCCTTCTTCAATCGTGGCATAGTAGTAGCCGGAAGGACTTCCCAGCGCATGGCCGGGAGTCATGACGTACACCATTGCGCTGACCGTTTCGCCGCTTTCCAG
>CAJUGU010000177.1 GCA_910586105.1 uncultured Eubacteriales bacterium | reverse complement strand
GGCAGCGCCCCGGCGCCGTCCGCGCAGGACCGGGGTCCAGGGGCAGCGCCCCGGCTCCCGCCGCGTAGGCGAAGCAAACGGAAGGTCGCAGCACCTTTTGACGCTGCCCGATAAATGTGCTATAATATTCCAAAAGCCGGAGCAGGGCGGCGCGGCCCTGCCAGAAAAGCGGGGTGCGGCAGCGTGGCGGGAACAATCGTATTCATCGACAGCGAGATCGGCGTGGAAGACGGGTCGGTCAGGGATCTGGGCGCGATCCGTGGAGAACGGGAACGGTACCACGGCTCTTCCATCGCGGATTTTTCAGCCTTCCTCGAAGGGGCGGACTTCCTTTGCGGCCATAACCTGATCCACCACGACCTGAAATATATCCTGCCGCGCCTGCCCAAGCCGTTGCATGCGGAGGCGGTCGACACACTGTACCTTTCCCCGCTGTTGTTCCCAAAGCGGCCTTATCACGCCCTGCTCAAGGACGACAAACTGGCGGCCGACCAGCTCAACAACCCGCTCAACGACGCGGAGAAGGCGCGCACGCTATTTTACAGCGAGGTCAACGCCTTTCAGGCGCTGCCAATGGCGCGCCAGTCGGCATATTACGGGCTTCTGCGGGAAACGCCCGAATTCCGGGGCTTTTTCCGGTACATCGGCTTCCAGCCCCAGCTTCCAGACGTAAAAACGGCGATCCGGCAGGAGCTTGCGGGCGCGTTCTGCGAAAACGCGGATCTGGACACGCTCATCCGGAACGCACCGACCGAGCTGGCCTATGCGCTGGCGCTGCTCGGCACAGGCGACCGCCATTCGATTGCGCCGCCATGGCTGCTGCACCGCTACCCGCGCGTGGAACAGGTCGTCAAAGCGCTGTGCGGCACGCCCTGCGGGCCCGGCTGCGCCTACTGCCAGGATACGTTGGACGTCCGCCGAAGGCTGAAAGCAGTCTTCGGCTACGACGCGTTCCGTACCTACGGCGGCGAGCCGCTGCAGGAGCAGGCGGCGCGGGCCGCAGTGGCGGGCAAATCGCTGCTGGCGGTTTTCCCGACGGGCGGCGGGAAATCGATCGCCTTCCAGCTCCCCGCGTTGATCGCGGGACAGGCCGAGCACGGGCTGACCGTCGTGATCTCCCCGCTGCTCTCGCTGATGAAAGATCAGGTGGATAACCTCAACGCCCGCGGCCTGACTGACGCGGCGATGGTGAACAGCCTGCTCAGCCCGATCGAACGGGCGGAAGCGCTCGACCGGGTCGCCTCGGGGCTGGCGACGCTGTTTTATATCTCGCCGGAGCAGCTCCGTTCGCGCACGATCGAAAAGCTGCTGCTCTCCCGCAACGTGGTGCGGTTCGTGATCGACGAGGCGCATTGCTTCTCGGCGTGGGGGCACGATTTCAGGGTGGATTACCTGTACATCGGCGATTTCATCCGCCGGCTTCAGAAAAAGAAGGGGCTGGCGGATCCGATCCCGGTCTCGTGCTTCACGGCGACGGCGAAGCAAAAGGTCATTGCCGATATCCGCGGATATTTTCAGGAAAAGCTGGGGCTCGACCTGCTGCTGTACGCCTCCGCCGCATCGCGGGAAAACCTGCGGTATTCGGTGCTGTATCAGGCGACGGACGAGGATAAATACAACATGCTCCGTATGCTGCTTGAGCAAAGGGACTGCCCGGCGATCGTTTATGTGTCGCGCACGCGGCGGACGCATGAGCTGGCGAACCGCCTGACGCGGGACGGTTTCCCGGCGAAGCCGTACAACGGCAAAATGGCGGCTGCGGACAAGGTCGCCAATCAGGAAGCGTTTTTGGAAAACGAGGTGCGGTCGATCGTCGCGACTTCGGCCTTTGGAATGGGGGTCGACAAGCCGGATGTCGGGCTTGTCGTCCATTACGATATCTCGAATTCGCTGGAAAATTATGTCCAGGAGGCAGGCCGTGCGGGGCGCGACCCCGCCTTGCAGGCGGATTGCTGCGTGCTGTTCAACGACGAAGACCTGAACAAACATTTCATGCTGCTGAACCAGACCAAGCTGAGCATCAGCGAGATCCGGCAGATCTGGACGGCGATCAAGGAGCTGACCCGCACCCGCGCCACGGTCTGCTGCTCGCCGCTCGAGATCGCGCGGCAGGCAGGGTGGGACGACACGGTCTATGACATCGAAACGCGGGTCAAGACCGCCATTTCGGCACTGGAAGACGCGGGTTACATCCGGCGCGGGCACAACGTGCCGAAGATCTATGCGACCAGCATCCGGGCGCGGAGCATGGCGGAAGCGAGCTTCCGGCTGGAACGCTCCAACCTGTTTTCGGAGGGGCAGCGGCAGGACGCGAAACGGATCGTTGCCGCCCTGATTGCAAGCCGCAGCCGCGCGGCGGGCGAAGACGACGCGGGATCCCGGGTCGATTACCTGGCCGACCGCCTTGGCCTCGAAAAGCGGCGGGTGCTCGAATGCGTCAGCCTCATGCGGCAGGAAGGGCTGCTTGCGGATGCGATGGATCTGGCGGCATACCTGTCCAAAAGCGATCGCCCCGCGCAGGTGCTGGAACGGTATCTGGAGCTGGAGCGGTTCCTGTACACCCGGCTGCGGGAGCAGCCGACCGCCCTCGTCCTGAAAAGCCTGAACGAAGCGGCGCAGGCGGCTGGCAGCGCGCACAGCTCGGTCAAGCAGCTGCGCACGCTGCTGTATTATCTGGCGATCAAGGGGGATATCGACAAGCGGGAATCCCACGCGGGGCAGTCGGCGACGGTGCAGCCGACGGCGGCGTTGCCCGTCCTGTTGGAAAAGTTCGAGCGGCGCGGCGACATCAGCCGTTTCCTGGTGAAGCGTCTGACCGGGCTGGCGCAGCCGCAGGAGGGCGGAAGGGGCGAAGCGCTCGCCCAGTTCTCGTTGGTGGGGATGCACCGCGATTATCTCGACGAACCGCGGCTGCTCCCGGCGAAGGCGGAGCTTGCGGACGTGGAGGACGCGCTGCTGTACCTGTCGAAGATCGGCGCGATGAAGCTGGAGGGCGGCTTTCTTGTCCTGTACAGCGGCATGGAGATCCGGCGGCTCGTCCTCGACAACAAGATCCGGTACAAGGTGGACGATTATAAAACGCTTGGCACATATTACGAGCAGAAGGTCGAACAGGTGCATATCGTCGGCGAATACGCAAACCGGATGGCGCGGGACCCGGACGCGGGGCGCGAATTCGTGCAGGATTATTTTCAGATGGAATACCGGCGGTTTCTCGCAAAATATTTCAAGGGGAAACGCCGGGAGGAGATCCGCCGCAACGTGACGCCGGAGAAATACGACCGGCTGTTTGGCGGCTTGTCGGCGGCGCAGTCGGAGATCATACACGACGATGCGTCGCAGTATATCGTGGTCGCGGCGGGGCCGGGCAGCGGGAAAACGCGGGTGCTGGCGCACAAGCTGGCGTCGCTGCTGCTGTTGGAGGATGTGAAGCACGAGCAGCTGTTGATGGTGACGTTTTCGCGGGCGGCGGCGACCGAATTCAAGAAGCGGCTGATCGGACTGATCGGCAACGCGGCGAACTTTGTCGAGATCAAGACCTTCCATTCGTACTGTTTCGACCTGCTTGGCAGGATCGGCAGCCTGGAAGGGGCGGGCGACGTGGTGCGCGCTGCGGCGGAGATGATCGAGCGGGGCGAGGTCGAGCCGGGGCGGACGGCGAAGACCGTGCTAGTGGTAGACGAGGCGCAGGACATGGACGGCGACGATTATGCGCTGCTGCGGGCGCTGATGAGGCGGAGCGACGGGCTGCGGGTGATCGCGGTGGGGGACGACGACCAGAACATCTATGGATTTTGCGGCGCGGACCCGAAATATATGCGGGCGCTGATTGATGACATGGGCGCGACGCAATATGAAATGACGCAGAACTATCGCAGCAGCCAAACGATCGTTGCGTTGGCGAACGCATTTGCGCGGACGATCGGGGGGCGGATGAAGACGGCGGAGATCGAGGCGGCGACGGCGGAGGCGGGCGTAGCGCAGATCGTGCGGCATTCCGGCGGCAATTTGGAAGAGCCGGTCGTGCGGCAGGTCATGGAGACCTACCGGGGCGGGACGGCGTGCATCCTGACGAACACGAACGAGGAAGCCCTGCGGGTGCTGGGGCTGCTGACGCGGCACGGGGCGCGGGGGAAACTGATCCAGTCGATGGACGGTTTTTATTTGTACAACCTTGCGGAAGTCCGGTTCCTGTTGGGAACGATTGACCGGGGGCTGACTTCGCCGGTGATCGGCGACGAGGTATGGGAGCATGCGAAGGAGCGGCTGCAAGCGGTCTATGGGGACAGCGCCTGCCTGGAAAACTGTCTGAACCTGATGGCGGACTTTGCGGCGATCAATCCCACGGTAAAATACTTTGCGGATCTTGAGCAGTTCATCCGGGAGTCGAGGTACGAAGATTTTTATGGAGACGAGCGGGGAGCGATCGCGGTATCGACGATCCACAAATCGAAGGGGCGCGAATTCGACAGCGTATACCTGCTGTTGGACAATGTTGCGTTGCGAACGGACGAAGACCGGCGGAAGGTATACGTGGGGCTGACGCGCGCGAGGCGCGAGCTGTATATACACTGCAACAACGATATTTTCGCGAACTGCCGTGTTGGGGGCGTGGAATATCTGGAAGACTGCCGGGAATACCCCGAACCGGAGGAACTGGAGCTGGAACTGACGTTAAAGGACGTGCGTCTGAACTTTTTCCTGAACAAAAACGAACAGACGCGCGAGCTGCGCAGCGGGATGCCGCTGCGGGTCGAGGGAGCCTATCTGAAGGCGGAGATCGACGGCCGCACCTGCACGGCGGCGGAGCTTTCGCGGGGATGCCTTGCGCGACTGGAGCAGCTGGCGGCAAAGGGCTACCGCCCAACAAGCGGGCAGATCCGTTTCATCGTAGCCTGGAAGAAGGCGGACGCATTGGAAGAAACGGCGGTACCGATGATAGACCTCCGCTTGACCCGAACTGACGCGATCCGGTGACGGCGGGCCCTGCGCGGGCGGCGGTCCTGCGCGGACGG
>CAJUGU010000176.1 GCA_910586105.1 uncultured Eubacteriales bacterium | reverse complement strand
GAGCCCTGCCGCTGTCCGCGCAGGACGCCGTCCGGCGCGGGGCAGCACGCAAGGCCGCTCCACATCAGCTTTGGATTCAGGTTTTTTTATTGAAGGAGTGATTCGCAAAAAATGGCACGGAAAAAGAAGGTGGAGAAGGAAGCTCCGAAGAGTGTTTTCGAGAACCGGGAGTTCTTCCTCGCCCTTGAAGATCTGGAAGCGAAAAAAAGCATCCCGGTCGATTATATGCTCGATCGCGTAGGGCAGGCGCTCATCACCGCCTATAAGCGCGAAAACGACGGCATGACCGACAACATCTACGTCGTCCCCAATCGGGAGGAGTTTACCATACGCATGTTCGTGCGCAAGACCGTCGTCGACGACGTGTATGAGCCCTACGAGGAGCTTTCCCTGGAAGAAGCGCGCGAATATAAGCCCGGCGCAATGCTCGGGGATATCATCGACATCGACGTCCCGACCCGCTCTTTCAGCCGCATCGCCGCCCAAACCGCCAAACAGGTCATCATCCAGGGCATCCGCGAGGCCGAACGCGGTATGGTGCTCTCCGAATTCGAGTCCAAGGAGCATGAGATCCTTCCCGCGCTCGTGTCCCGTATCGATCCCCGTTCGGGCAACATCATCCTCGAAATGGTCTCCCAGGGCGAAAAGACCGAGGCCGTCCTGACCCCCGGCGAACAGGTCAACGGCGAACAGTATTCCGAAGGCGACCACGTCAAGGTATACGTGATCGAAGTCCGCAAAGGTACCCGCGGCCCGCAGGTCATGATCTCCCGCACCCACCCCGGACTGGTCAAACGGCTGTTCGAGCTCGAAGTGCCTGAGATCCACGACGGCATCGTTGAAGTCAAGTCCATCGCCCGCGAAGCGGGCAACCGTACCAAGATCGCCGTCGCAACCAACGACGAAAACGTCGATCCCATCGGCGCATGCGTCGGTACCCGCGGCGCGCGCGTCGGCAATATCGTCAACGAGCTGGGCGGTGAAAAGATCGACATCATCAAATGGTCGGAGGATACCGCCGCATTCGTTTCCGCAGCCCTCGCCCCGGCGGATGTCATCTCCGCCTCCGTTCAGCCGGACGGCAAAAGCTGCCGCGTGATCGTCCCCGACGACCAGCTCAGCCTCGCCATCGGTAAGGAGGGCCAGAACGCCCGCCTCGCGGCAAAGCTGACCGGCTGCAAGATCGATATCGCCCCCGCTTCCCAGCAGCAGGCCCCGGAGCCTGAGGCCGAGCCAGCGTTGGAGCCTGCGGCAGGATCCGAAACCGGACCGGAACCGGATCCGCAGCCGGAAGCGTTTGAAACGGAGCAGGATGCAGGCGAAGAGACGTTTGACATGGGTCCGGTCGAAACGGACGCAGACGAGGAGCCGTTTGACAAGGGATCGGACGGGGAACCGTTCGACGCGGAACCGGACGCGGACGAAGAGCCGTTTGACGAGAAACAGGCCGAGGATCCGCTTTCAATGGAGTAAGGGACGGCGCGTGGAGCCGTCGGCCCGCCGCTGACACAGCGGCAGGCCCACAAGGCGCCACGCAACACGAAGGGGGAGAATGACGATGCAGAAGCAACGGAAGATCCCGATGCGGCAATGCCTCGGCTGCCGGGAAATGATGCCCAAACGCGAATTGATCCGCGTGGTGCGCGCGCCCGACGGCGGCGGTATTTCACTGGATTTCAAAGGCAAAGCGCCGGGACGCGGGGCGTACCTGTGCGGAAAGCCAGAATGCCTGAAAAAGGCAAGGAAGTCCCGGGCGCTCGAACGCGCTTTCGGCTGCGCGCCGCCGCCGGAGGTCTACGACGCGCTGGAACGGCAGTTGGAGGAGGCGGAGCATGACGGATAACGGCATATGCAGCCTGCTCGGGCTGGCAATGCGCGCGGGACGGCTGGCGGCTGGAGACGAGCCGGTGCGCGAGCTGGCGCGGGACGGCGTGATCCGCGCGGTGTTCCTTGCGCAGGACGCGGGCGCCGCAGTCACGCGTCAGGCCGCGTATACAGCGGAAAAGGCGCGCGCGCCGCTGCTGACGCTGCCGGTCTCCAAAGAAGAGCTCGGCGGCGCGCTGGGGCGAAAGTCCTGCGCGATGTGCGCGGTGAGCGACAGCGGCTTCGCGGCAAAGGCGGCGGAAAAGCTGGCGGCGCTCGATCCCGCATTCCAGCAAGCCGCCGACGCGCTGCGGGAACGGCATACGCGCCTGCAATCCCGGCGCGGCGTGAAAAAGCACCGCGCCGCAGACGAAACGGCGAAGAACGCGCCTTCCCGACCGGCAAAGCCCGGGCCGCGCAAACACACCGCAGCCGAGGCGGCGGAGAACGCGCCTTCCCGACCGGCAAAGCCCGGGCCGCGGCGCAACGCCGCAGCCAGTGCGCCGCGCAAACGCGCCGGCGGGAGCAGCCGCTTTTCCGCAAAGCGTCCTGCGGCGAAGGGGCAAAAAGACAACAACCAGCCTTTGGCTGATAACAAACACACCGGGTCCCGCAGAGGGCGGACTTCGGCGATAGAGCATCCAAGGAAACTACGGAGGTGAGCGCCAATGGCGATAGAGAACAAATACAGGGTCCATGAGGTCGCAAAGGATTTCAATCGGAACACAAAGGAGATCGCCGATATCCTGACCCAATACACCAAAACGCCCAAGAACCACATGCAGGTGCTGGACGATCTCGAGCTTTCGGTGATCTTTGAAGTCCTGACGCAGGGCAACCAGATCGCCGATATCGAGCAGGTACTGCACGACCAGCTCGAGGAGCGGGAAAAGAAACTGGCGGCGGAGCGGGAAAAAGCCGCGAAGCAGCAACAGCCTGCCCGCCCCCAGAAGGAAAAGGACGCGCCGCGCGGCGAGCGCTCCGGCAGAGGGCGGCAGCAACAGGGCGGCAAACAGCAGCAGCCCGCAAAGCAACAGCCCGCAAAGCAACAGCAGCCTGCCGCGAAGCAGCATGCACAGCCGCAGGCCCAGCAGCCTGCCGCAAAGCAGACGGAGCCGCAGCAGGCGGACGCACCGCGTCCGAGCAAGGTCAAGCAGGTGCATCGGATCGATACGCGCGGGAGCGGCGACGTGAACCTTGCCAAGTATGACGAGCGGATCGACTCCCTTGTCCCGGAGAAAGCGAACAAGATGGGCGCCGGCAAGCAGAAGCTGACCAAGCGGAGCGAGCAGCGCGGCAAGCAGCAGGTTTCGAGCAAGCGCCGCGCCGAGGAGCAGGAGAAGATGCGCCGGCTCCAGCGGCAGCAGCAGATGGCGGCGGCGAAGAAGGTACAGCTCAAGGTCATGATCCCGGACGAGATCAACGTCGGCGAGCTGGCGCAGCGGCTGAAGCGCACGGCGGCGGACGTGATCAAAGAGCTGATGAAGCTGGGCGTTATGGCGTCGATCTCGGAGAGCGTCGACTTTGATACCGCGGCGCTGGTCGCGGAGGAAATGGGCGCGAAGGTCGAAAAAGAGGTGCATGTCACCATTGAGGAGCGGTTGTTTGACGAGTCGGAGGACAAAGAAGCCGATCTGCAGCCGCGCGACCCGGTCGTTGTGGTCATGGGTCACGTCGACCATGGCAAGACCTCGCTGCTGGACGCGATCCGCAAGACCAAGGTCACGGAAGGCGAAGCGGGCGGCATCACGCAGCACATCGGCGCTTACCGGGTGCAGGTGGGCGACAAGCCGATCACCTTCCTGGACACCCCGGGGCATGCGGCGTTTACTTCCATGCGCGCGCGCGGGGCGCAGGTAACGGATATTGCGATTTTGGTAGTCGCGGCGGACGACGGCATCATGCCGCAGACGATCGAGGCGATCAACCATGCGAAGGCGGCGCAGGTGCCGATCATCGTGGCGGTGAACAAGATCGACAAGGAGGGCGCGAACCCGGACCGCATCCTGCAGCAGCTGACGGAATACGAGCTGGTGCCGGAGGAATGGGGCGGCGAAACGATCGTCTGCCAAATCTCGGCGAAGTACGGGCAGGGCATTGAAAACCTGCTGGAAATGGTGCTGCTGACGGCGGAAGTGCAGGAGCTGCGCGCCAACCCGAACCGTCAGGCGAAGGGTACGGTCATCGAAGCGAAGCTCGACAAGGGGCGCGGCCCGGTGGCGACGGTACTGATCCAGAATGGTACGCTGCATGCGGGCGACGTCCTGATCGCGGGCACAGCGGTCGGCCGTGTCCGTGCAATGACGAACGACGACGGCAAGAAGATCCAGACGGCGGGGCCGTCGGTGCCGGTGGAGATTATCGGCCTGGCGGAGGTCCCGGGCGCGGGCGACATCTTCTATGCGGTCGACGACGAGCGCATGGCGCGCGAGCTGGTCGAGCAGCGTAAGGAAAAGGAAAAGGAAAAGGAAGAGCGGAACAAGCGGTTCCACAAGGTCACGCTCGACAACCTGTTCGATTCGATCCAGGAGGGGCAGATCAAGGAGCTGAGCATTATTGTGAAGGCGGACGTACAGGGCTCGGTAGAGGCGGTACGGACATCTTTGGAAAAGCTGACCTGCGACGAGGTACGGGTGCGAGTGATTCATGGCGCGGTTGGCGCGATCAACGAATCGGACGTCATGCTGGCGAGCGCGTCGCATGCGATCATTGTCGGTTTCAATGTGCGCCCGGAGCGGGCGGCGGCGGAATCGGCGCAGATCCAGGGCGTTGACATCCGGATGTACCGGATCATTTACGACTGCATTGAAGAAATGGAGCAGGCGATGAAGGGCATGCTCGCGCCGAAGTTCAAGGAGACCGTACTTGGCCATGCGGAGGTACGCACGACCTTCCGGGTATCGGGCGTAGGCACGATCGCGGGCTGCTATGTGCAGGACGGCAAGATCCAGCGCTCGGCGCAGCTGCGCGTACTGCGTGACAATGTTGTCATCCATGAGGGCATGCTTGCATCCCTGCGTCGATTCAAGGACGACGTGAAGGAAGTCGCTTCTGGCTACGAATGCGGCTGCGGCGTTGAAAACTTCAACGACATCAAGGACGGCGACGTCTTCGAGGCGTTCGTCATGGAGGAGATTGCCCCCTAAGCGTGGGGCTCCGTGGGGCGCTGCCCCACACCCCGCGCCTGCGCGGCGGGCGCCATGG
>CAJUGU010000175.1 GCA_910586105.1 uncultured Eubacteriales bacterium | reverse complement strand
TACACGACGCTCTTCCGATCTCCTGCATGGGGGATGCGGTCAGCGCGCCCTGCATCTTCGCTTTCAGAAAGAGCTGATTCTGCACGGCGGTTTCCAGCATACCGCGGACGCTCTCATTCGCGGCCAGCACGTCGCTGACCGTGGCAGGGGGACCGCTGAGTCCGGGCAGGGTTCCGAGAATATATTGCAGCTTCTCACCCTCGGCATTAAGAATATGGCTCAGGCCGAGCTCTTCCATCGCGATGGAAGAGAGAATCTGATTAACCGCGTCCTCACGCTGGATCGGCGGGTCAACCGTGGGAAAGCTGGGCATAGACATAAGAGAAATCTCCTTTCAGAGCAGTAACGATGTGCTTCAGGACCTGTTCGAAAACAAACCTCAGGAGCTGTTCCAAAAGAACCCGTGGCGTGCCTGCCACAATGTGCTTTTTCACAGTTCCTTACGAATGCCGTCCGGCATTTCCCGCTTTTCCGGACAGGCCAATGGAAGGCACAGGGACGGGACGGCCCGGAGGACATCCGCTGTCGCCGCGTCCGGGATATCCTATGCAACACGGGGGCGATCGGTTCCTGAAGGAACCGGACGTCCGGGGCAGTCATAAAATGAAGCGGCGGCATGAATGCCATGCCGCACATCTCCGTTCCGCCCTGACGGAACGCACTATGGAGTTTTTGAATATGTCTATGCCTTCCTATCCCCCTTGCGGGGCAGATATGACACGGGAAGAAGCCCTGACCATGATTATTGCATCCATCGCCATGGAAGAGCTTGCCCTGAGTCACATCCTCAATGCCGAGGGTGAGAAGCTGCAATATATCCTCGGAACCCTGCCCGGCAGCACACCCTGTGCGTGCCCGCAGGATGTGCTGGCCGTTAATAAAAGCATAACTGCCCTTATCGAGGCGGTTACACAGAACCAGATGCTGCTGAAAAACAAGCTGGACCGGGTTCTGGAGTTCTGTTCGCCGCCATGTCCTCCATGCGGGCCGGAGCCGTGCCCGCCGTCCTGCCCACCATGTAGTCCAGAGCCATGCCCGCCGTCCTGCCCGCCATGCAGGCCGACACCATGTCCGCCGCCGTGTGGGCCGGAACCATGCCCGCCGTCCGGCAAAGTACCGGCATGCCAGCAGAGCGCACTCCAGCTGACCGCCCGGAAGGCGGGAGCGCTGTGGAAGCCGGGCTGCCCAATAAGCTGGAAACAGTGCAGCCGTATCGGAAACAGCATTCATCTGGATGAGCACACCACCACACAAATCCGACTGGCGCCGCGGAAAACATATATGATTCACTATACATTAAATGTTTGTGCCGCGCCCACGGCGGAAGGCTCTGGAGCCATTCTGCTCAAGCAGTCTCCGCGCAATACGTTTACGAACACACCGCCTCTTCGTTTTTCGGTGGATCATCTGGCGCACGGCACTCAAACCCTGTGCGGCTTCACGCTGCTGTATCCCTATGTGCGCAGCAGTTCAGATGCGGAGCTGTCCTTGATACTGGATTCGCAGTATCCTCTGTGCGTGGAAAGCGCCGTATTTGATGCGCTAGAGCTTTGACGCTTCATCCGCCTGCGCGGCGGGCGGTCTTCTATCGTTCGCTTAAGGGGCTGTCTCAAAAAAGGGGCAGTCCCTAACGGAAAAGACAATTTGTACAAAAAGATTATAGCAGATTAAAAGGGACTGTCTCTCATGATTTGCGTGAAATCATTTATTCCTCGTCATATTTAACGGACATGTGATAAGGTTTCGGATTGTCGGTAGGACGTCCCATTTTTTACCGCCCAAATTTTTCACCTCCTATCGTTGGGGTTTCTTAATATTATAAACTTACAGCGTTTAAACAGCAAGGATTCCTTTCCAGTTTTATACATTATTTCCAACAGCTCGGCGCGCTGACCGCCTGCCGCAAAGCCCTTACGAAAACGTCGCTGAAAACCTCCTGTGCACACTTGACAAAAATGCAGATTTGCGGTATCATAAAATTGTAAAAAACGTTTGACGTTTTGCTGGTGAAGGGCAACATCCTGAATTCAGCCCTTCCCAGACCCAGGAAAGGGGCGTTGCTATATGAAAAACAATCTGGTTATCACAATCGGCAGAGAGTATGGTTCCGGAGGCCGCGAGGTCGGCAAAAAGATCGCGCTGCGGCTCGGCATTGCTTTTTACGATCGAGAATTGATCACACGCGCGGCGAAAAAATCCGGCTTCGACGAGGAAATGTTCGAGCAGCTCGACAAACGCGCGACGAACAGCTTCCTGTATTCGCTGACGATGTTCGGCACGGCGGGGACGAACGGCATGTCGTTGACCGACCAGCTCTATCTCGCACAGGCCAATGTGATCCGTGAGCTTGCGGATATGGGGCCTTGCGTCGTGGTGGGACGCTGCGGGGATCACGTGCTGCGCGAATATACCAACCGCTTCGATTTCTTCATCACCGGCTCGTTGGAAGACCGCGAAAAACGCCTTCGCACCAGCGGCGATTATGAAATCACCGGAAAATCAATCCGTTCCGCGCTGGAAAAGATGGATAAGCAGCGCGCGACCTATTATAATTATTACACCGGCCAGGTTTGGGGCAGATCCAACCATTATGATATGTGCATCAATGCGGGACGGATCGGCGTCGATCCGGCGGTCGAATTGATCCTGAATTATATTGAAAAGGTACGCAAAGATAAATAACGCGCGTCCCGGCAGAGCGTGCCCCTGTTTTCAAGCCGTAAAAAACGCCTTCCGAAGGGTAAAACCCTCGGAAGGCGTTTTATCCTGTGGAAGGCAAACGCGTCAGCGATACTTTGCAACGATCGCTTCCAGCTCGCTCCAATGCTTCTCCATATCGGCCACGAGCTTACATTGGGTGCGGCAGCGATCGAGGTTTTGCCCTTCGCGCTGGATGTGGAAATAAACGTCCCCGTCCAGATGGTCGGTCAGGAACCGGATCCCGCATTCCAACGTCATCAGCTTTGCGCCCCACGGCAAATATTCCAGCTCGGCGTCTGTCAGCGTACCGCCCGCGCCTTCGAGGAAAGCAGCGGTATAGATGTCGAACAGCCCCACGTCGAGCGATACCTTGCCAAGGTCGCGCTCGTCCTCGGCGGAGTGGTTCGCGCCGAACCGGATCGAATCGCCGAAATCGTTGATCGAAAGCCCGGGCATGACAGTGTCCAGATCGATCACACAGATCCCTGCGCCGGTCTCGCGGTCGAGCAGCACATTATTGAGCTTGGTGTCGTTGTGGGTGACGCGGAGCGGGAGTCTGCCCTCCCGCAGCGCCTGAAGGGCGACCGAGCAGTCGGCCTCGCGGTCGAGGCAGAACTTGATTTCAGGCTGACAGCCTGCCGCGCGTCCCTTCGGATCGGCGTCGACGGCCCATTTGAGCTTGGCAAGCCGATCCTCGGTATCATGGAAACGGGGGATGGTTTCATGCAGCGTATCCGCTGGATAATCGCGGAGCAACCGCTGGAACCGGCCAAACGCGCGCCCTGCGGCGGCAAACTGCCCGGGGGTATCGGCGCTTTGACAGCAGACCGTGCCTTCCACAAAGGGGAAAACGCGCCAGCAGCAGCCTTCGCCGTCGCGGAAGAAGGGCGCGCCGTCCTTTGCGGGGACGACCTGCAAGGCTTCGCGGCTGCGGTCGCCGCCGGACTGGTCAATGATGCCGCCAAGGTATTCGGTGACATTGACGATGTTTTCCATCAGCCGTTCCGGCTCGCGGAAGGCAACGGGGCTGATGCGCTGCAGGATGAACCGGCGGCAGGATGCATCCGCAGGCTGGGTGTGGACGACGAAGGTATCGTTGATATGCCCTTCGCCGAAGCGGATCGCGCCCACGACGGGCGCGCCGAAATCGAAGGCGGCAAGGCTTTCGTTGAGATAACGTTCAGCAGTTGACATAGGGATCCCTCCAGAGAGCCGGGGCTTTCCCGGTTGATTTGTCCGCCGCGCAGGGCGGCTTCGTAATGCGGTCATGATCCGTCCGGGACGGAAGGCGGAACGCCCGCGCCGCCGTTCCCGGTTTGCTTACGATTGATACCCGTTTGGGTTCATGGATTGCCACTTCCACGAAGAAGCGCACATTTCGGCGATGCCATACTGCGCTTCCCAGCCGAGTTCCTCCCGGGCGCGGGCAGGGTCGGCGTAGCACGCGGCGATATCGCCGGGGCGGCGGGGGGCGATCACATAGGGCAGCGATTTGCCGCAGGCTTTTTCATACGCGTGCAACACTTCCAGCACGCTGTAACCCTTCCCGGTTCCGAGGTTGCAGACGAACAGGCCGCAGCCGGTATCCAGCTTTTTGAGCGCGGCCACGTGTCCCCGCGCGAGGTCGGTGACGTGGATATAATCGCGCACGCCGGTGCCGTCTGAAGTGGGATAGTCGTTGCCGTAAACGTGCAGCTTTTCCAGCCGCCCGACCGCGACCTGCGCAATATACGGGATCAGGTTGTTCGGGATGCCGCCGGGGTCTTCGCCGATCAGCCCGCTTTCATGCGCGCCGATGGGGTTGAAATAGCGCAGCAGCGCGACGTTGAGTTCGGGATCGGCGGCGCAAATGTCGGACAGGATGCGCTCCTGAAACAGCTTGCTGGTCCCGTAGGGATTGGTCGTGCCGCCGGTCGGGGCGTCCTCGCGGATGGGTACGACAGCCGGGTCGCCATAGACCGTGGCGGAGGACGAAAAGACGAATTGCTTCACGCCGTGCCGCCGCATGACGCGCAGCAGGGTCAGGGTACTGACGAGGTTGTTGGTGTAATATTCGAGCGGCTTGGAAACGCTTTCGCCGACCGCCTTCAGCCCGGCGAAGTGGATCACGGCATGGATATCCGGGAACCGGGCGAACAGGGCTTCGACCTCCTCCTCGCTGCACAGCTCGGCGCGGACAAAGGGGATCGCCTTACCGACGATCTGCTCTACCCGGCGGACAGCTTCCTCGCTGGAATTGCAGAGGTTGTCCGCTACGACGATCTCGTAACCTGCGTTGATAAGTTCCACGCAGGTATGGCTGCCGATATAACCGGCTCCGCCGCTGACTAAAATTGACATAATGATCCTCTCCTTAAATCAGAATTTATGCGTATCGGTTTGGCTCAGCTGCCCTTTCCCCGCCCGCAGGCGGCGCAGGCGATGCGCAGCATCGCGGGTGTCCAGA
>CAJUGU010000174.1 GCA_910586105.1 uncultured Eubacteriales bacterium | reverse complement strand
GCCCGCCCCTACGCGGGGAGCGCCAAAGGGCTCCGCCCTCTGGACGCCCGCCGGGGTCAAAGACCCCGGACCCCGAGATGCTCCGCATCTCTCCTCGCCTGCGGGCGGGATAGGTTCGCCCAAAAGGGTTTTTGCTCCATGACCAGTCCTCCACAACGACGGCGGACTGGTCGGCCAGCCAAAAGCCACAAAAGATCAGCCCTCCGGGCTTCCCACGCACAGTAACGGCGCAGCCGTCACGTAAACGCTTTAATCCCCTGTTCCGCACGCTTTTGCAGCGTTGCCGACGACAGGCCGGATAAATACAAATGCTCCCCCAGCTCGCCCGCGCAGAGGATACCCGCACGCGGCAGATCGTCGAACAGCTCTACCGTCCTTCCCTCGCGTGACAGGCGCTGCACCAGTGCCCGCGTATGCTTCGACCACGTCGCCGTATCCATATCGATGATACACACGATGCTTTTGGTCGGCACGATGAAATCTTGTCCAATATGCACATACACGCCCCCGGCGCCTCCTCTCTGCGGCAGCAGATTTCCTATTACTATTATACCAAATTTTTCAGCTTTTGTCTGTCATTAAAAAAGAAAAAAATGCACAAAATTTCACAAATTTTGAACATTTCTTTCTCGTATTTTCGTTTTAACGGCGATTCATCGCACAACGCTTCCGCTTTGGATATGAAACACCTGCCCCGCGGCCAGCTTCGCCGCCGCTTCCTCCTCGCAGCAGGTGATAAGCACCTGCCCGCTCTGGATCCGGTTCAGCACAAAATCCTGGCGGCGCTTGTCCAGCTCGCTCAGCACGTCGTCCAGCAGAAGCACCGGATATTCCCCGCAGTCTTCAAACATCAGCTCCCGTTCCGAGAGCTTGAGCACCAGCGCGCACGTGCGAACCTGCCCCTGTGAACCAAATTTCGCGGCGGGGTTCCCGTCGATGGAAATGAGGATATCGTCCTTATGACAGCCGGAAAGGCAGCTTCGCGCCGCGATCTCCGCATTCTTATGCAGGAACAAATGTTCCTGTAGCTCGGACTCGACCGCCTGCACGCTTCCAAACGGATCCTTTGGGATCGTCTCATATTCCAGCGTCAGCGCTTCCTCGGGCGCAATCTCGCGATGGATCCGCGCCGCCGTTTCGCCCAGCTTCCGCAGGTAACTCGCCCGGTACCGAATCAGATGCGCCCCAAGTCGCGCCAGCCGCAGCGAAAAGTCGTCATACAGCGCCAGCAGGTCCGGGCGCTCCTCGCTGTCGCGCAGGATACGCGTCTTGTGTTCGAGCACCTTGTTATATTCTTCCAGATAGCGCGCATAATTGGGACGAAGCTGCCCCAAGGCGGTATCAAGGAATTTCCTTCGGGAAGCCGCCCCGGTGCGGATCAGGTACAGGTCGTCCGGGCAGAACAGCACGGTTTTGAGCAACCCCTGCCCCTCGCTTTGCCGCCGCAGCCGCGCGCCCGAACGGAAAATCTCCATCGCCCGTGACGCATGCAGCCGCACCTCCAGCGTGAACGGCTGGCGCTCCGCCTCAAATTCGCCCAGCACGCGCCCCTCCGTCTGACCGAAAGCCAGGCCTTCCTTCTTCTGCCCGGTCCGGAATAGCTTCATGGTCGAAAGCAAGGTGCAGGCTTCCAGCAGATTGGTCTTCCCTTGTGCATTTTGACCATAGATCAAATTGACCTTTTGGTCGAACGCAAACGTTTCCGCTCTATAATTCCGAAAATGCTCCAATACGATCCGGTTCAGCTGCATAACACCCGGACCGTCACGCCGTCCAGCGTGATTTCATCGCCGTTTCGGCATTTTTTCCCGCGCATCGTGCAGGGCTCGCCGTTGACGGACACTTCCCCCTGCGCGATCCGGATTTTTGCTTCCCCTCCGGAGCTTACCAGCGACGCAAATTTCAGCAGCGCGTCCAGCCGGATGAACTCCCCTTCGATCCGAATATCATTCATTGGCCTTCAACCTCACGGGGAGTACAAGGTAGGTGTAACGGTCGCCCTCGATCGGGGTAATGACCAGCGGGTTCAGCGCGCCCTTGAGCGAAACGACGACCGTTTCATCTGCCGCCGCGCGCAGCGCTTCGAGCAGATAGCGGTTGTTAAAACCGATTTCAAGGTCGTCGATCGCGCCGTCGATCGCGCATTCGTCGTAGCTCTTGCCGATCGCGGTGATGCAGCTCATTTTGACCGTTGCGCCGTCGAAGGACATCCGCACCGGATTTTTCAGCTTTTCGGAAACGATCAGAGACACGCGTTCGACGCAGGTGATAAGGTCGGAGCGGTCGACCCGGATCGTATGCTCGAAGTCGGTCGGGATCGCGGCGCGGTAGTTCAGGAATTCGCCGTCGATCAGGCGTGAGATCATGGTTGTCCCGCCGATGGAAAACAAAATGTGCTTGTCGCCTGGAAAGATGGAAATGGAGTCGTCGTTTTCGTCAAGGACGCGCTCGATTTCGCGCAGTGACGAACCGGGTACGACAAATTTAAATTCTTCCTCCGGAACGGCGGGCAGTTCCTCCCGACGGACGGAAAGACGGTAGCCGTCGACTGCGATCACATTCAGACGGTTGCCTTCGGTCTCGAACAGGCAGCCGGTATGGATAGGCTTGGCTTCATTTTCCGAGACGGCAAAAATGGTCTGCGCGATCATGGATTTTAATGTCGAGGACGGGATCTGGATCTCGCGATCTTTTTCGACCTCAGGCAGCGCCGGGTATTCGTCGGCGGCGTTTGCGATCAGGTTAAAGACGGCGCGGCCGCATTTGATGGTCGTGCGAAGCTCGCTGTCGCATTCCAGATAAACGAGGTCGGAGGGCAGTTTGCGGACGATATCGCCGAATAGGCGCGCGTTTAATACGATCCGGCCGTCTTCAATGATATCGGCTTCGGAGGTGGTCGTGCGGATCGCCATGGAAAGGTTGTAGCCGGAGAAGGTCAGCCCGTCAAGGGTAGCCTCAAGCAGGATGCCTTCCAGCAGCGGGATGGTCGCTTTTGAGGATACCGCGCGGGAGGCCATCACAATCATGTCGTTTAACAGGGTTTTGTCGCAGGAGAATTTCATTTGGGATAATTCCTTTCGATTGATAAAGGTCAGAGAATAGGGAAATGGTTTTGCAGGATCGGCTTGCCGGTCTTGCAGGAGGGCAAACGGCAATGTTTTTTTGCGTCCTTTTTTGTCCACAGGTATTTGGGATTTTTACAGGAAAGCAGCGGATGCGCTGGCTTCCTGTAAGAGAAGCAGGATTTTAGTCGTAATAGTAGAGGTGTGGAAACTGGGGAAAAGTTGATTTTAGCCAAGAACCAAGGGGGAAAAAACATCCACAAGGGGGATGTTGATGTTTTTGTGAAGGATGTTGACGAAAAAAATCGGGAAATTTTATCCACAGGAATTCACACACAATCCACAGCGATGTGTGGAAATATTTTGAGGTATGCGGGGGGAACGGAACAAAACAGGGTTTGTCGCCTTTTGAGGATGGCCGCGATTGAGAAATGTTTTCGTCCTTTGCTGCTCTCAGGTTAAGGGGTACAGCATATCATGAAATGCCCAGAGGCTCCTTTTCCGAGGGAGTTGCCGGCGGAATGCGGCGCAGGGGCGTTGTTTTTCAGCGGAACGGCAGTTTGATCGGTCGTTTGCAGCTGATACAACGCCGGTTACGGGTCGATGATTGACTGTTGTAAAATCGGGTGTTCCGTCTTACATATATAAAGGAGGACAAGGCGGAATACAAGTGGGCAAGCGCACTCTTTATTGGGAACGGATATTATCGGTTAGCGTTTTAAGGATATCGTTCATTTCGGTCGAAGTTTTCATCTGGTTTTTGATCTTATCGATCGCGTGTAATACGGTAGAGTGGTCGCGGGAAAATATCTTCCCGATTTCCGGTAGGGAATACCCGAGCAGATTGCGGACCAGATACATGGATACCTGCCGGGGCTGCACGGTATCTTTGGAACGTTTGTTCGAGGTGATTTGTTCGACGGGGATACAATAAAAGTTTGCGACGGCCTGCATGATAAGCTGTGGGGTTGGATTAAGCCCGGGGCTTTCGGTCTTGACCTCCTCGATTGCGCGGTAAGCAAGTTCGGGGGTAATGGGCAGTTCCATGAGTTCATGCATGGCCTTGATTTTCTGGACGGTGCCTTCGAGCTGACGGACGTTTGACTGGATGGCGTCCGCGATGATATGCACGATATTGGGCGGCAGCGTGTAGCCGTATTGTTCGGCCTTGGATTTAATGATCGCCAGACGGGTTTCGTAGTCCGGCGGCTGGATATCGGCAAGCAGGCCCATTTCAAAGCGGGTGCGCAGGCGGTCTTCCAGCGTATTGATTTCCTTTGGTGGGCGGTCGCTTGTCAATACGATTTGTCGGTTGGCTTCATAGATGGTATTGAAGGTATGGAAGAATTCCTCCTGCGTGCGTTCTTTGCCCGCGATGAACTGGATGTCGTCGAGGAGGAGCAGGTCGGCGGTGCGGTATTTTTCCCGGAAATTCTGCATGTCGCCCTCCTGGATGGAGGTGACCAGCTCGTTTGTAAAATCTTCGCCCTTGACATAAACGATTTTAAAGCTGGGATGGGTGCCGCGCAGCTCATGCGCGATGGAATAGAGCAGGTGGGTCTTGCCGAGACCGGATTGGCCGTAAATAAAAAGCGGGTTATAAACAACGGCTGGCTTTTTGGAGACGGCGGTTGCTGCGGCGTGGGCAAATTTGTTGGAAGATCCGACGATGAAATGATCGAAAGTGTACACGTCGTTCGGGACGCCGACCATTTCCGGCGGGCTGGTCACGTTGCCGGTGACGATGGAGACCTCGATATCGTCGTCAAAGAGCGTTTTCAGCGCGGCTTTCAGAGGGCCGATAAAGCGGCTGTCGATGATTTCTTTTTTGAATTCATTGGGTACGTGCAGCGTCAGATGGGAGGCCTCGAAAGCCGTGACTTCCGCGTCGTCAAACCAGGCCGTGAGCGTGACTGGATTGATGGTCTGTTCCATCTGTTTGAGTGCCATATCCAGGATTTGTTGGTTAGCCAAGCGTATTCCCCCTTTTGGCGGAGTGTGCAGTTAAGGTTATTATAACAGCTTTCGAGCCCGATTGCAAAGGGATATGAAATTTTTCTCACGGCAGTTTCATAAAAATCCCAGAAAAAGGCAGCCATTGAAAGAGAGCCGTG
>CAJUGU010000173.1 GCA_910586105.1 uncultured Eubacteriales bacterium | reverse complement strand
CAATTTTTGGGAGTGTATTTGAGGTGCGATACGCGGCGATCCTATTCTTAATATATCCGATCCTGTTCCTATCGATTCAGGGCGCGAAAAAGCGCGCCTGCATGCGCCGCCTTTCGACGGGATGCAAGCGCGCCCCTTGCTCGTCCTTCTCCTTCGGCGGGACGTTCACCCAAGGAACGCCTGCACCGTCACGCCGCCAGCCACCGCCAGCAGCCACGTCAGGGCTATAATCTGTACCGCGCTCCGGCGCTGGCTCCGGTCGCTCAGCAGGATCATATAGCCGAACCCCGCCCCGGTCGATAACCCTGCGACCATGCTGCCGAATCCGATCGCCCCGCTGGTATAAAGCTCGGCGAACAATACCGAGATCGCGCAGCTGGGCGCCAGCCCGATCGTCGCGCAAAGCACCGGCTGCAACACACTGCCCGACAGCAAAAGCGCCGAGATCCGCGCTTCCCCGACCAGATACACGGCGGTATTGAACGCCAGCAGCACGAAGAACAGCAGCAGCGCCGTCCGCACGGTGCGCCCAAGCACTGCAACAGCCGCGCCGCCCCCGCCACAGCAGGAACAGCCCTCGGCTTCCGCGTGGGCATGCTCATGCGGGACGCCGGTAAGACGGGGCCGCTGCTTCAGGACAGTCAGCCGCAGCAGATAGCCGCCTGCCGCCGCCAGCACGAGCTTTACGGCCAGCAGCCGCAGCGCGTCCGCCGCCCCCGCCCCACCGCTGAGCAGCACGGGGAGCGCTTCATCCGAAGTCGCCAGAAAGACGGCGACCAGCGTCGCAGGCGCAAGACATCCGTCGAGGAACAGCGCCGACGCCGCCGCCGAAAAGCCGCACTGCGGCACGCTGCCCGCCAACGCCCCGCACAAGGGGCCGAACCGCGCCGCCTGCTCCAACATCGCAGGGACGCGGCGCATCCGGTTTTCCACCCAATACAGGAACGCGTACACCAGCGTCAGGATGGGAAGCGTTTTCACCAAGTCCAACGCACTGTCTGTCAAAACTTCCAACACAGGGATCACCTCGCTATGGTTTGCCGCGCGCTCCGGATGGCGGCGGCGATTTGTAGAATGATTCTCATTATATCATCCCTTTCCAGTTCCTGCAAGTAGCAGGTCACACAAAAAATGCACGCCCACAGCCGCCGCCTTTGCGGACACGGCACAGTTTCCCGTGCAAAATTTTCCAATCCCGATTGGACAGACAGCGCCGCCAGCCGGACGGACGGAAGCGCCTCCGCCGCCGCGCCCGGCCTCTACCTTATTATATGAAGCAGGAGATAACATGAAATTCAGCGAATTAGGAATCGACGCGCCGATACTAAAGGCGCTTACCGAAGCGGGCTATGAAGCCCCCACCCCCATCCAGCAGAAGGCGATGCCCCCCGCGCTCGCCGGGCGCGACCTGCTCGGCTGCGCGCAGACCGGCACGGGCAAGACCGCTGCGTTTTCCGTGCCGATCCTCCAGCGGCTCAGCCGCTCGGGCGAGCATGGGCTGCGCGCGCTGATCCTGACCCCTACGCGCGAGCTCGCCCTGCAAATCTATGAAAATATGTGCCAGTACGCGCGGTATCTGCCCTGCACCGCCGCGGTGATTTTCGGCGGGGTCAGCCAGATCCCGCAGGTCGAGGCCATCCAGCGCGGGGCCGACGTGCTGATCGCGACCCCCGGCAGGCTTTGGGACCTGATGGGGCAAAAGCTGGTCAGCCTGGACCGGGTCGAGTGCTTCGTGCTCGACGAGGCCGATCGGATGCTGGACATGGGCTTTATCAACGATGTGAAAAAAATCGTCAAGTGTATCCCCGGGAAGCGGCAGACGCTGCTGTTTTCCGCCACCATGCCCAAAGAGATCGCGGCGTTCGCCGACAGCCTGCTGCACAAGCCCGCGCGGATTTCGATCACCCCAGCGGCGACCCCCGTCGAGCTGATCGAACAGAAGGTGTACTTCGTCGACCGCGCCGACAAGCGCGACCTGCTCCGCACGCTGCTCGTCGAACAGGGGCTGCCGCAGACGCTGGTGTTCACCCGCACCAAACACGGCGCCGACCGCGTCGCCCGCGACCTCAACCGGGCGGGCATTTCCGCGCGGGCGCTGCATGGCGATAAATCGCAGGGCGCGCGGCAGGCGGCGCTGCGGGATTTTAAAGACTTCCGCATCGCGGTGCTGGTTGCCACCGATATCGCCGCGCGCGGTCTGGATATCTCCGAGCTGCCGCTGGTCGTCAACTTCGAGCTGCCCAACATCCCGGAAACCTATGTGCATCGTATCGGGCGGACGGGGCGCGCCGGACAGTCGGGCGTGGCGGTCTCGTTCTGCGACCCGACCGAACGGCCTTACCTCGCCGATATCGAACGACTGACCCGGCAGTCGCTGCCGGTCATGGAACTGCCGCGGCTGGGCGCCGCCGCGCTGCCGGTACCGCGCAGACGTAAGCCGATGGAAGCCGCGCCCCCGCTGGTTCCCGCTGTGCCGGAAGCCCCCGCGCCAAGGCCGAAGCGCCGCCGTCTGGCCGAGCCCGCCGCGATGCCGAAGGGAAGGGCGCAGCGCCGTACCGCCGCCGCGCCCGCTATGCCCTCCGTGCTGCCGGAGCCACGCGCGGCTGCGGCTAAGGGACGGACTTCCATGCGCCGCGCCGCCGAACCGGCGATCGCCGCCGTACCGGAAGCCCCCGCGCCCCGCAGCCGGAATATGCAGCGCAAGCCCTCGCCCATCCTGCCGGAAGCGCCGAGAAAAAATACGCGCCCGGCGGGGAACCGTTCGGCGTCTTCGCCGTCTAATCGGCAGAGGCCGCGCAAAGGCCGCGCGCCGCGCGATCAATATGAGGACAATACCCGCGTAGACATCGCAACGCCCGTCAACCCGAGCCACCTTTCTGCCGAAACCGCCGCGCGCATCCGCGCCAAGGTCGAAGCGAAGCTGGCCGAACGCGCGCTGGCACGGACGCAGCCTGCCCGCGGCAGCGCGCCGCCGGCGGGGCGGAAGAGCCGTCCTTCCCCGCGCGGGAGGAAGCGTCCCTGACGCGGGAAAGCGGGCTCGCGATCGCCTTCGGGCCTGTCCCACGGTCGTCCGGCCGCGATCCGGGCCGCCGTCCCGCCGCGGGCCTTCCTGGGCCCGGCAGGCCCTGCGCGCCCCGTCCCTTTTTTCCGAAGCACAGATTGTGAGAGGTATGAGCGATGAATCGCAAGCTAAAACGGACGGCCCTCTGTGTCACGGTGGTGATACTGCTGGGGCTGACCACCCTGTACCCATATTTACTCTATACGCGCAATGGCTTTATCAGCCACTGGCGCACCATTTATATCGAAACCGCGATGAGCACCATGACCCACCAATGGCTGGCGACATGGTTCATCCCGCAGGATATCATTGACGAAGTGCTGTCCGTGCGGTATATTTCCGACGAATTGCAGGAGAAAGCCGAGGCGAACTGGAGCACCATTGACCTGAACGCGCTGGATCAGATCGAGGATATCACGAAGGTCAATGAGGCGGATGCCTTCTTTACCAAATATTATGAGATTGACCGCGAGACCTTCGAGAGTTACGCGACCGCCCATCCCGAGATCCTCGAAAACGGCTACGACGGGATCGATCTGGATCTCTGCGAGGAGGGGGAAAGCGATATCCTCACCACGGAGGGCGACCCGATCCTTGCAATCAACGCCGAGCATGAAATCATGATTGTTCACATCAAGCGCAGCGACTGGGTCGGCAAGATGGCGATTGTGAAGGACTCGAGCCGGGTACACGTCGGCGTTGCGAGCAGCATCGGCAGCATCGGTGAAAACGTCAACGTGATCGCCCAGAATTATGACGCGATCCTTGCCGTCAACGCTTCGGGCTTCCGGGATCCCGAGGGTATGGGCAACGGCGGCTCGCCGTATGGCTTCGTGAAGACCTTCGACGAGGTCAAGAACAAGATCGACGGCACCAGCAACTGGAAGATCGTCGGCTACGACCGTGAGAACCGGCTCCAGATCGGCAAGTTCAAGGACACCGAATTTTTGCGGGACGCGATCGAATTCCATCCCTCGCTGGTCATCAACGGCGAAAGCGTGATCGAAGGCACCGGCGGCTGGGGTTTGAACCCGCGTACCTTCATCGGGCAAAAAACCGATCTGACCACCCTGATCTGCGTCATCGACGGCCGGCGGGTCGGGTATTCGCCCTTTGGCGCGGCGCTCAACGAGTGCGCCGACCTGATGCTGCAATACGGCGCGTATCAGGCGCAGAACCTGGACGGAGGTTCGTCGTCGGTCATGTACTATAACGGCAACGTCATCACGAAGCCCTCGAACCTCGTACAGAACGGCATCGGGCGAAAGATCCCGGATGCGTTCATCGTGACCTGACCCGGCCCGCGGCCCCTATTCACACATCGAAAAGCAGGGCGCGCCCGCTGGCGCACCCTGTTTTTTTGCGGCAGGAGGACGGGTACAACCCCCAGACAAGGTCGATCCGGCGCGCAAGACCGAAAATTTTTTCAAAAAAAGATATTTTGAAAAAATTTTCTAATCCGCTTGCAATATGGGGAATAACGTGCTATACTGTATCTGTTAGTTTAAGGATAGTCAATGTAAAGGAGTGGGGCGACCCACTCTTTCTTATTGATACTGCCAGTTTGGGAGGAAAAACATGCAGGCAAAGGAACTGATCCGCCGCGTAGAGGAAATGGCGCTGCCGCTTTGCGAGCAAAACGGCGTTTCCCTGTGGGACGTGGAATTTGAAAAGGAAGGCGGCGTGCAGCTGCTGACCATCACCGTGGATCGCGACGAGGGCGTGAACATCGACCAATGCGAAGCGATTTCGCGCGCGATCGACCCCATGCTGGACGCAAAGGAGTTTGACTCCCTGCCGTCTTATACGTTGTGCGTGTCCTCTGCCGGGCTGGAACGCAAGCTGAAAAAGCCTGCGCATTTTGAAAAATTCCTCGGCGCAACGGTCGAGGTACGTTTCTACCGCCCGATCGACGGCGCGAAGGCCGTGCAGGGCACGCTGGCAAGCTATGACAACGGCAGCATTACCCTTTCCCATGACGGCGCAACGCGTATTTATGAGCCGAAGGACGTTGCGGTCTGCCATCTGGTGGCTGACATTTAAAAAACTGTATTTACGAACCGGATGGCGGCAAGCGCGCGAGCCTTTCGCACCGCCGCCATCGCGATCCTGAATACAGACGCTAAGGACGCATACAACCGATCCCGGCCCGCCGTCGTTGTGGCGGG
>CAJUGU010000172.1 GCA_910586105.1 uncultured Eubacteriales bacterium | reverse complement strand
GAATTCAGATGCACAAATACGTCAGCCGATTTCCATCTATCAATCCGCGACGCGCCTGCTGCACCATATGGGAAATATTTTCCGCGACCAGCAGCCACCAGCGGATGGCGCTCTGCGCGTCTCAGTGGACAGCAAGCTGCGGCAGAAAATCCGTGAGAAGAAAATAGCTCTCGGACATAAAGCCGGCGACCACGAAAACACGCTAAAATTATAGCTTTGTCAGCACAGGAGCAGATTGATTATTTATGGTGGTAGAATAGCTTTCGTTGAATTTATCCATCATACGTCAATAATGCAGAAAAACTGAGATCAATGCCGAGAGCACCAAGCGGAGCAGTTATCATGATACTTAAAACGGCAACGGATAAAACGATTTGACCGCAAGGCAAACCAAGTGCCAACGGTACAGCTCCAATCGCAGCCTGTACAGTAGCTTTCGGCAAGTATGCAATGATGCAGAAAATACGTTCTTTACGATTCAACTGTGTACCGATAAGGCAAAGGAAAACTCCGGCCGATCGGATTAGAAGCGCAGCTATAATCATGGCTGCAGCGGGAACTCCAGCGTTTAATGTGTACCGAATATCAACTGCTGCACCTACCAGTACAAATAATAGCACTTCGGCTCCGAGCCATAGCTTTCCGAATTTTGCAGACAGCCCCTGTGATACAGAAGGAGGACACTTTATCTGAAGAATACATGCCATGCTAATCACTGCGAGCAATCCGGAAACAGGGATATATTTCTTTATATGTGCTTCCAATGCAAGCAATATAAAAGAAATCGAAAGCATAATAATCGTTTTCAAACTGCTGCGGATTTCTTGTTGATGTGAACGCATGATTTCCAAAAATGAACTGAGCATCCAGCCGACAGCAGCTCCCACTGCAATCCCCAAGAAGATTGAAATAGGGATGTTTATAAAATCTGTGATTCTCGCGGAACCGCCCTGAGCCATCGTTGTAAAAGTTGAGAATAATACAATTACAAAAACATCATCACACGATGCTCCAGCAAGAATCAGCTGTGGAACACAATGTTTTGTTCCGTATTGGGATTCTATCAGCCGTACCATCCTCGGCACGACAACAGCTGGGGAAACGGCACTCATTACCGCACCCAATACAGCAGCATCCATTCTGGTAATACCAAGCAACTGGGGGGCGAATAGAAAGTAAGCAATCACTTCAAAGCAAGCAGGGACAAACGATATTAAGACAGCAGGTCGCCCGACTTTTTTCAGGTCGGACAAGTTCAGCGTTAGCCCAGCTTTCAGCAGGATAATGACGAGTGCCATTTGTCTGAGATCCGCAGAGATCCTGAGAATAGATGGATCGAGAAGATTGAAAATATGGGGGCCTATTACAATGCCAGCGATCAGCATACCAATAATTCGCGGTAATCTCATGCGCTGACAAATAGACGCTGCCGCAAGACCTGACAGGAAAACGAATGCGAGGGAAGTTAACATAAAAATCCTCCTTTGCCGCAAAAAAGCTGATGCTTCCTGCGACGTAATATCACAGAAGTCATCAGCTTAAATAAGCGGTTCAGGTTTCCCTTGGGAGAACTTCATTCCCTTTATGATGCATCCACTATATCACGGCAGGAACATTTTGTCAAGGTGAAATTTCAGGTGAGAATCGGGAGGTGTGAAAGATGCCATACATACATTTTACTGAGGAGCAAAAGCGACAGGCCAGCAGTGTGGACTTGGTTGAGTTTTTGCGGCGGCAGGGCGAAAAGTTGCTTCCGTCCGGGCGTGAGAAGCGCCTTGCCAGCGATCATAGCATTACCGTCAGCGGTAACCGCTGGTATGACCATTCTGCGCAGCAGGGCGGCGGAGCGATTTCTTTCGTGCAGAAGTTTTACGGCGTAGGCTATGCGGAAGCCGTGATACGCTTGCTCGGCGGGGAGCAGGGCGAAACCTATCAGCCAGTGAAACAGCAGGCCCGCGAACCGCCCAAGCCGCCGCAGCCGTTTGTATTGCCTGACGCAAATCCGGATATGCGTCGGGCTTTTGCATATCTGACGAGAAAGCGTCTGATTGGAAGCAAAGTCGTGAATGCGTTTGCGGAAGCTGGTCTGCTTTATGAGAGCTGTGAAAAATTCAATCATATGGAGCAGCACAACGCCGTGTTCGTCGGGATGGATGAACACGGCGTTGCCCGTCATGCACACAAGCGCGGACTGGGTGAGCAGCCATTTAAGCGAAATGTAATCGGCTGCGATGCACGGTATAGTTTCCACCATATCGGAACGAGCAGGCGACTGTACGTTTTTGAAGCGCCAATCGATTTGATGTCATTTGTCACGCTATACCAAAAAGATTGGCAGAAGCATAGCTACGTCGCATTGTGCGGCACGAGCGAGCACGCCATGCTCTGGATGCTGGGGCAGAATCCGAAACTTCAGCGGATTGCGCTTTGCCTTGACCATGATCCGGCAGGCATCACAGCAATCGGGCGGCTTCGGGAAATCCTGCAGGATAAAGGCTATCGCGATATTGCCGTTGGGCTTCCGAGGTCGAAGGACTGGAATTCGGAATTGTTTGCGTGCTGTGGCAGATCGGCCGAGCCGGGGGAGGAACATCCGCAGATGCTTGCTGCGCCGTCGATCTGTGAACGGATCGCAAGACTTGCAGAAAAAGCAAATGCCCGTTTTGCCGCGCAGCAGATTCCGCCGCTTTTGAAAGGGTATGAGCGCGATCTGCAAGTTGGTCGCTTTGAACAGGCGATGGAACGCATGGAATCGGCAGCAGCTTTCGCGCTGGCGGCAGCTTTGCGGGAGCGCCGTCAGCTTCGCGCTCCTGTAGCAGAATCCGAAGTTTCTGCATTTTTACAGAGAGAAGTTTGGCCGAACCAGAATCAAAGTGCGTTAAAGGGACGCTCAGAAGCACTCCTGACAGAACTTCAATCTGTCATGACAAAGGCAACCGCGCAGGGGATTCGCACCCAGCCGGAGAAGGAAGAAATGGCTGATGCATGGCTCCATCTGGCGGCATCCTGTACAAAGGTGGTGGTGAAATACGAAGCTGACGCGCAGGAACAACAGCAGGCTCAGCAACAAATCGAAATGGGGGTGAAATTATGCTGATGCTGGTTCTCTCGGCAGGGCTTATGGTGATCGTAATCGGCGGGCTTGCGTTTTGTTCGCAGCACTACGCCCTAGACAATATCAAATCCAAAACGGTTGGCGATGGGCAGCACGGTACAGCGCGATGGGCGACAAAGAAGGAAATTCAGCGCACCTATACCCGCGTTCCATTTCAGCCAGCACTATGGCGGCAAGGTAAAAACTTACCAAAAAAGCAAGGGCTAATTCTAGGCTGCGAAGGACCAAAAAATAAAGTGACTGCGCTGGTTGATACCGACGATATCCACGCCATGATGACTGCTGCAAGCGGGGCCGGGAAAACAGCGTTCTTTTTGTATCCCAACATCGAATATGCGCTCGCATCGGGAATGTCTTTTCTTTGTACCGATACAAAAGGCGACCTGTTCCGCAACTACGCAGGCATCGCGAAAGATTGCTATGGATACCAAATTGCGGTACTTGATTTGCGAAATCCAACACGCTCGGATGGCATGAATCTGCTGAATCTGGTGAACCGCTACATGGATATCTATAAGGCCGAACCGGACAATCTTCCTGCAAAAGCAAAGGCAGAAAAGTATGCAAAAATTCTTGCGAAAACGCTGATTAATACCAGTGGGGGCGACTCAGCGCAATATGGTCAAAATGCCTATTTTGTGCGTCCGTAAGCACAACTTCGGATAAAACCCGAAGATTGTGCGCGGGTTTGTTATGGATACCGCCTTTAGCAAGCGGTAGGTAAAAGTATCACTGCAAATCACAAAATCCAACGGAAGGGAGGAACGCAGCCCTCTTGTGAAATGCATCCTATCATCAACCGACTAATCCGGCGGGGAAACCCAAAGGGGAGTGTAGCATGTCGGGAAAGGCACAAGTCAGTCCAACCGTCGGACTGCGACTTAGGGCTGGGGTAACGCCCAGTGCCATAGTGTCAAGATGAAACATCGTGTATAAGGATAAAAGCTGGATTGCCTGCTGGACAGTCAGAGGCAGAACTTAGCGTTGTTCACAGCATACGGCGGTTATAAATTGCTGTGCGCGTCCGGCAAAGGTATTTAAGAGTAGTGCCGATGCATGATACTCGGACGCGGCCAACCGCAGGAAGCGGTAAATGACGAACGTCCTGTCCGACAACACGATAAGCTAATTTCCAAACGAACCTAAACGGAGATTTCCTAAGTCGGAGCGCCATAGGGATATGGCTATGCGGAAAGCCGTTGAAAATCCGATAAGGAAACACAGCCCTCATAGTAGTTTGAGACGGTAGCGCCGTTCACATGGCGAAGGAGGGCAGTCTGCTTTCAATATTTTTCAGGAAGGACGTGGAGACGTTGAGAAATCCAACAGAAGTATTGAAAACTCTAAGTTTGAAGTCACAGGATAAATCGTATCAATTCCAAAGACTTTATCGAAATCTCTATAATCCTGAATTCTATTATCTTGCCTACAATAACATTTGCACCGGGCAGGGAAATATGACGGCAGGAACGGACGGGGAAACGATTGATGGGATGAGTGACAAACGCATCCAAAAGATTATCGCTTCCCTGAAAGACCACAGTTATCAGCCAAAACCCGCACGGCGGGAATACATCCCGAAGAAAAACAGCGGCAGGAAAAGGCCGCTGGGCATTTCGTCGGCGACGGATAAGCTGGTGCAGGAGGTTGTCCGTATGATTCTTGAAAGTATATATGAACCCAATTTCTCGCCGGATTCGCATGGATTCAGACCGAAAAGAAGCTGCCATACTGCACTGAAGCATATTGATATCAATTTCAAGGGCGCAGTGTGGTTTGTGGAGGGCGACATAAAAGCCTGTTTCGACAGTTTTGACCATCATGTGATGGTTCAAATCCTGCGGGAGCGGATTGCTGATGAATATTTTCTCGGCCTCATCTGGAAATTCCTGCGGGCGGGGTATATGGAGCAGTGGACATTCCACAAAACCTATGCCGGTACACCGCAGGGAAGCGGGGTAAGCCCTATTCTTGCAAATATTTATTTGGATAAACTGGACAGCTTTATGACGCGCTATAAAACCATATTTGATACTGGTTCGGCAAAGAACCGGAAGGTTAACAGCGCTTATGTAAAGGCCCGAGGGCAATACCACAGGCTGAAAAAGTCCTTTGCAGACAAGTGGGAAACCGTGAAATGCTATACTAAAGTTGTAACAGAAGTGGCTAATGAGATATAATTAAAAT
>CAJUGU010000171.1 GCA_910586105.1 uncultured Eubacteriales bacterium | reverse complement strand
TCAGTCCAATAAATTTTTAGCCACTAATGTTACAAAAATGCTTGACCACTACAGGGCAACACGGCTGCTTCGACTGTCACCACGGAGGAAATCACAAACGCGATCAACGCGGCCAAGGGCGACGATGGCGACGCATCTGTTGGCGAATTCATCATTGACGCAGTATCCGACGACGCTGCGGCTGAAAACGTGACTGTAAGCACGGTCGAACTGCCGAAGGCTGCTGTCACCGCTTTGGCGGAAGGCGCTGAAAAGACCATTATCAAAACCAATGTAGGTAATATTACCGTACCGGCGGCGGCATTGTCGCAGGTTTTAACAAGCGTAGAGGAAAGCAGCGATCCCATTGTTTTCCGCTGCGAAAACACGACAGATGAAGCTGGTTCTACGAAGGAAACCTTCAATGTTGGATTCTATCCGGCTGGCAGCGCTGACCCCGATGATGAACTCCATATCAGCCAGCAGAATATCACCCTGACCCTGATGACCTCCTTTGCAGCAGGTACAAACGTTAAGGTAACGAGCGAGGGGCAGACCCTTGCTGCACCGGAAGTCGCTGCGGGCGGCGCTGTATCGTTCACCATTACGCACCTGTCTGAGATCGAGATCGAAAGCACAGAAGATGACGAAACGCCTGACGAAATGGCAATGCACATCAAGACCGAAGCCGTCAATGATGCGCTGTATCCGGCAGGGACGATGAAGGTCACTGTTACCGGCGGAGAAGCGTTCACCGACTTGAGCGGTTATTCTGCCCGGATCCAGATCAGCGATCTGACTGCCAAGGCAGCGCAGGTCATTACCGTCCTGCCCGGCACGGAAAATGGTTTCGTTTTCGGCGTAGATACCACAGGTAAGCACTGTGTCGACGTTGCGCTGTATCAGGACGGCAAACTGGTCGCAACCGACATTGCCCGGTGGAACGTATCTGTAGGTATGGACGAGACCTTTGGCGCAGGCAGCCAGGATTGACCGGCAGGAGGAATATTATGAAGAAAAGAATTTTACCTCTTGCGCTGAGCCTTGCCCTGTGCTCTGGAATGACCATCCCCGCCTTTGCGGCGGAGGATGACGCCAGCTTCACTGCCAGCGGCACTGTCGTGAAGGTGGAAGGCCTGGATAACAATCCGCAATACGTGACCGTTCAGGACAATAAAGGCAATATCGTAGGTACCGGGGTAATTTCCGGCGGTTCCGGCGATGTTTATATCTTTGAAGGTGCGGATACCAGTGATCTGACCGTAAAAAACGAAATCACAGGTGAAACGATCGGCAAAAAAGACGAGCCGGTAACACCGGAGCCGCCGGTCAGCGGCGGCAGCAGCAGCGGCGGCGGCAAAGGCGGCGGCACCAGCATCGTCCCGGCGACTGCGGGCGGCGAGGTCAGCATAAAGACCGGTTCGCACGGCGCCGTGTCGATCTCTCCGAAGAAGCCGTCAAAGGGCGATAAGGTGACGATCACCGTCAAGCCTGACGATGGGTATGAACTCGATTCGATCAAGGTTACCTCCGACGGATCGGCCGTCAAACTGACCGACGAAGGCGACGGCGTTTATACCTTCACCATGCCCGGCGACGACGTGACCATCACCACCAGCTTTAAGGCGATCGAATCGGTCGACTTTGCACCGGCGCAGTCCTTCCGCGACGTTGCGGCTACCGATTGGTATGCCAGCGCGGTCGATTTCGTTTCCGAACGCGGCATGATGGCCGGTAACAACGGCCTGTTCTCCCCCAACGACAACCTCACCCGCAGCATGATGGCGCAGATCCTGTACAACGTCGAAGGCGGCGCAGGCTCTGGCACGCGCACCTTCCCGGATGTCAAATCCAGCGACTGGTTCGCGGGCGCGGTCTCATGGGCGGCGTCGCAGGGCCTGATGGACGGCTATGGCGCCGGCAATTTCGGGCCCAACGACTCCATCACCCGCGAACAGCTCGCTTCCATCCTCTACCGCTACGCCGGCGTGAAGGGTTACGGTACCAGCGCAAGCGCGGAACTGGGCTCTTTCGTCGACGGCGCGTCGACCTCGAGCTGGGCGGCAGGGTCCGTCCGCTGGGCGGTCGGCTCCGGGCTGCTGACCGGTAAATCCGGCGGCCGTCTCGATCCCACGGGCACGGCGACCCGTGCTGAAGTTGCTCAGATCTTGATGAACTTCTATACGCAAGTCGCAGATTAACAGGCGGCAAACTGTATCACTCGAAAGCCGGGACGGATCTTCCGCCCCGGCTTTCCGGTCGTTCAGAGGCCCGGAAGGCGCAAACCCTCCGGGTCTCCTGCATTTTCATCCGATCGCCGTCAGCCCTTCTTTGGCTTCCTGCAACGATGCAAATTGTTGAAGCCCGCTTGCGGACAACGTCGGCCAAACCAGCCCGACGCGCCAACACCCGCCCACGCCTCCGGCAAATAAAACATATACGATATCAGGGTATTTTTCCGACGAAAACACGCCCTTCACCGTAAGCTCATCGGTCGGGGATATAAGCCCCTGCAACAGTCGCGCCGCGACATCCCTGCATGCGGAACGCTGCTCTTCCGACATTCCCGCGAGATCCCCTGGATCGTCATGCCGCCGGTTTTCCGTCCGGTCGAGCCATACCGGCTCGCCGGTCGCGGCGTCCAGCTCCACGCCAAGCACCTGATAATATTTCCCGGTATCGCTGAGCAGGTCGTCGTTCGGCGGAAAAAACGAAACATCCCACAGCCGCTGCCCTTCATCGTCCAGGAACATCGCATACACGTCATAGGGGGCCGGGTCGATCGCATAAAACTGCCAAACCGCCTGCTTTGCCGCTTCAACGGCCTGCTCTTCCGTCAGCTCTGTATCCAGCGCAGCGGGGGCCGTTTCCTTCCTCCGTTCTGCATAAACGACATTTAATTTCGCGCGGAATTCGATCAATTCCAACAGCATTTCGTCGTCCATTTCTTCCGGCGGATACTGATATGCAAGCGTTTCCGCGTCATACCAGGCCGCCCCGTCCGTTTTCTCCAGCGGGAGCGGACGCTCCGGGAGGCGCAGCGCCCGGGTATAGCCGCGCAGCAATCCGGCCATGCGTTCGGACTCGCTCTCACGCAGCGGGCGGTTGCTGATGCTGAAATCCCGTCTCTGCGCTTCTTCCTGCTCCGCGATCCCCTCAAACACGGCGCGTTCCCCCGCCAAAAATCCTGGCTGGTATTGTACCGTTTCGCCACCGTTTTCCTCGTGCTCGGTCAGTACCGCCGCCGCTTCGTCGATCTCCAGCACCGCTTGTTTCCGCAGGATCATGGTCTCCGATCCCTGCATCGCCGCGTAATTCCCCGCCAATAGGGCGGCGCAAAGCCCCGCCGCGAGTATTTTTTGCTTCATCGCTCACAGCTCCTTTCCATGGAAACAGTTTAACACCCATCCGTCAGGAAGTTGTTGCGGACTTGTTATCAAGTGGTAAAAATACCGAAAAGCGGCTGCCCTCCCCGACCCGGGAATCGGCCTCAATCCTGCCGCCGTGCGCCTGCGCGATCGTGCGGCACAGCGTCAGCCCCAAACCGTTGCCGTTTTCTGCACGCGCCTTCGCCCGGTCTGCCCGGAAAAACGGCTCGAACAGCTTTGGCAGATCGTCTTCCGCGATCCCGCAGCCCTGGTCGCATACTTCCAAAAACGTCCCGTCGTCCGCCGCCCGCACCGTCACCCGGACAACATCCCCCGGGGCCGAGGCCCGCGCCGCGTTTTCGACCAGATTCAAAAGCAGGTTTTGCAGCCATAGGCGGTCGCCGTATAGCCGTTCGCCCTCCTGCGCCGCCGTCACCGATACGCCGGTACGCGATTCGATCCCGGCCCACGCCGCTTTTAATTCTTCGATAAAGTCGGACGCCGGGAACCATTCCCGGCAAAGCGTCTGTGGGGCGATCTTTTCCTGTTCCAGCAGCCGGAGCGACAGGGCCTTCATCCGCGTGGATTGCTGATGAATATGGTTCAATGCAACCGTGCGTTCTTCGTCCGTACAGCCGCCGCACAGCAGCAGCTCGCTGAAGCCGCAAATGCTCGTTAATGGGGTGCGCAATTCATGCGCGAGCTGGTCGACCAGACGCTGTTGATCGGCGGCAAGCTGTTTCGTTTCCGCAAGCTGGTTTTGGATCGCGGCGGACATCGCGGAAAAATGGCGGGCCAGTTCCCCAAACTCATCCCCACGCTGCCCGGATAATGTAACGTCGTATTCCCCGCGCGCGATCTTACGCGTCGCGCAAAGCAGTTCCGACAGGGGGCGGGTCGACCGATGGATGAAAAACGCCAGCGCGCCCAGCATGCAAAGCATGACGCCGGCCGAGATCCGGCAAAAATATTCCATGCAGCGATCCAACATTGAATAACAGGGCGACAGGTCGCGCTGATATGCAAGCGCCCAAAGATTGAACGGCTCCGGAAGCGGCTGGCAGATCGACAAGGTTTTATCCTGTATGGATGGCTTGGCGGGCAGCTGCTGCACCAGGGAAAGCGAGACCCCCTGCTCCCGATAGAACCGTTGATAATAATGCAAGGTGTTTTGGCAGCTTTGCATGGTAAGATCCGGATTCCAGAGCAGCGCGTCTTTAAAATCGTCCGCGATCTGCGACGCAATGACCGCAGCCTCCAGGGACGCCGATGCGGCTTCCCGTTCTAAAACCAGATTTTTTACCTGCCATAGGAAGAATGCCCCCAATAAGTCTGTGCCGGCCATGACCAGCAGCAGCGGTACCAAAAAGAGCTTGGCGCGAAAATGCAGCGATCTCATCGGGGCGTCTCCAGCCGATAACCGACCTTGTAAACCGTCCGGATCGCGTCTTCTAACCCTAATTTTTTACGCAGCTTCGTAATATGTACGTCGACCGTCCGGGTATCGCCTTCAAATCCATATCCCCACGCCAGTTCCAACAGCTTTTCGCGGGACATGGCAATGTTTTGATTGCGCGCCAGCGTTTCCAACAGCTGGTATTCCGTCGGCGTAAGCGCGACCTCCCGCCCGGCTTTGAATACCCGGTGTTCGTCAAACCGGATCGTAAGGCCGTGAAGCTCGGTTTGTCTGGGCAGTCCCCCCGAACGGCGAAGCGTGGATTTAATCCGTGCCAAAAGCTCCAATATTTCAAAGGGCTTCACGACATAATCCACCGCGCCAAGATCAAACCCGCGCAAACGGTCCGACAGATCCGCTTTTGCCGTCAAAAAAATAACGGGGATCTCAAGCGGGGCCAGCGCCTGCGCAAGCGCAAACCCATCGCCATCCGGAAGCATGACATCTAAAAGCAGCAGGTCGAACCGCTCCACTTGACAGATCCGGCGGGCGCTTTCCGCCGAAGCAGCCGTCCGATACGGATGCCCTACCAATCGGAAATTCATGGCAAGCAATTCGCATATGGCAAGGTCATCTTCCACGATCAATATTTTACCCAATGAAACCATCCCTTTCCTCCTACAAGGGTATCACAGAATTTGCCAAACGTCAATACGGCAGCGCCCCTCGCCCACGGCAGTTTCATAAAATATCCAGTAATTTACAAAAGTAAGAATGGTTGA
>CAJUGU010000170.1 GCA_910586105.1 uncultured Eubacteriales bacterium | reverse complement strand
TTTGGCGCTCCCCGCGCAGGGGCCGGGATTCCAAAGGGCAGAGCCCTTTGGCGCTGCCCCGCGCAGGGGCCGGGATTCCAAAGGGCAGAGCCCTTTGGCGCGCCCCGCGCAGGGGTCAGCGGGCAGCAGGCAGCACGGACGCGCCGTCCGGTAAGGTGAAATGCGACGCATCCGGCTCGTCGGTCGATATGCCCGTGATCCGCAGCTCACGCACCAGCTCGCCGTCCTCGTAATAGCGCGCCCCAGTGAGCAGGCCCGAGATCGCCGAGATGTCGTATTCCACCGCGCGGCCTTCCATCGCCGTTGTCACGAGCAATACCGGCTCGCCCGAGACGACTTCAGAGCCTGCCGAAACGATCGAGCCGGGCGGCAGAGCCGTCACCGTCTGCCAATCCGGCAGCATCGCCATGCTGTCCGCCGAAAAATCACCCGCCGCCCCGCGGAAGTAAGTGCTCCCGCTGCCAGGCTGCCAGGCGTAAAAACTGCCGTCCGCCCGCAGGTAGCTCTCCGAAATCATGCCGCCGCGCAGCACATCCGTCCGGCATACGTCGCCGGACACATATTGCACCGCCGTCTGGCTGCTGCTTTTTCCGTCATAATACAACGTGTTCGTGACCGTTTGCGTATATTGCGGGGAACGGTCAAGCACCGCGACCACCGCCTGCACGTTCTGCGGCGTGATCGCAACGCCCTCAATGCTTTGCAGGCCCGCCGTTCCGTCGGCAATGCCGTCCTCCGGCGCCGGGGCCGGAAGCGGCGGGGGTTCGCTCCCACCGCTGTAAAAGCCGGAGGACAGAAGGTAACTGAGAACCAGCATCCCCACGATCAGCCCCGCCGCGATCGCTGCGACCATCGGCGCGGAAGGCGCGTTTTTCCGCTTCATTCGGGCCGGAACGGCGCAGGCGGCTGCTCCTCACGCCCGAAATAGTATGCGATCTGCCGCACGATGCGCCCGCAGGTCTTACCGTCGCCATAAGGGTTCACCGCATGCGCCATGCGGTCGTAAGCCGCCGGGTCGTCGAACAGCTCGCAAGCCATGCGGAAAATATCTTCTTCGTCGACCCCCGCCAGTTTGACCGTCCCCGCTTCGACCGCTTCCGGGCGTTCGGTCTCCCGGCGGAGCACCAGCACCGGCTTGCCCAGCGAAGGCGCTTCCTCCTGCAAACCGCCCGAATCGGTCATGATCAGATAGCTGCGCGCCATCAGGTTGTGCATCTCGTCGACCGCCAACGGGTGAATCAGATGCACCCGGTCGCGCCCGCCAAGGAATTTCTGCGCCGTTTCGCGCACGTAAGGGCTGAGGTGTACCGGATAGACGAAGTGTACGTCCGGGTACCGGTCGGAAAGGCGCGCGATCGCGCGGCAGATGTTTTCCATCGCCTCGCCGTAGTTTTCCCGGCGGTGCGCCGTGACCAGCGCCACGCGGCTGTTTTCAAAATCCAGCGGCTGGAGCTGCTCGTCCCGGAAGGCGAAAGCCGGATCGACCGTCAGCCGGATCGCGTCGACCACTGTGTTCCCGCAGACGATCACGCCGTCCGTGATCTGCTCGCGCTCCAGATTCCGGCGGTTGCGTTCGGTCGGCGCGAAATGCAGCGAAGCGATCTGCCCGACCAACCGGCGGTTGACCTCCTCCGGGAAGGGGGAATATTTATCATACGTGCGCAGGCCGGCTTCGACGTGCCCGACCGGGATCTTGTGATAAAACGCCGCAAGCGCGCCCGCGAATGTCGTCGAGGTGTCGCCATGCACCAGCACGAGGTCGGGCTTGGCCTCTTCCAGAACGCCGTCCAGCCCGTGCAGCGATTTTTCGGTGATCTTCGCCAGCGTCTGGCTCTTTTCCATGATATCGAGATCGTATTGTGGGACGATTTTAAAAATGTCCAGCACCTGGTCGAGCATCTCGCGATGCTGCGCGGTGACGCAGACGATCGGCTCGGTATGCTCGCTTTGCGCAAGCGCATGCACCAACGGCGCCATTTTGATCGCCTCAGGCCGCGTGCCGAAAACGGTCATTACCTTAATCTTTTCCATGTTCCTGCTCCTTTCCCTCCGCTTTGGGGGGATCGTTTTCTTCCTGCTGGCGCTCGGGGGCTCCGCTCTCCGGGACCGGGCCCTGTTCCAGCTCCTGCTGTTCGTGCTGCTCGTGGCTATAAAGGATGCAGATCGCCGCCGCGAGCGCCAACAGCACGGCGATCAGCAGGATCATAGCCTTCATCTCGCCCGAGGAGGTCAGCACGACCGCCGCCAGCCCGAGCGTACCGCTGATCGCGTACAGGATCGCGACCGCCTGTTTCTGATTGAAGCCCATGTCAATGAGCTTGTGATGGACGTGTCCCCGGTCGGGGCTCATAGGGCTGCGCCCCTCGGCAAGGCGGCGCGTGATCGCCGAGGCCGTGTCGAAGATCGGCAGGCCGAGGATCAGGAACGGCACTGCGAACGAAATGACCGCATAAAACTTGAACAGCCCCATGATGGAGACGGTCGCGAGCATATAGCCCAGGAAGGTCGAACCGGTGTCGCCCATAAAGATGCTGGCGGGGTTGAAATTATACGGCATGAAGCCGACGCAGGCGCCGGCGAGCGCCGCCATAATGATCGCGATCAACGGCTGTCCCGCCAGCAGCGAGACGGCCAGCATGGTGATCGCCGCGATGGAGGAGACGCCGACCGCAAGCCCGTCAAGCCCGTCGATCAGGTTGACGGCGTTGGTGATGCCGACGATCCAGAGGATCGTGACCGGGATCGCGAAGATCCCCAGCCCGAAATAGGGGCTGTCGGAGAACGGGTTGAAGCTGGTAAACATTTCGATGCGCAGCCCGCCCATACAGACCGGGATGCACGCCGCAAAGACCTGCACGACGAATTTCAGCTTGGCGCCCAGCGCCATGATATCGTCGAAAATGCCGAGCACGACGATCACCGTCGCGCCGAGCATCACGCTCAGCATCTGCGCGCTGAATTCGCCGAACAGCAGCAGCGTACACAGGAAGCCAAGGAAGATCGCCAGCCCGCCCAGCCGTGGGATCGGCTTTTTGTGCATCCGGCGATCGTCCTTCGGCGTATCGATCGCGCCGATCCGGGCGGCCAGCTGCTTGACGAAGGGGGTCAGGAAATAGGAAAGGAACCCTGCCAGCGTGGACGCCCCGACGATCCTGCCAATAATCTGGTATTCCGTCATAACGGTTTACCGCTTGACGAAGCCGATCTTGCGATATACCTTGTCAAGCGTCCTCCGGGCGATCGCGTTCGCCTGCTCCGCGCCCTCCTGATAGATCTGCTCGAGGTAGTCCTTGTTTTTGAGCAGGTCCTCGGTGGTCTCGCGCACCGGGCGCAGCAGTTCGACGACGGCCTCGCCCACTGCGGGCTTGAA
Organism: uncultured Eubacteriales bacterium; assembly: GCA_910586105.1. Classification (GTDB taxonomy): domain Bacteria; phylum Bacillota; class Clostridia; order Oscillospirales; family Butyricicoccaceae; genus QXXE01. The sequence continues at coordinate 2,163 of CAJUGU010000170.1, read as the reverse complement.
CGCGCCGTAGCCTTTTCCGGCGAATTCGGCTTCGACCTCCTCGGGCGACTTGCCGGTCGCGGCGGCGTAGATGGTGATCAGGTTGGTGATGCCGTCCTTGCCTTCCGCGCGGATGATGCGGTTGTCGGAGTCGGTAACGGCGCGCTTGAATTTGCGCATGATATCCTCCGGCTTGTCAAGCAGCAGGATATAACCGTTGGGGTTTTCGTCCGATTTGCTCATTTTCTTGGAAGGCTCGGACAGGCTGTTGATTTTCGCGCCGACTTTGGGATAAAAGCCTTCCGGGATCACGAAGGTATCCGAGTAGATGCCGTTGAAGCGCTGCGCGATATCGCGGGTGATTTCGATGTGCTGCTGCTGGTCGATACCGACCGGGACCTTGTGCGCCTGATACAGCAGGATATCCGCCGCCATCAGGACGGGGTAATCGAACAGGCCGACGTTGATGTTGTCCGCGTGCTTTGAGGATTTATCCTTGAACTGGGTCATGCGGCTCATTTCGCCGAACATGGTGTAGCAGTTCAGCACCCACGCAAGCTGTGCATGCGCCGGTACGTGGCTCTGCACGAACAGGATGGATTTTTTCGGATCGATGCCGCAGGCGATATACTGCGCCAGCAGCTCCAGCGTCTGGCGGCGCAGCCCTGCCGGATCCTGCCGGATCGTGATCGCGTGCATATCGACGACGCAGTAGATGCAGTTATATTCATCCTGGAGCGTGCCGAAGTGTTTGATCGCGCCAAGGTAGTTGCCGAGGGTTAAATGCCCGGAGGGCTGGACGCCTGAAAAAATGGTCTGCTTGTTCGGGTCTCTCATCTATAATTACTTCCTTTGCAGTAAATTTCGTGTATTCGGAAATACTTTCGTTATCATATCATAAATTGCACGGCGATGCAAGCCGATTCGCAAAGTCCCGCCGGGTTTTCTGCCGGGGCCGGAAACTTTTTTCGCAGCGGCGCGCCGCTGGGGGCGGGAGATCCGTCATTTTCATTGAAATACGCGGCGGGATATGGTACAATAATACGCAAGCAGGAACGACCCTGTTTTATTCATGGAGATCACCGTTTGTCTCGCCTGCGCGGCGGGCGGCCCCTGCGCGGGGCGGCGCCAGAGGGACTCGTCCCTCTGGACACCCTTTCCCCGCCGCGGCGGGGAAAGATGCACGGATCTTCCCCTATTCGGAGGAAAACCGATTCATTCCTGATTTTATGATCGTTTGCGATCCGGAGAATGATTGCCAACATGTTTTGAAAAGGAGCCGAACCGAATGAATACAAATCTAGCATATCAAGAAGAACTGTGGGAGGAATTGATCGACGGGGAGAGCGTGCTGATGTCCCCGCGGCCTGCGGTGAAACACAGTTTTGTTGCAGGCAACATTTATTATATCTTTATGCGCTACCTGAGGGGGAAGCGTTGCACTCCTTTTCTGGATGGCGTAGATTTATATTTGTCCGAAACGGATCGGTTCATTCCGGATTGTATGATCGTTTGCGACCGCGGCAAGATCAAAAGCGACGGCGTACATGGCGCGCCCGATCTGGTGGTGGAAGTTTTATCGTTCAGCACGGCAAAAAACGACCGGCTGCGGAAAAAGAACGCCTATGAAAAGGCGGGGGTGCGGGAGTATTGGATCGTGGATCCGAACAATAAAACGATCGAGCAATATTTCCTTCGGGAAGGGCAATTTATCCCGAACGAACGTTACGCATTGCTTTCCGCCGAGGATTTAAAAGAAACGACGCCGGAAGAACGCGAAACGGTCTTACCGAATTTTGGCGCGGTCTTTCCGACCGCGTGCCCTGACGGCTCGCGCCGCCGTTTCAACCGCTTCCTCGCATAATCATACCGTCCTGAATGGCCAGGACGGTAAAAAATGGCGCGACATCCTGTAGTTGGCTCCTACCGCAGTAGGAATTTTGAATTTTCTTTGAACATCTTTTGAAGAAATTTTTAATTTTCAGATACAAAACGGAAACATTTGCGCGGTAACTTTCTGTGCAGGCAGAAATCTGCTATAATGGTTTGGCAGCCTTATGGGGCCAGTTCTTGACAACGGCCCTGGGGGCTGGTATACTCATGTGTATTAGTATAGATCATACAGTGGACACGGAGGGATAGAAGTATGAAAAGCAACGCTCCTCAAAGGACCCGGCGAAGGAA
>CAJUGU010000169.1 GCA_910586105.1 uncultured Eubacteriales bacterium | reverse complement strand
TTTGGCGCTGCCCCGCGCAGGGGCCGGGGGTCCAGAGGGCGGAGCCCTTTGGCGCGCCCCGCGCAGAGGCGGTATGCGCGTTAGTGCGGGAGCTCTACATCCGGTTTCGGGATGTCGTTTTCCGGAGCCGGAAGATCGGACGCAGGCGCGCCCGCCTTCAGCTCTTCCTCCGTAGCGCCGCCGCCGATGCGGTCGGGCACGTCTTCGCCGTCGTACAAGCGGCGGAACGTGTCGCCGTCGATCGTTTCGTTGCGCAGCAGATATTCCGCAACGCGGGTCAAGTGCTCCAAGTTCTCGCGCAGCAGCTTTTCGCAGGCGACATAGCCGTCGTTAATGATCCGGTGGATCTCTTCGTCGATCTCCGCCGCCTTGTGGTCGGAAAAGCCCTTGTTTGCCGAGAAATCGCGCCCAAGGAAGATCTCGCCGCCCGTGCTGTCATAATCGATCGGGCCGATCCGGTCGCTCATGCCATAGTTGATGACCATAGCCCGCGCCGTCGCCGTCGCCTGCTTGATATCGCCGTAAGCGCCGGTCGAAATATCGTCCAGCACGAGCTTTTCCGCAACGCGTCCGCCCAGCCCGACGATGATGCTTTCCTCCATATACCGCCGGGTGCGGTACGCCTTGTCCTCAGTCGGCAGCGGCATCGTAAAGCCCCCCGCCCCGTTGGAACGCGGTATGATCGTTACATGATGCACCGGATCCTGGGTCGGCAGGACATGGAAACAGATCGCATGCCCCGCCTCATGATAGGCGGTCAGCCGCTTGTCCTTCTCACTGATGACATGCGTCTTCTTTTCGACGCCCATCACCACCTTGAGCAGGGATTCCTCGATCTCTTCCAGCGTGATCAGCTTCTTGTTGCGCCGCGCCGCGAGCAGCGCCGCTTCGTTCAGCAGGTTTTCCAGATCCGCGCCGCTGAAGCCCGCCGTCGTCTTGGCGATGGAATCAAATTTCACGTCCGGATCAAACTGCTTGCCGCGCGCATGCACGCGCAGGATCGCCTCGCGCCCGACTACATCCGGGTTGCCAACATAGACCTGACGGTCGAAGCGGCCCGGGCGCAGCAGCGCAGGATCCAGGATATCCTGCCGGTTGGTCGCCGCAATGACGATCACGCCCTCGTTCGCGCCAAAACCGTCCATTTCGACCAGCAGCTGGTTCAGCGTCTGTTCGCGTTCGTCATGCCCGCCGCCAAGGCCCGCGCCGCGCTTCCGGCCAACTGCGTCGATTTCGTCGATGAAAATGATCGCGGGCGAATTCTTTTTCGCCTGTTCAAACAGGTCGCGCACGCGCGAAGCGCCCACGCCGACATACAGCTCGACAAAGTCCGAGCCGGAGATCGACAGGAACGGTACCCCCGCCTCGCCTGCGACCGCCTTGGCGATCAGCGTCTTGCCCGTGCCGGGAGGGCCGACGAGCAGCACGCCCTTGGGGATGCGCGCGCCGATCTCCACAAATTTGCGCGGATTCTTCAGGAATTCGACAATCTCCTGAAGCTCGGCCTTTTCCTCCTCCGCGCCTGCAACGTCGCCAAAGGTGACCTTGTTCTTCTGGTCGGAGGCGAGCCGCGCGCGGACTTTACCGAACTGCATCGGGTTTCCGCCGCCGCCCCCCTGCTTGTTCATCATAAAATACCAGATCAGGCCTATGATCACGATCAGCACCAGATAGGGGATGAACATCATCCACCAGGGCTGGCTTTTCAGGTCGAAGGTCAGCGTGCCGTCCTTCATCTGATCCTTGAGCTCGTCCCGCAGCTGGTCAATGAACAAGCTGAAATAAGGCAGCCGGTAGGACATGCTGTGGCCGTCCGGGGTTTCCAGATAGAGCATCGAGCCGTCGTAGACGATGGCGGAGACCTCGCCGCCCTCCACCATCTTGTAAACGTCTGAGTAGGTCAGCGGCTGGCTCACGTCTTTTGCAAGCACGTAAGTCACCGCGATCAGCAGCGTCAGCAGGATGATAAGGTACAGCCCGAAGCCCTTCATCTTTTTTCCATTCAAATTGGTTTCACACCTTCCTTGGGGTTAAAATTGCCCGCTGTCGGGCTGAGAGCCGGTTTCACACCCTCCCAAACGCCGGCCGGCGGCCCTGGCCGGTACCGTATGGGGCCGCGTCCGCTTACAGCAGGCCCCGGCAGGATCGCAGCCGCCTGCGCCGGGCGGCGTTTGGGGGATAAGGTCCGGAAAAGAAGGGCTGCAATGACGCGGAGGCCAAAACCGCCGCGCCATTCCCAGCGCTCCCGTTTGCTTATGCCTCGCCGTAAACGGAAGGCTTCAGGATGCCGATGTAGGGTAAGTTGCGGTATTTCTCCGCAAAATCGAGCCCATAACCGACCACGAATTCGTCCGGGATCTCAAAGCCAAGGTAATCGATATGCACATCGATCTTGCGCCGGTCCGGCTTGGAAAGCAGCGTGCAAAGCCGGATGGAATTCGCGCCGCGCGCCGTCAGCACCTTCATCAGGTAGCTGAGGGTCACGCCCGAGTCCAGGATGTCCTCGACGATGATCAGGTCGCGCCCGTCAATCGAATTTTCCAGATCCTTGATGATCTGCACCTCGCCGGAGGTTTTGGTGCCCGCGCCGTAGCTCGACACGACCATAAAATCTACGTTGCAGGGGGTGTCGATGCGGCGGGTCAGGTCGGCCATGAACACATAGGAGCCTTTGAGCACGCTGACGATCAGCGGGTTTTTGCCCCGGTAGTCAGCCGTGATCTGTGCACCCAGCTCGTCGACCTTCTGACGGAGCTGCTCCTCTGTGAACAAAACTTCCTTGATGTCGTTTTTCATTTCTTTTTACTCCTCTACGCTCAGTTGTAGGATCGTTTTGCCGCCGCCAAGGCGGCGACTGTCGAGGCCGAGCCCTTCCACTGCGATCACTCCGTAGCGGTCGGCGAACACAGCGAGCCGGTCCCGTTTTTCGCGCGGGATCTTTTGGTCGATCATCAGCCGCTTGAGCGTCTTGGAGCCTCCGGCGGCGTGCAGGCGGAGCCTGTCGCCGGGGCGGCGTGTACGAACGACCAATGAATCAAAATCTATTTTACCACAATCCACGGAAAAAGTATTGAATTTTTTGTGAATTACTTTGGGCTTTTTACAAATTTCTCCGCAGACGCGCGTCCCGGGCCGGATCTCGAGGGCGAAAGGGACGTCCAGCCGGGTTTCCAGCGGCGCCGGAGGCCCGGATTCCCCGGGCGGCGTCAGGAAAAAGCGCTCGTATTCGCGCCGTGCGGTGAAGCCGCCGGGCAGCGAAAGCGCTGCGGAAGGGTTCCCGCTGTCCAGCAGCCCGGCCAGCAGGGCGACGTGTTTCCAACCGATCTCAGACATTGGCGCGCCGCTCTGCCGGAGCAGCCGGTGCAGCATCCGTCCGCGCAGCGCGGGCGGGAAGGCTTCAATCCGCCAACCGCCGCCGTCGGCCGCGGCCTCCAGCCGCTTTTGCGTTTCGGCTTCCAGATACGCTTCGTCGGCGCGCAGCAGCCCGGAGAGCCGGAAGGCCGCGTCCGCCGCCTCCGGGTTGAGCTGCCGCAGCACAGGCATGATCTTGTGCCGGATGCGGTTGCGCGTGTAGTCGTCGGTAAGGTTGGTGCTGTCGGTCACATATGGCTCGCCCAGCGCGGCCAGGTAGTCCTCGATCTCGGCGCGCGTGCAGGCAAGCAGCGGGCGGACGATACGTCCACGCACCGGCGGAATACCCGAAAGGCCTTTACCGCCCGTCCCCCGGGCGAGGTGGAACAGCATGGTTTCCAGGTTGTCGTCCGCCGTGTGGGCGGTTGCCGCGCAGATGCAGCCCGCCCGCGCCGCCGCGTCCTCCAGAAGCCGGTACCGCAGCTTGCGCGCGGCTTCTTCCACACCGAGCCTTTGCGCCGCCGACCAACCTGCCACGTCGGCGCGCCGCATGTCAAGCGGGACGCCGAGCCTGCCGCACAGCGCCCGGACGAAGGCTTCGTCACGGTCGGCTTCCGCGCCGCGCAGGCCGTGGTTGAGATGGAAGGCGGCGGCCGGGTACCCCAGCTCGCGCAGCGCCAGCAGCAGCGCCACCGAATCCGCGCCGCCGGAGAGCGCCACGCAGACGCGCGCGCCTTCGGGCAGCATGCTTTCCCGCGCGATGAGCGCCGCCGCTTTCTGCGGCACGGCGTGCATCACATCGAGTGGATCCGGTCCGGATTCGAGAAGGTGGTGTACTGGCCGATCCATTGCAGGTTGGCGGTACCAGTCGAACCGTGCCGGTTTTTCGCAATAATGATTTCAGCGATGTTTTTGTCCTCGCTTTCGTCGTTGTAGTAGTCGTCGCGGTAAATAAACATGACGATATCGGCATCCTGCTCGATCGCGCCCGATTCGCGCAGGTCGGAGAGCATCGGGCGTTTGTCGGAGCGCCCCTCCACCGCGCGGGAGAGCTGCGACAGGCAGACCACGGGGACGTTAAGCTCTTTCGCCATGATCTTCAGCCCGCGGGAAATCTCGGCGACCTCCTGCACGCGGTTGTCGTTGCGCTTGCCGCCCGACTGCATCAGCTGGATATAATCGATGACGATCATGCCCAGCGAATCGCCAAGGCGGCGGCATTTCGCCTTGATCTCGGCGACGGTGATCGCCGGGTTGTCGTCAACATAGATTTGCAGCTTGCTGAGGGCGTTGGACGCCATCGCGATCTTGGTCCAATCCTCGGGGTCAAGGCTGCCGGTCTTCAGCTTCTGCGAATCGATCAGGGCTTCGCTGGAAAGGAAACGGGAAGCGAGCTGATCGCGGCTCATTTCGAGCTGGAAGACAACGACCGCTTTGCGGCTCGCCTTGGCGCCGTTGAGCGCGAGGTTGAGCGCGAACGCGGTCTTGCCCATGCCGGGGCGCGCCGCGACGAGGATCAGGTCGGACTTGTTCAGGCCGGTGAGCTGGCGGTCCAGCTCGAAAAAACCGGTTGAAATGCCGGGGATCTCGCTGCCGGACTTGGAGATCTCGTCGAGCTTTGCATACAGATCGAGCAGCGCCGACTTCAGGGGGATCAGCCCCTTGACCTCGCGTCCGTGGCGGATGTTATAGATCCGCTGTTCGGCAAGCTCGGCGATGTAGGAGGCTTCTCCTTCCCCGGCCAGGGCGGTCGACTGGATCTCGCCTGCGGCCAACGCGATCGAGCGCAGGAGGCTCTTGTCGCGCACGATCGAGGCGTATTCGCGCACGTTCGCGGCGGTCGGCGTTACGTCCATCAGCTGCATAATGTAGGCGCGACCGCCTGCGTCGTCGTAATACCCGGCGAGTTTGAGGCGGTCGAGGACGGTGACGGCGTCGATCCGCGCGGCTTCGTTGAACATGGCGTAGACCGTTTCAAAGATGCGGCGGTTTTCTTCCACATAGAAATCGTCGCTGTGCAGCAGCTCGATCACCTCGGAGACGCAGGACGGGTCGACCAGGATCGAACCGATCACGGCCTGTTCGGCTTCGGGACTGACCGGAAGCTGGCGGGTCAATAATTCATCCAAAAAACCTACCTCCCAAAATAATCCTTAAACACATTGGAACGGGGATGCGTGAACGGAGCGCTTTGCGTGGCAGAGCCGGTGAGCGCTGACGTTTCCCCCGTCCCGCCCGCAGGCGGAAATGGGATTCCAAAGGGACGGGTCCCTTTGGCGCCGCCCCGCGCAGGGGCCGGGAGTCCAGAGGGCAGAGCCCTCTGGCGCACTCCGCGCAGGAGCGGGATTCCCAAG
>CAJUGU010000168.1 GCA_910586105.1 uncultured Eubacteriales bacterium | reverse complement strand
GCCGGGGAGGCGTCCTGCGCGGACAGCGCCAGAGGGACTCGTCCCTCTGGACTCCTCTTTCCGCCTGCGGGCGGGACGGAGGCAAGGCGCGCCGCTGGCGGGTTGTTTTAAGATACGATTCCAGACAAAAAACGAAGGGAAACAAATGTTTGATAAGGTTTTGATCGCCAACCGCGGCGAGATCGCGGTTCGGATCATCCGGGCCTGCCGCGATCTTGGGATCGTGTCCGTCGCGGTCTACTCGGAAGCCGACAAGGAAGCGCTGCACGCGCAGATCGCCGATGAAGCCGTTTGCATTGGCCGCGCCCCGGCGTCGGAAAGCTATTTGAATATGCAGAATATCATCGCTGCGGCGATCGCCGCAGGCGCGCAGGCGATCCATCCGGGCTTCGGCTTTTTGTCGGAGAATGCGGAGTTTGCCCGACTGACCCAGCAAAACGGGCTGGCGTTCATTGGCCCGCGGCCGGAGACCATTTCGCTGATGGGCGACAAGGCGGAAGCCAAGCGGCAGGCGATCGCGGCGGGCGTCCCCGTGGCGATGGGCACGGACGGCGCGGTTTCCGGGTTTGAGGAGGCTAAGCGCGAAGCGGCCCGCATTGGGTATCCGGTCATGTTAAAGGCGGCGGCGGGCGGCGGCGGCAAGGGCATCCGGGTTGCGCGCGGAGAAGACGGGCTGAAGGCGGCGTATGACAACGCGTCTTCCGAAGCGGAGGTCAATTTCGGCGACGGGCGGCTTTATATGGAGCGTTATGTGGAAAACCCGCGCCATATTGAGGTACAGGTGCTGGGCGACGCTTATGGCGAGGTTGTTCACCTGTTTGACCGGGAATGCTCCATCCAGCGCCGCCATCAGAAGCTGATCGAGGAAGCGCCGTCGGTGTTCGCCGATTTCGAGGCGGACGGCCTGCGTGAGCGGATGTGCGAAGCCGCCGTATCGCTGGCGCGCCGGGTTGGATACCGGGGCGCGGGCACGGTGGAATATCTGGTCGACGCGCAGCGGAATTTTTATTTTTGCGAAATGAACACCCGTATTCAGGTGGAGCATCCGGTCACCGAGCAGGTCACGGGGATCGATCTGGTGTGCGCGCAGCTGCGGATCGCGGCGGGCGATCCGCTCTGGTTTCGGCAGGAGGATGTGCGGCTGCTTGGGCATGCGGTCGAGTGCCGCCTGAACGCCGAGGATCCTGCGCGCGGCTTTGCGCCTTGTCCCGGCACGATCGAGGCGATGCACCTTCCGGGCGGCGCGGGCGTGCGAGTGGATACGGCGGCGTATCAGGGCTATGCGATCCCGCCGTTCTATGATTCGATGATCGGCAAGCTGATCTGTTCGGGCGCGACCCGGGCGCAGGCGACCGCCCGCATCCGGCGCGCGCTGGCGGAGACGCTGTTTGAGGGCGTTACCACGTCGAGCGATTATGCGATGCAGATCTTGAGCTCGGACCGGTTCCAGCGCGGCGATTTCCATACCGGCTCGCTGGAAAACGGCGATTTTGAGGAAATAACGGAGAAAACGAAGGAGGAAACGGCGTGCTGATCGATCTGTTTCAGAAGACCCGGCGGACCTCCAAGCAGCTGACGCGCCAGTCCGCCGAGGAACGCCCCGATATCACCTGTAAGGGCTGCGGCAAGCAGCTGAACGCGCGCACCTATGGGCGGAACCTGTATGTCTGCCCGTATTGCGGGCGGTACAGCCGCCTGCTGGCGCGCACGCGGATCCGGCAGGTGACTGACAAGGATACTTTTCAGGAACTGGACGCGGGGCTGCGGACGCTCGACCCGATCGGGTTCCCGGGCTATCCGCAGAAGATCGCGGCGCTGGCCGAAAAGACCGGCATGAACGATGCCGTGCTGACCGGTACCTGTACGATCGGCGGGGAAAAGGCGTGCCTTGCCGTCATGGACAGCCATTTTCTGATGGCGTCGATGGGCAGCGTGGTCGGCGAAAAGCTGGCGCGGCTGTTCGAGTATGCGACCCGGGAACGCCTGCCGGTGGTCGTGTTCACAGCGTCGGGCGGCGCGCGGATGCAGGAAGGGATGTATTCCCTGCTGCAAATGGCGAAGGTTTCGGGCGCGGTCGAGCGGCACAGCCGTGCGGGCGGGCTATACATCACGGTGCTGACCGACCCGACGACCGGCGGCGTAACAGCGTCGTTCGCGAGCCTGGGCGACATCATTTTGGCGGAGCCGCACGCGACGGTCGGCTTTGCGGGGCGGCGTGTGATCGAGGGCACGATCGGCGAAACGCTGCCCGACGATTTCCAGTCGGCGGAGTTTTTGCTGGCGCACGGTTTTTGTGATGCGATCGTGCCGCGCAACCGCATGAAGCAGACGCTGGCGAGGCTGCTCAAGCTGCACGCCGTACCGGCGAAGAAAAGGAGGTCGAAGGGATGAAACCGGCAAGCGAGCGCATGGCGCTCATCCATGACCCGAAGCGGCCCCATATCGAGGAGATCGTGGCTGCGGTATTCGACGACTTCATTGAACTGCACGGCGACCGCTGCTACGGCGAGGATCACGCGATCTGCGCGGGGCTGGCGACGCTGAACGGACAGCCGGTCACGGTGATCGGCCACCGGCACGGCGCGACGACGGCGGAAAACATCCGCGCGAACTTTGGGATGCCCCATCCGGAGGGCTACCGCAAGGCGCTGCGGCTGGCCAGGCAGGCGGAAAAATTCGGCCGTCCGGTGGTGTGCCTGGTGGACACGGCGGGGGCCTTCTGCGGCGTCGGCGCGGAGGAGCGCGGGCAGGGGGAAGCCATTGCGCGGAACCTGTATGAATTCATGGCGCTGCGCATCCCGATCGTTTCGATCGTCACCGGGGAAGGCGGTTCGGGCGGCGCGCTGGCGCTGGCGGTGGCCGACCGGGTGCTGATGCTGGAAAACGCGTTGTATTCGGTGATTTCGCCACGCGGCTGCGCCTCCATCCTTTGGAAGGACGCTTCCCGCGAGGGGGAGGCGGCGGACACGCTGCGCATCACGGCGGAAGACCTGCTGTCGTTCGGCATGATCGAAGGGATCGTGCCGGAAAAGGGCAGTATCCCGAAGAACATTAAGCGGGCGATCGAAGCCGCGCTGGCCGACCTCGCGAAGGAGGAAAGCCTTGACGCGATGCTGGAAAAGCGTTATCAAAAATTCCGTAAGATCGGCGTGTTCGCTGAGGACGCCGGTGAAAACGGGTTTTCATAAAATTCAACCATTTACAAGAAGGAGTCAATGCACTATGTTTGAAAAGATTTGCGGCCTGCTGGCGGAGAAGTTCGATGCGGACGCGTCCCAAATGACGATGGATACCTCGATCAAGGACGATCTGAACGCCGATTCCCTCGACATCGTCGAGCTGATGATGGACTTGGAGGAAGAATGCGGCATCACGATCCCGGACGAGGACGCGGTGAACCTGTCAACCATCGGCGATATCGTGAAGTATATCGAGGAGCATAATTAAAAAGACCGCCGTCCGGGCGGTTTTGGAAAGCGGGAGACGCCGCGCCATCACAGCCGATGGCGCGGCGTCCCCGTTTTTGCAGTTTACCTGCAAGACCGGATGTGTTCCGGCCCTTTGCGTTTATGCCGGTGATTTCCACATACGGCCAGCGATTGCATCGCAAACGGCAGCGGCAGTATCTTATAAAATACGGCAAAGGGAGCCGGTCAGGCGCGCTTGCCGCGCAGCAGCGATTCGTGGGAGAGCGCCATGCAGAGCAGGAGCAGCAGCAGGCAGAAGGGGAAGGCGGCGGGGCTGATGTGTTCGGCGATCATGCCGAACAGCGGAGGAATGAGGCAGGTGCCGGTGTAGGCGCTTGCCATCTGTACGCCGATGACGGCCTGCGACTTATCCGCGCCGAAGCGCTCCGGGGTGGAATGGATGAGGCAGGGGTAAACGGGCGCGCAGCCCAGCCCGGTCAGTACAAGCCCGGCGAGCGCGGCGAAACCGCCAAGAGGCAGCAGCATGGCGGCGGCTCCGGCGGTGATGAGGGCTTGTCCGAGCCGAACCATCTGCGCGTCGTTCAGGCGGAGGGTAAGGAAACCGCTGAGCGCGCGGCCTGCGGTGATACCGATACAGAACAGTCCGGCGAAGCGCGCGGCGGTCACGGCGGGGATGCTTTTGGCGAGCACCAGATAGCTGCTGGCCCAGAGCATGACGGTTTGTTCAAGGGCGCAGTAGCAAAAGAAGGCGAGCATGACGGCTTTTGCGCCGGGGATGCGGACGATCTCGCGGAGGGCGAGGGGCGGCGTCCGGTTGTCTGCGGCGTTGTCTTCCGTGCTGCCGTGCGCCCGCCAGAGGGGGAGGCTGAGGAACAGAATGGCGCTGAGGCCGAGCTGCAGGAGCGAGATGCAGCGGTAGCCCTGATTCCAGATCCCGCCGCCTGCGAGCACAGTTCCGATGATGTAGGGGCCGAGGGTCGTGCCGACGCCCCACATACAGTGCAGCCAGCTCATATGGCGGCTGGCGTAATGGAGCGCGACGAAATTATTCAGGGCGGCGTCGACGCTGCCTGCGCCGAGGCCGTAAGGGACGGCCCACAGGCACAGCAGACCAAAGGAATGGCTGACGGAAAAACCGAAAAGGGCGGCGGCGGTCATAGCGACGCTGACAGCGGTGACCAGACCGGCGCCGAAGCGGCGGGTAAGGCGGTCGCTTTGCAGGCTGGAAACGATCGTACCGGCGGCAATAATCATAGAGATCGCGCCGGCGTAGGAGACGGGCACGCCGAATTCGGTGTAAATCGATGGCCAGGCGGCTCCGAGCAGGGAGTCGGGCAGGCCGAGACTGATAAAAGAAACGTAAATGATAGCCAGAAGTAAATGAACCATCTTGTATACCTCCTCGAATGATGATATAATCATATCATTGGAAGCGCGAAAGCGCCTAGAAGAAAACCGCCGGTTTCCTATGAGGAAACCGCCAAAGAGGGGGGAGACGGGGGATGGCGCTGACGGCGTGCGGCGCGAAAACGGACGGACAGGGGATGGAGCTGGCGCGGCATGGCACGGCGCTTTTCCCGGTGGGCTGTTATCAGGACGATTTATCGAAGGACGAGGTCCCCTGGCATTGGCATACGGAGCTGGAGGCAATCGTTGTCGTGGACGGACGAGCGGTTATTGCTGCGGGGGCGGAGCGGTTCACGGTCGGCGCGGGCGACGGTTTTTTCATCAATTCGGGCGTGCTGCACGCGGGCTGGGCCGACGGGCGGCAGAGCTGCCGGCTGCATTCGCTGGTATTCCAGCCGCGGCTGGTCGGCGGGAGCCGGGACAGCATTTTCTGGCAGGGGCATGTGCAGCCGCTGCTGTCGGAGGGCGCGCCGAAGGCGGTGCTGCTGCGGGGCGCGGAAGCGTGGCAGGGCGAAGCGCTTGGGGCGATTGAGGCGGCTTGGCAGAGCTGTACCGGGGAGTCGCCGGGGTATGAATTCCGGGTGCGGGAGGGGCTTTCGCAACTGGTGTTCCTGCTGGCGCGGCATTGCATTACGGCGGCGGAGCCATTATCGCGAAAGGCGCTGCGGGAGGAAAGCCGGGTCAAGCAGATGCTGCAATTCATCCAGGCGCATTATGATGCGGAGCTGGACACGGCGCAGATCGCGAAAAGCGCCATGGTCAGCGAGAGCGAATGCCTGCGTTGTTTCCGAAGCACGATCGGTACGCCGCCGATCCAATATTTGAAACAATTCCGGATACAGAAGGCGGCGGAGCTGCTGCGGGCGGTTCCGGACAGTGTGGCAGAGGTCGGCGCGCGGTGCGGCTTTCAGGACGCGAGCTATTTTGCAAAGACCTTTCGCGAGCTCAAGGGCTGCACGCCGACGGAGTACCGCCAAGCGGCGGAGCAGCGCGACGCATAAAAAAGAAGCCCCGGCAGGCGGAGCTGGGCCGGGGGCTTTCGCCCGCAGCGGCGGGCGAC
>CAJUGU010000167.1 GCA_910586105.1 uncultured Eubacteriales bacterium | reverse complement strand
GCTGTGAACTTTTTGTTAATTATTTCATTGTCCACTTGACGGGGAGCGGTTCACTCATGATTTCACATAAACCATAAGAGACAGCCCCACTTGCGGGGGATCGGATCATACAGACCTGTGCAAATCAAAAAACTTGTGGCAGATAGCCGACGATACGCAGGGCGCTGAAACCCATCACCATACAGAAGGTGAGCAGTAATCCAATAGAATCGCGGAATAAAGTTTTCATCTGAAATCACTTCTTTCGGTTTATTTTGATATGAAACGCGATCGGCCAACTATGACCGGCCAAAACCCTGTGCAAAGGGTTTACAGTGGTTCCTGTTTCTGATATAATCATACCGCAGAAAAGGCGGCTGCGCAAGCAGGATACCGCCATATTATTGTAACGATACCGACAAGCGGCAAAGAAAAGGGGGAGCGATCATGCTGGAATACCTGAACAGTTTACGGCTATACGCAGACTACCGGGAGCTGCGGCGGCGTGGAACGCCGCAATTCCCTTGCAGCGTATACCGCACGGTGCCGCGCAGCTATCCCGGCGGTGAAGTGCCCTGGCACTGGCATGACGAGGTGGAATTAAAGCTGATCTTACAGGGTGCGGCAAAGATTTCGTGCAATGAAAAAACGTATACGCTCCACGCCGGGGAAGGGATGTTCGTAAACGGCGGCGTACTGCATCGCACTTGCGAAATACCGGGCGAAGATTGCGTGATCGGCTCCATCGTGTTTGAAATGGCGGTATTGACCGGAAGTCTGGGCAGCGTTTTTGAAGAACGGTATTTCCGGCCGATTTATAAAAACCCGGCGTTGCCGGCGGTCGTTTTCCAAAACGAACTACCATGGCAGGCGCGGGTATTGGAACAGCTCCGCATTGCATATGAAGCGGGTGCGGAGGAATATTTTACTTACGAATTAGACCTGCGGGCAGGTCTGTCGCGGATCTGGGGCGAACTTTGCCGGGCGAATGGAACCGCTTTCGCGGGGCCGCCTGCCGAAGCGGATGAAACGGCGGAACGCATGCGCATCATGCTTTCCTATTTGGAAGAACATTTTACCGAAGAAATCTCCCCGGCGGATCTTGCCGGAGCCGTACCGATCAGTGAGCGGGAATGCTATCGATGTTTTGAACGGGTGTTAGGCGCATCGCCAATCGTTTGCGTCCTGCGCCGGCGGATCGCTTATGCGGCAAAGCTGCTGCGGGAAACCGAGCTTCCGATCACGGATATTTGCATGCAGGCCGGTTTCCATAGCCCAAGCTATTTCAGCAAACGCTTTCGGGAACGGATGGGATGCAGCCCGCGCGCATTCCGCATGGGGGAAAAGGGACCGCAGGACTGAGGGGGAGCATTGGCGCGGGAAACGTCCAAAGCGATCTGCCCGGTATTGCCCCATTTTCTAACCGGATGAAGCAGTATGGCCAGCGGCGCGTTCAAAGCATCCCGCCGCGCTCCCCAATACGGAAATCGGATATCACAAATGCCCCCGCCGGATAGCCTCTTCCTTCAATGCTTTCCCACGGAACAGGATCAAGGCGGACAACGCGATCGCGCTGATCCCTACGCAGATCGCCGAAGGATAAATCGTCCATAGCATGCCGCGCAGCAGGGGGATCAGCGGGAGAAATCCCGCTGCTACGCAAAGGAACAGATAAAGCAGATAGTCGGCGGGCCGCAGCCGCAGCGCCCGCATGGTCGCGGTCACGGCAAGCTGCATACAGGGGATAAAGCAGGGCAAGACAAAATTGACCGACCAGCCATTGAAACCGGTGCGTCGATCCCAGATCAGGACCAGCGCCAGCACCACGGCCAGCAGCCAGACGATGGCTTTCATGGGATTACGCCGTTTCCGCAGGGCGACGCCGATCAACAGCCAAGCGCTGGCCAGCCCTGCCGCGACGAATTGCACCCACCAGCCGCCCGCCGGAAAACAGCAGTTTACGATAGTGCATACCGCCAAAGCGATCGCCGTGAGCAATCCGGCCAACCGCAGGAACAGCCAATGCGGCTTGGCCTCCCCCGGCAGGAGCGGGTAAACGTCTTCTTCCGTCGTACCGGTCAGCGGCCCCTGGCACAGCGGGCAGCGGCGCATGGAACCCCATATGGATACGCCGCATTTGGGACAGTGCAGCATTGTTACCCCTCCTCTTTCTCCGACGGCAGGTTTGCCGTCAATACGATATCGATCCCCATTTGCGCCAGTTCCCGAAAGAATACGCGTTCCACTTCAAAATCGCGGAAGGGGCTGGCAAAACTGACGGTATATTCCCCGCCAAAGGAACAGGCGCAGGCTTGCAGCATCCCGGCGCTGGTAAAAACGCTGAACCGGCGGATCAGCGCTTCCAGCTCTTTGGGCATGGATACTTTCCCGACATTGGAGAAAGAGGCCGTCACGCCTTGCGCGGCAATCCAATTTGCCAGCCGCAGGATCGCATCCTTGACCGGAAGCGGCGTCAGCCGGAGCGGTACGTTGTGCTCAAGCGCGCAAAGGCTGTTCATCTGCGCCCGCATGCGTTCTTCGGTCAGTTTGTCCTGAAAGCTGCGTTTGACCTCCGCCAAAACGGCATCCAAGCTATGCTCCCCTTTGCTGAAGTCATAGCCGACGTTGATCGTCGCAAAGAAGTTCCGGGCGGATCCCGACGGGAAATAATTCCGCAGGTTGACCGGGACGGTGATGACTACCGGCTTTTTGCAATCCCGTACCCGCATCCCGCTGTGGATGGCGCGGAGCAGGATCGCGACTGTCCATTCCGTCAGCGTGACGCCCCGGGCCCGGGCGCAGGCTAAAACACGATTCAGCGGCATCCGGCCTTCCAATATGGCAAGGCGATCCTTCGGCAAACGCTCGCCCCGGAGCTGATAAGCCGCCGGGGAAAGGCCGAGCGCGCGGTGCGCAGGCCTTTCATAATAGGTCTGGAAGCTGTCCGCCTGCCGTTGGCTCCGCGAAGCGTCATAGGGCAGATCCAGGGGCGTTCCGGGGAAACGTCCCGGCTCGCGCAGGAGCAAATATTCATAAACCAAAGCGCACAGGAAACACAGTGCGCCGGAGCCGTCTGTCAGCGCGTGATAAACTTCCAGGCTGATCCGCCTGCGATAATACAGGACGCGGAAAAGCAGGCTGCGCCGCCCTGCGGGATAGATCGGATAACATGGGGGCAGATTCTCCGGCTGTACCCGAACGGGAAGGGCGCTGTCTTCGAGATAATACCAAAACCAACCCCGTTTCAGTACGGAACGGTAAATCGGGAAGCGTTCCAGCGTCTGATCCAGCGCGGCCTGCAAAAGCCCCGGGTCGACTGGCTCCCGCAGCTCGCAGGCGAAACGGAACACCTTGGAATCATGGGCAGACCCGGTGGAAGGGAAGATCTTGGCGGCGTTATCCAGCGTCCACCAGGACGGCAAACTTTTATCAGCCATGTGCATCCTCCAAAAAGCGGTCGATCAACGCATAGGTGCGTTTTACCTGCGGGAACCGGGCGGGGAGCGAGAAATAACCATGAAGCGCGTCGGGCATCCGGTGCAGTTCTACCGATCCGCCCGCTTCCCGCAGTTTTTGCCCGTAGGCTTCGCCCTCGTCCCGCAGGGGGCAATATTCCGCCGTGATCAGCAGGGTATCCGGCTGATCCGCAAAGCTGGCGGCGTTCAACGGGGCAAAATACGGGTTTGTGAGATCGGCGTCGGACGCGCGGTAAAGGGCAAGATAATCCCGTACCTGTTTGGAAGTCAGCAGATGGCCGGTCCCGTTTTCCCGCACGGATGGATAGGGGGAATCCGCCGAATGGTCGCTGCCCAAGGCCGGATAAATCAAGATCTGCCGCCTTGGACGGAATTCGCCCCGGTCGCGGGCCATTAACGAGACTGCCGCCGCCAGGTTACCGCCGGCGCTGTCGCCAATCAGGACGATATCTTCCGGGCGGGCGCCCAGCAACCCCGCGCGGCGGAAGATCTCCCGCGCGGCGGCATAGCAGTCTTCCGGCGCTGCGGGGAACCGATGTTCCGGCGCAAGACGATAATCCACCGCCGCTACGGTACAGCCGGTGATCGTGGCCATATCGGCGCAAACGCCGTTGTAGCTGTCGATCGTACCCGTCACCCAGCCGCCGCCGTGAAAGAACACCAGCAGGGCGGCTTTGGAAGGCTCCGCCGGGGCAAAGAGGTGTACCGGAACGTTTTGGTTACCGCAGGGGATCGGATGCTCCCAGACCCGATACAGCGAAGCGTTTTTCCGCCGGTAGGCGAGCAGCTTCCGGACCTCCCGTTCTACCATGTACGTTTTTTTTATGTCGAGTTCCGGATAAGACAGGAGGCTCAGCGCCGCCCGCATTGCTTTGTTGATTGCCATGATCCGCTCCTTTTTTCTGGATGGCGTCCGTATCGGTTCGCGATCGGCTTCGATCCGGGGATGAAATAAAAAAACACGGCGCCGACCCCGGGGGCCTCGCCGTACCAAAGGAAAGCATTTCAAAATAAATTGTTATGGTTTGGATCGGATCCCCATGGCGCGCTTGCACGGTGGGGATCGTTTCTTTCATTGTAACATGGATCGGAAGGAATCACAAGCGGTTGGTCAAAATATATATTTTTTGTTTGCCCCGCAGGCGGCAGGCCGCCGAAACGCAAGGTTTCGGATCGTATGGAACCGGCTGCAACAGGGTAACGCTCCATCCGGTCAGGAATCGGATTTGGAGCGGGATTTTCGCAGGGCAAGGACGATAACGCAGCCATGCGGAAATCCCGCCCAGGGACGAGTTTGATTTCTGTCCGGATGGAGCAGCAGTATTTTTTTGAGCTCCGTTATCTGCAAAATGCTCATGGTCTGCACCATCCTTTCTGTGACGCCGTCAGTCTACCAGCCGATCCCCAAAGAAATGTCACGACCCGCTGGGATTTCCCCCTTAAAATGTCACGATCCTGTGACATTTCAAAAACCCCCCCCTTTCCGGCCTGCCGCTTGACTGTAAATGTTGGTCATGCTATAATCAGTGCAAGAAATTGCAATTCGCTGAGGGGTGGGAAATCATGGGAGAATATCAAAACAAATGGGGAGAACTGTCGCCAATCATTGAGGAACATATCAATTTCACGATGGAACAATATCGCGAAACAGGGAGCGCATCCAAGTCTATCGTCATACAGATCGGATTTTTTCCCTATGCAGAATGTTTAAGGAAGGTGTTGATGGATAAGGATTGGAATCGGCTGAATAACCTTATTTATCAGGAAAATTGTTTCAGAAGCTTTCGCTATTTGACGGGTGGAGATACTCATTACTGGGCGTTTCTTGATATGCTGGCTGCTCTTGCGGTGGGGAATATGAAAACACTGGATCTGCTCGTCCCCCGCAAAACGGAACGGGTAACGCATATTTATTCTACCTACCGGCCTGCCACCGATCTGCTGATCGGGCTTTGGCGCAAGGACAACAGCGTTTTGGAGCTGGCTGTTCCAAAGGCAAAAAAATTTGTATCCGGAAAAAAGCCGCAATGGGACCGTGCGACAGTCGCTTTCTTACTTGCGCTATATGATAAAAACCCGGAAGAAGCGGGAGTACAATTAGAACTTGTGTGCAAAGGCGCCATGCGGTCAGATTTTGATAAGGATACCGATAAAGTGCTTTTTGTACCCGCGCATGGATTATATCAGCTTGCCGCCTGTTTGTGGGACGAAGAGCTGTTTCGCCAGCTGCCGATGCCAAATCATAAGATTTTTTCCAAAGAATACGCCATTTGGAGAAATACGCACAAGGTAGAGCCTGAGTTGTTCGTAAAATATCCGGATCCAAGGTTCGATCGAATTTTGATAAATCCTGAGCTTGAAATGTCAGAACCGAATTAGTATTGTCCGGGGGCTGTCTCAAAAAAGTGAACCGCTCCCCGTCAAGTGGACAATGAAATAATTAACAAAAAGTTCA
>CAJUGU010000166.1 GCA_910586105.1 uncultured Eubacteriales bacterium | reverse complement strand
TTTATACTGCCAAAATTTTTTTACTTTAGGGGTTGACTTTTATTTGCAGGACTCCCATATCGCCTTAAAAATCGGGGAAAACTGCATCGGAACTACGGCATTTCCGAGGGCTTTAATTCGGTCCACCCTTCGGGATATCCCATGAGCCACTCGACCCACGTCGGGTTCAACTGCCCACCAGCGTCCGTCCGCAAGCTGCGCGAATTGCCGCCGCCGTGCGTCCCTACAGCGTCGGATGCGGTCGGGGTCGTCAGCAATCGATCCTGATGCACCGCGCGCCCCAAAAGCCCGTTCACCGGTACGTTCCGGCACGCTGCCGCACTCCCGTCTTTGTAATCGCGCGAGGTCGGGGTCGGCCACATTTTCACCGCGCTGGAAAGATTGACGCTGTGCATACTCCCCGCCTTCTGCTGGCTCGATTTCAAACGATCTGTGTACGAATCTGCTGCGGTCGGTGTCGGCCACATCTGCACCGTTTCCGGGCAAACCTGCTCTCGTAAATTCGCGGGACGCGTCCGCCCTTTGCGCGTCGTCGTTGCCTGCCGGATCAGCGCTTCGGGCGACCGCTGCGGCAAGTGATCCATCGTGTTTGGCGTCGCCCAAAGCTGCGGCTCGGTTGGCGACGAAGGCGACGCGGGAGCGGCGGTGCGGCGCGCCGACAGCCGCAGCTTCATACACAAACACGACGGCGTGATAGCCTGCACTTTCCAAGTCCGCGATAACGTCGGAAGCGGCAATACGCAGGATTCCAGGTACGTTTTCAGCGACAATCCAACGCGGCGCAAGTTCGGTGATAACCCGGAACATTTCGGGCCACAAATAGCGGTCGTCCAGCTTTCCGCTCCTTTTTCCTGCGCAAGAAAAGGGCTGGCACAGTCACGGGAAGCCCCCGGAAATAAGGTCAACCGTTCGCAATCCTGTGGCTTCATAAAAATCACCCCCAGTCAAAGTTCTGATATCCCGCCAGCGCGGGACTTCGGGCCAATGCTGTTCTAAAATCTTCGTGGGATAATCGGCGGCTTCGCACTGGCCGACTGTTTCAAAGCCTGCCATTTCAGCAGCGATATCAAGCCCTCCGATGCCCGAAAATAAACTTAAATGGGTCATAGGTGTAACTCCATTTCTCGAATTTTGAAAAGGGAAAAGCCCCCTGAATCCATGTCCAGAGGGCTTTCCAAAACATTTTTTTGAATGATTTACGCAAGAACCGCGTCCAGAATTTCCTTCGCGAACGCGATAACCAGACCGCCGAAGAACGTCAGGAAGCCGTTCGAGCGCTGGCTCGGATCGTGCGACTGGAGCGAAAGTCCGATCTGCACAACGCCCCAGCCGAGCAGGATAATGCCGATGGCCTTGATTGCCGCGAAAACGAACGTGGACATATTGTTGATTGCGGTCAGCGCGTCATTGGTTGCGAACGCGGACGGCAAAAACAGCAGCATCAGCGCCAGCCCAGTTGCCGTGCTGAAATAGCGGCTCTTGATGCGGCGGAAGCGTTCGGGGTACATCAGTTTGTTCTTGCTCTCGAAAACCTTCTTAAAAAACTTCATGTCAAATTCCTCCATTATTCAATGATTTCTATGTCGTCCGGTGAAACCGGGTGGGACAAGTCAGACTTTGCAAACCGTACCTCTTGTACAGGTTTGTGATAGGGCGGCGCACCGCCGTCCTCGGTTGCTTTGATGTTGGGATGCTTCATCAGGTCATACTTGCGGTCAACGATGGGACGTTCCCCACGGATGAACAGGAGTGCGTCGCGGTTGTCCAGCATCCGTACTTCGTCGGGCGTTAAGAGTTCGCGCCCCGATTGCTGAAAATTGATGCTTGACGAGCCGTTCCGTCCTTTGTTTTGCCCGTGCGTGCGCGTGTCAATCGTCGCTTTTCCAAGCATTTCTGAGATGTATTTGTGCGTGCCCTGCTCGTTGCCGCCAAGGTATAACAAACTGTCACAGTTGCCCGTCAAATTCTCCCAGGAATCCTTGAAAAGCGCCTTTAGCTGCGCCATATTCTGAATAATAATGCTGACCGAGATTTCCCGGCTGCGCATAGTCGCCAGAATCCTTTCAAAATCTTCCGGTAATGCGACGTTTGCAAACTCGTCCATGATAACGTGGACGTGAACAGGCAACCGCCCATTGTGGATATGGTCGGCGCGGTAATACAGCTCCTGAAACGCCTGCGAATAGAGCATGCCGACAAGGAAATTAAAACTCGCGTCGTTGTCTGGAATAACGGCAAAAATCGCGCGTTTCCGTTCGCCTAAACTGCCCAAATCCATGTCGTCAGAATCAGTGATATACGCCAGTTCGGGAAGGTTGAACGCCGCCAGCCGGACGGCTGCGGAAATCAAAATCGACTTTGCCGTCTTGCCTGCGGCCTGCTTAAAAACGCGGTATTGTTTCAGGGCGATATGGTTCTCGTCCTTCATTTCAAGCTGCCGGAACAGCTCGTCAACCGGGCTTTCGTAGTTCTCGTCCTCCTCGCTGGCGGCGGCATTCTCGATCATATACATCACGGTCGAAAAGTTCTGCTCCTCCTTTGGGGCTTCGTGCAAAAGGTACAGAATGAACGCGGTGAGCAGCGCGGTTTCGGCCTTCTCCCAGAACGGGTCATTCTGGGACGCGCCTTTTGGAGTGGTGTTTCGTATCAGATTTGTCACCAATTTCAGCGCATCGGTGTCCGAACGCAGATAACAGAACGGATTATAGCCGTCCGACCGCGCCATATTGACCAAATCCAGCACCACCACTTCATAGCCCTTTTTCTCCAGAAGCGGGGCGACTGCGCGTGCAATTTCGCCCTTTGGATCGGCAACGATGTACGAACAATTACACTGCATCAGATTCGGTTTTGCATAAAACCGAGTCTTGCCCGCGCCGGAGCCGCCAATCACCAGCACATTCAGGTTACGGCGGTGCTTGCGCCCGTCTAAACCCATGCGGATATGCGAGGTTAAAATAATGTTATTTTCCGGGGCTTTGTGTTCGCGGTAAACCGCATTGATCTGCTTTGCATCACCCCATTTTGCGGAGCCGTGTTCCTCACCGGGCCGCCGGTTTCCCTTCGAGGAATAGTAGGCGGAAATCGCCAAACCATACAGCACCAGCGCACCAAGGATGCAACGCGGCGTGTAGGGTGTCCAGCGCAGGGCAAAGGGGTTCTGCATGACTGCGGAAAGCCCGTCCAGCCAGCCAATCAGGTTGATGTTTTCGCCACAGCACTGCGCCGCCAGCGCACCAAGCCAAATAATTGGCAGGACAAGCGCCGCCCAGAGGACGACGCTGTTCTGATTCCTTCTCATTTTAGTAGCCAGTTTTCGGCAGCTTCGGCGCAGGCTGCGTACTGTAAATCGTCGTCACCCAGCGGTCGGTCGCCATGATCCAGCGAGTACCCCAAAGACCGCCAACGTCCGCCTGATTGACAAAACTGGTGTTGTTTGCAAGGTTCGAGAGCGCCTTGCAGTAGATGTGCGGCGCTTCGACCTGTGCAAAACCAGCCTTGACCGTCCCGAAAGAGAACATCACTTCGGTGACATACTCGTTTGACGCCAGCCCCAACGCAGTCGGGGAAGCGTCAAGCACATAATTCTGGCTGGTCAACAGATTATCCGCCAGCGTCGTGTAGTCGCGCTGATTCGTCTTAAAGACGATTTTATAGGATAGCTGCTGATTGTACGTTCCGGTGATGATTTTCTGCAAAGGCGCAGCGCTCGGCAGCGTATCGCGCCAGTAGAAGCTCGAAAGGGAAACCGTGGAATTGTTTGCAATCCGGCTGAAATCATAGCGGATTTCCTGTCCGGGGACGATCTGCGTGTAGCCGCGTTTGCTGATGGAAACGTTGGTAAACGACGATTCATCAAGTACCTCGATCCGGGCGATCTGCCCTTCGTGCTCCAGATAAACCGTGGTTTCTGCCGGATTGATCGCGTAAAAATCAGGAGCCTGAATCTCGCGCACGATGTACCGGCTGAGCGGCAGCGGCTTCGAGCTGGCAAGCCCCCGCGCGTCGGTTTTCACCGTGTCGACAACGTTTCCAGCCTTGTCCACGATTTCAAAAACTGCCCCTTCCAGCAGCGTCCCGGCAGGGAATCCGTTGTAGGTATTGTCGTTCGCGGACTTTTTCACGATTTGGATTTGCGCCAGGATCGGCGTATTTTTCCACGTGATTTCACTGGTTGAACCGTATTGGATATGGAAGGTTTTCACCGTGTTATCGGCAATATACCCGTCGGCGGGCTGGATTTCACGAATAAAATACTTGCCGTCGTCCAGTTCCCTGTCGATGTAGATGTAGCCGTCCTGATCGGTTTCGACTTCCATAATCGGGTTACGGTTTGCGTCGGAAATCAGGAATTTCACGCCGTAAATGCCGTTCCCGGTTACGCTGTCGACTTTGCGGAGCAGGATGGACGCGCTCTTGCGATTGGTTATGGTTAGCTGCGCGTTTTCGCCGCTCTTGATTTCGACCTGATGCGGCGTGCTGTCGAGCTTGTAACCGGCTGCGGCCTTTAGCTCGACCACCTGATACCAGCCGTTGTCCAGTCTCGGAACAACGACAATTCCGTTATCGCCTGTCGTATAATTGCCAATAATTTCGCCGTTCAGCTTGCGCACTTCAAAGGTCACGCCGGGAATTCTCGCGTGCGTTTCCTCATCCTCTTTGATAAGGGTTAGCCCGCTGATCGGTGTGTTGTAAAAATACAGAGTTTGTGTATCGTCTGTATTTACAACAACGGTCTGGCTGCGCGTCGCTTCGTCAATTGTGTAGCCGTCGATGGTCGCGGCTTCTGTCACGATGTAAGTGTTCGGCGCAAGGTCGGAAAGTACGATTTGTCCGTTTTCATCGGTGAAATACAGCCCATTCGAGGACAATTTGCCGTTCTTATCAGCCACAAATGTACCGTCAGCGGTCGTAATCTTAAATTGTACGCCTTGCAGCGGCTTCTTTGTAATGCTGTCCAGCTTGTGGATAATCAAGCCGCCCATCGGCTGATTGTAAAAGTCCAGCGTGTATAGCTGATGGTCTTTGATCTCGACCGTTTTCGGCGTATTATCCAGCAAATATCCGGTTTTTGACTGCGTTTCAGTAACAATATAGCTCCCCGGCGCAAGGTCGGGAAGGGAAATGTAACCCTTTTCGTCCGTTTCAAATTCACCGTTTGAAGTCCCGATAACCGTACCGTCCGTGCGCGTGATTTTGAACTTCACACCGGAAAGCGGTTCCTTTGTTGAAGCGTCCATTTTACGGATCAGCAGCCCGCCAAGCGGTTCATTTTCAAAGGTGATTTCCTTTGTTTTGCCCGCTTCAATGTTGATGGTTTTGACAGTATCGTCCAGCCGGTAGCCGTCCTTCGCCTGCACTTCTGCGATGGTATAATCGCCGCTCGGAAGATGGTCGAGCCGGATCACGCCGCTGCTGTCCGTTGTGTAGTTGCCTTCGGGATAGGGATTGCCGTTGCACCCCTGGATTTTGAACTTCACACCAGAAAGCGGCTCATGCGTCACGCTGTCGATCTTCGTGATTACAAGACACCCTTTTTTTGTGTTGGTGAACGTCAGGGTTTGCAGATCGTTCGCTTCCACAACGACGGTCTGCGGCGCTGCATCCAGCACATAGTCCTCCAGCGTTTTCGTCTCCGTGACCGTATACGTGCCGGGTTTGAGCTGCGTGATTTCGATTTGCCCGTCCTCATTGGTGGTATAAATCCCGTTCGTAGAGGTCAAACCGCCATTATTCGCAACAAATTCACCATTTGCGGTTGTTACTTTGAATTCAACGCCTACCAGCGGTTCACCGGTCTGCGAATCCTTTTTGAGAATCAAAATACCGCCTTTTGGCTGATTGAAAAACTCCAACACATACGTCTGGTGATAGCGATAGGTAATCCGCCGCTTTTACGGAATCTTTCGATTCAGCAGT
>CAJUGU010000165.1 GCA_910586105.1 uncultured Eubacteriales bacterium | reverse complement strand
ATACACTAGAACATCGGATTTTAGTCACCGGGAACACAAAAGCGAATTGGGAGTTGGATAATTGCCGTTTTCCTCCGTTTCGGCCCTGTTTTGATCCATTTTTTGAAAATGCCCAGGGATCTCAGCGGCCTGTGCACGCTCAAATCCTTGGGCATTTTCAATGGTTTAGCTGGTTATCCGATCCTCCCTTTTGTACGCGTTATCTCCCCCGGCAGAATGCCGGTCGATTTTTTGCATAATAAAAGACCGGCGCAGCTCATAAAGCTGCGCCGGTCTTTTACCGGTTTACCCCACGCCGTTTCCGATGTGCGGGACGCTTATTCCTCGTCCTCGCCGCCCATCAGCAGCGCGCGGATCGAAAGCGATACCTTCTTCTTTTCATCATTGATATCAATGATCTTCGCCTCGACTTCCTGGCCGATCGTCAGCGCTTCATCGGGCTTTGCGATGCGATGGTCTGCGATCTGCGAAATGTGGATCAGGCCATCTACGCCGGGAACGATCTCAGCGAACGCGCCGAACGGCATGAACTTGAGGATCTTTACGTTTGCGGTGTCGCCGACCTCATAATTGGTCTTGAAGATCGACCACGGGTTATCCTCCTCGCGCTTGTAGCCCAGCGAGATCTTCTTGTTCTCGCGGTCCAGGCCAATGACGAATACGTTCACTTGGTCGCCGATAGAAACGACCTCGGATGGATGCTTGATCCGGCCCCAGGACAGCTCGGAAATGTGGATCATGCCATCCACGCCGCCGATATCGACGAACGCACCGTATGAGGTAAGGCTCTTGACCGTGCCGTTATAGCTGGAACCCACTTCGATGGTCTCCCAGACCTTCTCTGCCGCCGCCTTGCGCGCTTCCTGCTGCACCGCGCGGATCGAACCGACGACGCGCTTGCGCTGGCGGTTGATCTCGGTGATGTAGAAGGACTGGCGGGTCTTGAGCAGCTGGGCCATCGGCTCGTCCTTCGGCACGCCGGTCTGGGACGCCGGGATGAAGACCCGCACGCCGAACGCCGTCGCGACGACGCCGCCGCGGTTCTCTTCCACGATCGCGCCCTCTACCACGGTGTGCTCTTCCTTCGCCGCTTCGATGCTCTCCCAGCCCTTCAGATGGTCGACCTTCTTCTTGGACAGGGTAACGGTGCCTTCGACATCGTTGACGCGGACAACGATAGCCTCGATCTCATCACCGGGCTTGATGTTCTCTTCCACCTTGTAGCCGGGGTCGTCGCTCAGCTCGTCCATCGGGATGTAAGCGGTATGCTTCACGCCCAGATCGACCTGCACGTCGGTCGCTGAGATCGCGACGACGGTACCGGTTACCTTCTCTCCATTATATAAAGTCTTGAAGGATTCCTCCAGCATTGCCGCGAAATCCTCGCCATTTTCAATTTTGATCTCTTCACTCATCATGTTACTGACCTCCTTAATTATCCATGCCGGAGTGGATGCGCCCGCGGTTATGGCGATGCGTTCCGCCCGCGTGAACCCAGCCATCGCCGCTTTTAGCTCCGTTGCATCCTCGACCAAGAGGACGCACGGGCAAAGCGACCTGCTGATCTCATAAAGGCGCTTTGTGTTCGAGCTCTTCTTATCGCCGATCACAATCATCATATCCGATTTTCCGGCAAGCAGACGGGCTTCCATCTGGCGCTCATCTGTCGCATTACATATTGTATCAAATATTTTGCTGTTTGTACACTCTTTTTTTATAATTTCGGCCGATTTGTTCCAAACTTCCCGGTTGACCGTCGTTTGTGCTAAAAGCGATACCCTTTCGCAGTCCAGTTTATCGGACTTCAGGGCTTTTTCCAGCGACGCGCTGTCTTCAAACACCGCCGACTCCCGGCACCAGCCGCGGATCCCCTCTACCTCCGGGTGGCCTTCCGTACCGACGATCGCCACCAGCCGGCCCGCCGCACTCTCCCGTTCGGCGATGCGGTGGATCTTCGCCACAAACGGGCAGGTCGCGTCGAACACCTCGCAGCCCTTTTCGCGCAGCCGTTCAAAAACCTCCCGCGCCACGCCATGCGCCCGGATCAGCACCGGCGCGCCGTCCGGGATCTCCTCCAGCCGCTGCGCCGTGCGCACCCCGCACGCCGCAAGCCGCCGGATCTCGTGCGCGTTATGGATAATCTCCCCCAGCGCATAGATCGGGCGCTTCGCCGCCTCCCGCTCCGCCAGATCGACCGCGCGCCGCACGCCAAAACAGAACCCCGCCGTCTGCGCGGTTTCCAAGCTCATTGGCCGGCCTCCTCGCGCAGCGCGTAGATCCGGCGCAGGATATCGTCGGCGATCGGCGCATAATCGCGCGTCCCCGCAGGCGGCAGGAACGGCTCGCCGATCACAATCCGCACCGGACGGCGGAATTTCTTCCCCTCCGTGATATACATCGGCAGGATCGGCACGCCCGTCTTGACCGCGAGCATTGCCGCCCCTTCCTTTGCGCCGTCCGCCTCGGTGCCGCGGGTGCCCTGCGGGAACATCAGCAGCTTTTTGCCGTCCTTTAAAGAACGCATCGCCGTCTTGATCGCCGCCAGGTCCGCCTTGCCCCGGTCGACCGGGAACCCGCCCAGCCAGGTGAACAGCCGCCACAGGAACGGCATATCGAAAAGCTCCTTTTTCGCCATCACCGACAGCTTGCTGCCGTTGCCCAGCGCCGCCGCCGCGAGCGGCGGGTCGGAATTCTGGTTATGGTTCGGGCAGACGATGCAACCGCCCTCCGGGATGTTCTCCCGCCCGGTCACGGTATAGCCATACCAAAGCTGATAGCTGATCTGGATGCAGGGGATCGCCAGCCACTGGAACAACGGATGGTATTTTGCCCCGCCTTTGCGTTCTTTTTTCATGCCTGCACCCCTGTTTTTTCTGAAATAATCGCCAGCACCGCCTCGACCGCCTGCGTCAGCCCCAGACTGCTGGTATCGAGCAGCACCGCGTCCTCCGCCTGCCGCAGCGGCGCAATCGCGCGGGTCGTATCCTGCCGGTCGCGGCGCTCGATATCCGCGCGCACGCCCTCCAGGGCGACGGCTTCCCCGCGCTCGGTCAGCTCGCGATACCGCCGCTGTGCACGCGCTTCGACGCTGGCCGTCAGGAAAATTTTGACCTCGGCGTCCGGCAGGATCACCGTGCCGATATCGCGCCCGTCCATGATCACGCCGTGCTCCCGCGCAAGCGCCCGCTGAGTCTCCAGCAGGAAACTGCGCACCGCAGGCGCTGCCGAGCATTTCGACGCGTACTGCGCGACCGTGCCCGTGCGGATCTGCTCCGAAACGTCTTCGCCATTGAGCAGCACGCGCTGCCCCTCCGCGCCGTGGCGCAGCGTCACCGACAGTTCGGGGAGCACGCTTTCGATCCCCGCCGTATCGTCCTCCGAAAGGCCGCGCCGCAGCACGGCCAGCCCAATGGCGCGGTACATCGCCCCCGTATCCACATACAGCAGCCCGAGACGTCCCGCCGCAGCCTTCGCAACGGTGCTCTTGCCCGCGCCGGACGGGCCGTCGATCGCAACTGCAAATTTCCTTGTCATAATCACCTGTTCACTCCGTCTCCCGCACGGCGGCGACTCCCGCCGGTGCGCTGTTTGATTCCCCAAAACGCGCCTTTAAAGCGCCGCGCTCAGCCCCGCAAGCCTGCCGGTCGCCCACGCGATCTGCAAATTGAAACCGCCGGTATATGCGTCCATGTCGAGGAGCTCCCCCGCGAAGAACAGCCCTGGGAGCCGCTTGGACTCCATTGTCTTCGGCGAAACCTCTTTCACCGCGATCCCGCCCGCCGTAACGATCGCCTCCACGATCGGACGGGCGCCCGTCACCTCGACTGAGAACGCCTTGAGCGTCCGCAGCAGCGCCGCCCGCTCTTTTTTGGTGACGCTGTGTACTTTACAGCGCGGGTCGATGCCCGACTGCTCCACCACGACCGGGATCATTTTCCGGGGCAGAAGCCCGCCCAAGGCGTTGATAAAGTCCTGATTCTGGTGCGCCGCAAAGTCGGACAGCAGCCGCTTGTCCAACGTCTTTTCGTCCAGCGCAGGCTTGAGGTCGATCTCCACCCGATAGTGTTTGCTGCCGAAATGCCGCATATGCGCCGACGCCGACAGCACCAGCGGGCCTGAAAGCCCGAAATGCGTGAACAGCATTTCCCCGAAGTCGGTGAACAGCCTTTTTCCGTCCTCAAAGACCGTCAGCTGTACGTTTTTCAGGGAAAGCCCCATCATCGCAGCGCAGGCGTCCCCCGCGGCGACCAGCGGGGCCAGCGACGGGCGCGGCGGGACGACCGTATGCCCCAGCGCCTTCGCAAAGCGGTAACCGTCCCCGGTTGAACCGGTCAGCGGATAGGACGCGCCGCCGGTCGCCAGCACTACCGCGTCCGCCGGAAAATGCTTCCCCGCCGCGCGCACGCCGGAAATGCGCCCGCCTTCGGCCAGCAGTTCTTCCGCCTCCGCGTTTTCGATCGTCACGCCCGCCCGGCGCACCCAGCGGTACAGCGCGTCGACAATATCCAGCGCGCGGTCGCTCACCGGGAACACCCGCCCGCCGCGCTCGGTCTTCAGCGGGACGCCTTCCCGCTCAAAGAACGCCATTGCCGCCGACGGCGGAAAGCCGTTCAGCGCCGAGTATAAAAAACGCGGGTTGGTCGGCACGTTCGCCAGCACCTGCTGCACGTCGCAGTTATTGGTAACGTTGCAGCGGCCTTTGCCGGTGATCGCGAGCTTGCGCCCGACCTTCGGGTTCTTTTCCAGCAGCGCGACCCGCGCGCCCTGCTCCGCCGCCGTACCGGCGGCCATCAACCCGGCTGCGCCGCCGCCGACTACCACGATCTGTTTCATCCGTCCTCCAGCTTTTCGTATACCTCGTATTCGTCCCAGATATTTTCGAGCCGTTCAAAGGTCTGCTCGATCTCCGCCTTTTTTCCGATGCCGACCGCCACGATCAACGCGTTGAGCACCGACAGCGGCGCGACCAGCGAGTCGACGAACGAAACCATGTCGCTTTTCGCGATCAGCACATGGTCGGCGCAGCCTGCCAGCGGCGACAGCCGGGAATCGGTCAGCGCCACGACCTGCGCGCCGTGCCCTTTGGAATACTTCATTGCGGAAAGCGTCCGTTTGGAATAGCGCGGGAAGCTGATGCCGATGAATACGTCCTCCGGCTCCACATGCAGCAGCTGCTCGAACACTTCGCTGACGCCGTTGGTTTGCAGCATCCGCACGTTTTCAAACAGCAGCGAGAAGTAAAAGCCCAAAAAGTTTGCCAGCGCGCCCGAGGAACGGACGCCCAGGATATAAATGCGCCGCGCTCGCAGGATCGCCTCGACCGCGCCGCGGAACGCTTCCCGGTCGAGCTCGTCGAGCGTCATGCGGATCTTGTCGGCATCCGTCGTCAAGACGCTTTGCAGGATATCGCGCCCACCCATGCGGTCGCCCATGACCTCCATGCGCTGCACGGCAGTCAGCTTGTTGCGGATCATCTCCTGCAATGCGCGCTGCAAATGGGGATAGCCGTCATAGCCCAGTTCGGTCGCGAAGCGCACGACGGTCGATTCGCTCACGCCGACGGTCTGCCCCAATCGGCTTGCCGTCATAAACGCGGCCTTATCATAATGTTCCATGATATAACGGGCGATCTGCTTCTGACTCTTGGAGAACTTCGTCAGATTGCTTTGCAGCTTGCCCATCAGGTCATTCAATCGGGTTCACCCTCCTGTGGGAACGCTTCTTAGCGCGCCCCCTGTATTTTGCCCGCGCAGGCGCGGACGGTCTCACCCTTCCTATTTTAGTCTGAACGGGGCGAAATTGCAAGATATTTTGACAAGCTGCCGGAAATAAAATATATGCTTAGCGGGTTTGCTCAGCCGCGCCCCAACGCGGCGGGCGCCCCTCGCCGGGGAGGCGTCCTACGCGGACAGCGCGCCTGCGCGGCGGGCGCCCCTACGCGGGGAGGCGTCCTGCGCGGACAGCGCGCCTGCGCGGCGGGCGCCCCTCG
>CAJUGU010000164.1 GCA_910586105.1 uncultured Eubacteriales bacterium | reverse complement strand
GAGGGACGAGTCCCTCTGGCGCCGCCCCGCGCAGGGGCCGCCCGCCGCGCAGGCGGGGCAAACGGCTGCGGTGAAGGACAGGATTATTCATCCTCCGCGCGGGGCAAGCCACGCTTCGCCCAGCAGTTGGACGGCTTCGCGGAACTGCTCCGACGCGATGCCCGCATAGCCTAAGATCACGGTCGCCTGTTCAGGGCGCCCCGTCGCGTAGTAGGAGGACAGGCCGTATACCCGGACGCCCTTTTCCGCAGCCCGCTGTACGAGCTCGTCCTCGCCGAGCCCGTTGTTGACCCGCGCAAGGATGTGCAACCCGGCTTCCGCGCCGTGGATGTCCAGATAAGGCGCAAGCGGGCTGGCGCGCAGCGCGGCGAGCAGGGCGTCCAGCCGCCCCTTGTAGACGTTGCGGCTGCGGCTGATATGCCGCTCGAAGGCCCCGGTCTCCATGAACCGCGCCAGCGTGTGCTGCTCAAACACGGGCACGGAGGACGAATATAAAGAAAACCGGTCGCAAAAGCGCTGCATCAGCGGTTCGGGCAGTACCATATACCCGATGCGCAGCGAAGGCGCGAGGCTCTTGGCGAAAGTGTTCAGGTAGATAACCCGTTCAAATCGGTCAAGCTCCTTGAGCGCGGGCATCGGACGGGAGGAAAACCGGAATTCCGAATCGTAATCGTCCTCGATCAGGTAACGCCCGGGGCGTTCCGCCGCCCATTGCAGCAGCTGCATCCGACGGGGCACCGGCATAACGACGCCAGTCGGGAAATGGTGCGACGGGGTCAGGTAAACCGCGCCCGCGTCGCCCAGCTGTTCGGCGCGGAGGCCCTTGGCGTCCAGCCCGACCGGCCGCACCTGCGCGCCGTTGGCTTCAAAGATCTGATATAGCTTGCGGTAGCCGGGGTTTTCGAGCGCGTAAGGCTGGGCGCAGCCGAGCAGACGGATGAGCAGGTGCAGCAGGTATTCCGAGCCCGCGCCGACGATTACCCGCTCGGGCGGGGCTTCCAGGCCGCGGAAGTCGAGCAGGTAGCGGCTGATCGCTTCCCGCAGCTCGGCGACCCCCTGCGGGGGCGGCTCGTGCAGGAGACGGTCGGCGTAATCGGTCAGTACGGCACGCGACAGCTTCGCCCAGGTCGAGAAGGGGAAACAGTCGGTGTCGACGATGTTCGTCTTGAAGTCAAAACGGTAACGCGGCGGCTCTTTGGCGCGGGGGCGCGCGCGGGGCGGCGCGGCGGCGCGCTGGGGCATGGCGAGGGATTCCTGTACAAAATAGCCGCGGCGCGGCGCGGAGGTGATGTAGCCTTCGGCCAGAAGCTGGCCGTAGGCGGTCTCCACAGTGATACGGCTGACCTCCAGATGCTCGGCCAGCCGCCGCTTGGAGGGCAAACGTTCCCCGCCCCGCAGCGCGCCGGTCGTGATGTCCCGGCGGATCAGCCGGTAGAGCTGTTCGTAAAGCGGCGTGCGGCCGCCGGCGTCTAATATATAAGTCAGCAACGCGTCCCCTCCTTTGGCGGCGGCCTGCGAAACGGTTTGCCCGCCCCCCTCCGGGTCCAGACCTTCCCGCCGCAGGCGGCGGAAACCGCCCGCACCCGGTGTTTACAACATACCATATCCGCCGCAGCCTGTCAAGAATGCCGAAAAAAATGCCGGGAAAACCCTCCTTTTTGCACCTTCCCGCCAGCGTTGAGATTTCCCGTTTTTCGAGGACGAAAAAAGCTGGCTTTCCGGTTTCGATTCTGATATAATATCCTTGAATGGCGACGCTGTTGCAGCTGAATAGCCCTGAAAGGAGAGGGTCACTTTTGGACAATGAATTCAGCCTGATCGAAGAAATCCTGAACGATGTGACGCCGTGCGGTGGAAGAGATGGCTTGCAGCGAACGCTGCACTTTATGGATGAAATGCCGGGTGGGTTTTTCATTTATCAGGCGGACGAGGACGAAAAGTTCCTGTATGTAAACGCCGCGATGCTTCAGATCGCGGGCTGCGCCGACCAGCAGGAGTTCCTGACGCTGACAGGCGGCACGTTCCGGGGTTTGATCCACCCGGACGATCTGGAAGCAGCCGAAAAAAGCATCTGGCAGCAGATCGCGCAGGACGATATCGACCATGTGGCATATCGCATCTGCCGCAAGGACGGCGAGATCCGTTGGATCAATGATTTTGGGCATTTTTTCAAAAGCGCCAAATATGGCAATGTTTTTTCCGTGTTTGCGACAGATATGACCGAGCAGATGCTGCTGCGCCAGAAGGAGCGCGCGGAGCTGCTCCGGGAAAACGATCAAAAGGACGCGCAGCTGCGCGCATACGACCGCGAGCTGCAAAGCCTCAGCCGGGAATACATGCAGCGCAAGGATATGATCGACGGCTTGAGCGTGGAATACCTGTCGATCTATTATGTCGACCTGGATAAAGACATGATCCAGGTCTATCAGTCGGGCCGTTATACGAGCAGCCTGCTCAAGCCGGGGCAGCATGCGCGCGATTATTCCGGGTTCATGAACGAATATGTGGAGCATTGGGTGCATCCGGAGGACCGCGCGATGATCGCCGCGCAGGTCGCGCCGCAGTCGCTGCGCCGGGAGCTGGACCGGCAGCGCGCGGTACATATCAATTTCCGCTGCCAATGGGGAGAGCAGACGGAATACCTGCAAATGCGGATCGTGCGGCTGGGCGGGCTGGAACCGGTATCGCGGGTACAGCTTTGTACGATGAGCGTCGATGACAAGGTGCGCAGCGCGATGGAGCAGCAGGAATTCCTGGCGGACGCGCTCCATCAGGCGCGGACGGCGGTCGCGGCCAAAAACGCGTTTTTATCCAATATGTCGCACGATATGCGCACGCCGCTGAATGCGATCGCGGGCTTTACCATGCTGGCGCGGCGGCATGCGGACGACGCCGCGCAGGTGCGCCGCTATCTGGGCATGATCGAGGTATCGGGGCGGCAGCTGCTGCGGCTGATCAACAATGTGCTTGAGATCGCGCGCATCGAATCGGGCGGCGAGCAGCTGAGCGATTCGCCCTGCGACCTGCGGGAGATCGCCCAGCGGGTGCGGACTTCGCTGTATGCCAAGGCGGCGACAAAAAATGTCAACCTGTCGCTCGACCTGTCCGGGCTGCGGCGGGCGCTGGTCCGCGGGGATGAACGCAAGCTGGAGGAGATCCTTTACCATCTTGCGAGCAACGCGGTGAAATACACCGAACCGGGCGGGCATGTCACGATCCAGATCGCCGAGCAGGAGGCGACGGCAACGGGCTTCCGCAGCTACCGTTTGATTGTCGAGGACGACGGCATCGGGATCAGCCAGGGCTTCCTGGAGCATATTTTTGAATCGTTCGCGCGGGAGCAGAACACGACGCTCAGCGGCGTATATGGCACAGGCCTTGGCCTGCCGATCGTCAAAAGCATCGTAGAGATGATGGACGGCACGATTGAGGTCGAAAGCGAGCCGCGCCGGGGGAGCCGGTTCATCGTCACGCTGCCGCTGCGGCTGCAGATCGAGGAGGGGCGGCTGGCGGCGGGCGCCCCTGCCGTGCCGGGGCAAAAGCTCCTGATCGTAGAGGATAACGAGCTGAATATGGAGATCGCGCGGGAGCTGCTTCAGGACGCCGGTTTTTCGGTCGACACAGCGGAGAACGGGCAAGTCGGGCTCCAAAAGGTGCGCGATTCCAAGCCTGGGGAATACGCGCTGGTGTTGATGGATATCCAGATGCCGGTGATGGACGGCTATCAGACGGCGCGGGCGATCCGGGGGCTGGAACAGCCGGAGCTTGCAGCGCTGCCGATTGTGGCGTTATCCGCCAATGCGTTCGAGGAGGACAAGCGCCAGGCGTTTGACAGCGGGATGAACGCGCATATGCCGAAGCCGATCGAGATCGAACCGCTGCTGGAGACGATCGAAAAGCTGACCGGCCTCCGCCCGGGGGAACGCCCCTGAGCGGGAAGGCAAACCGATAGCAAAAAGCCGCCCGAATGGGCGGCTTTTCACAGAAGTGAGATATAATGAGGGTGAAGTGAAGGTGTCAATGGGTCCTGTTGCCGGAGGGGGTTCCGGGAACGAATACAGTTTAACACGGGCGTTCCCGGCGGCGCAACCGTAATGAAATGATATACCGGGTAAAATAATGACTTCACAACGCCGCGCATGCGCGGCGTTATTATTTTACCTGCGATGCATGAAAATTACCCTTGCAGCCGACCTCGCGGCTGTGTTATCCTGATTACAGAAGGAAAGGGGCGGCACGGCAACGCGGTGCCTGACGGTAAATAAATTACCCATCCCGGCAGGAAAAACAACAACGAAGCGGAGGAAGCAAGTTATGGCAAGCATCACCTTTAAGAACGTGAAGAAGGTTTATCCGGGCAATGTGACGGTCGTACCGGATCTGAATCTGGAGATCAAGGACAAAGAATTTGTCATTCTGGTCGGGCCTTCGGGCTGCGGCAAATCGACCACGCTGCGCATGATTGCGGGGCTGGAAGACATCACGGACGGGCAGCTTTACATTGGCGACCGGGTGGTCAACGACGTTGCGCCGAAGGACCGTGATATTGCGATGGTATTCCAGAACTATGCGCTCTATCCGCACATGACGGTATATAAGAACATCGCGTTCGGCCTGAGCCTGAAGAAGGTGCCGAAGGACGAGATCGACCGCAAGGTACATGAAGCGGCGAAGGCGTTGGATCTGGAGCATTTGCTGAACCGGAAGCCGAAGGCGCTTTCGGGCGGCCAGCGGCAGCGTGTTGCGTTGGGGCGTGCGATGGTGCGGAATCCCGCGGTATTCCTGCTTGACGAGCCGCTTTCCAACCTGGACGCGAAGCTGCGCACGGCGATGCGTTCGGAGATCAGCCGGCTGCACAAGCGACTTCAGACGACGTTTGTTTATGTAACGCATGACCAGACGGAAGCAATGACGATGGGCGACCGGATTGTGGTTATGAAGGATGGCATCATCCAGCAGAACGACACGCCGCAGAACCTGTATGATTTCCCGTGCAATCTGTTTGTTGCGGGCTTCATCGGCTCGCCGCAGATGAACTTTATTGATGCGGTGATCCGCAAGCAGGGTTCGGGCTACACGGCGGAGTTCTGCGGGAGCAATGTCCCGTTGAAGAACGACAAGGCGTTGGAAGCGTATGTTGGCAAGACAGTCGTGCTGGGCGTCCGTCCGGAGGACGTGATCGCGGGCGATGGCGACGGCATCGCGTCGAAGATCGACATTGCGGAGCTGATGGGCGCGGAGATCAACCTGTATTTGGACTGCCAGGGGGTAAAGCTGATCGCGCGCACGCCTTCGACCTTCCGTGGCCGCGAAGGCGATACGGCCAAGTTCACGCTGAACACGGCCAAGATCCATCTTTTCGACAAGGAAACGGAAAAGGCGATCTGCCACTAAGCCTTTTGGAAGCGAAGCAAAGGAGCGCAGCCTCTGCGGGGGCTGCGCTCCGCCTTTCATACCCTACGCGGGGAGCGCCAAAGGGCTCTGCCCTCTGGACTCCCACCCCTACGCGGGGAGCGCCAAAGGGCTCTGCCCTCTGGACTCCCGCCCCTGCGCGGGGAGCGCCAAAGGGCTCTGCCCTCTGGACTCCCGCTGGGGCCTATGGCCCCAGACCCCAAGATGCTGACGCATCTTTATCCGCCTGCGGGCGGGGACGGTTCTCTGCCGAACCATTGATAGCGCACAGCAAAATCCCGACAAAACATCAGATCGGCCCTTACAGCCCGTATCTGGCGCAAAGCCCCTTTGGCTCTCCTTTCCCCGCCACCAATTTTGAAGATTACGATGCCGCGTAAGTTGCTATAGCAGGAAGCATTGCCGCTGCGAAGAAAACCATCCGATGCAGCGAAACGTCTGGCACAACGACGCCAGACGTTTCGCGCCATTGCGCTCACCTTAACGCTGACGCCGTCTGCACACGGCGAGCCGTTATTGCCGCAAAACATAATATGCTTATCATTTTGACTCAACTGCCCTTTTCCCCGCCCGCAGGCGGCACAGGCGATGCGCAGCATC
>CAJUGU010000163.1:2639-6126 GCA_910586105.1 uncultured Eubacteriales bacterium | reverse complement strand
TGTAAAACAGACGGAAAACAACGTGAAATGAGGTGAATCACCATTTTCATATGGGAATTTGTTGCATCCACGGTCATGGACAACCTGCTCGACTGGCTGTACAGCCAAATCGTTGGATTTCTCGGCAATTTCTTTGCCGAAATGGGCAATATGGGCGTGGAATTGTTTGAAATGAACTGGGTACAGTCGGTGGTTTTGTTCTTCTCCCAGCTTGGATGGGCACTGTTCGGCGTCAGCCTTGTGGTGGCCTGCTTCGAGTGCGGGATTGAGTATTCGACCGGGCGCGGGAACATCCAGCAGACGGCGTTGAACGCAATCAAAGGCTTTATGGCAGTCAGCCTGTTCTCGGTCGTGCCGGTTCGATTATACGCCCTTTCGGTATCGCTGCAAGGGCTGATGACGACAGGCTTGGCAGGCTCCGGCGAAAGCATTGGCAGCGTCGGGGCAAGGATTATCGAAGAATTGCAGACAACGGACACGCTGGAAGCTGCAATGACTGGCTCCCGGTTCGGCCTGCACGCAATCACCAGCGGGATCATGCTGATTTTCTGCATTATTTTGATGGCCTACGCTGTTATAAAAGTGTTTTTCTCGAACCTCAAGCGCGGCGGCATCCTGCTGATCCAAATCGCGGTCGGATCGTTGTATATGTTTAGCATTCCGAGAGGTTACATTGACGGATTTACGCAGTGGATCAAGCAGGTGATCGGGCTGTGCCTGACGGCGTTTTTGCAGGCAACGATCCTTGTAGCGGGGCTCATGGTCTTTAAAGACCATGCCCTGCTCGGCCTTGGGCTGATGCTGTCCGCCGGAGAGGTGCCGCGGATCGCCGGAACCTTCGGGCTGGACACCACGACACGCGCAAACATCATGAGCGCGGTCTACACCGCACAGGCGGCAATCAACACAACAAAAGTGGTGGCGGCGGCGCTGAAATAAGATCGGAAAGGGTGAAATTAAGCATGAAATATGGCGTTTTGGTTAAGACAAATAGCGATTCCATGTGGGGTGAACTGCATGGCTGGTGTACCGACCCGCAGGGAAAGCGGGCGATTTTTGAGTCGCGGGAGCAGGCGCAGGCGGCGGCGAAAGCCCTCAACCAGCAGGCCGGACTGACCTGCTGCTGCCGCTATTTTGCCTCGCCGCTGAACGGCACATTGCCGTCATAAACTGTTTGGGAAGGAGCATCGATGAAACCGTTAGTTTATATTGCGTCGCCGTTGTCTGGCGACGTAGAGAAAAACCTTGAATTTGCACGAAAAGCGTGCCGGTACGCTATCGAGCAGGAAGCTACGCCGTTCGCACCGCATCTGCTGTACACGCAGATGCTGGATGATAGCAGTCCTGCCGACCGTCAGCTCGGAATTGACATGGGAAACCAGATGCTGGCACTGTGTGACGAGCTTTGGCTCTGCGGCGACCGGATCAGCGCAGGCATGGCAGGGGAAAAGGAGCTGGCCGAGCAGCTCGGCATCCCTGTGCATCAGGTGAACGCTGAAGATATTCTGGAAGTCGATTTTGAATCGACAAAAGGGGTGGGGATGTCGATGGGGTAGAACCCTTGACTTTAGGGAGTTTATTCGACGGGATCGGCGGCTTCCCGCTGGCAGCAATCCGGAATGGAATTATTCCTGTATGGGCGAGCGAAATTGAGCCGTTCCCAATCGCAGTCACAAAGCATCATTTCCCCGAAATGATACACGTAGGCGACATAACCAAACTAAATGGCGGAGAATTGCCGCCAGTTGATATCGTCTGTGGTGGCAGCCCGTGTCAAGATTTATCCGTGGCTTCTGGAACACGTGCAGGTTTATCTGGTGCGCGTTCCGGCCTGTTTATGGAACAAATCCGTATCGTAAAGGAGATGAGAAATGCAGATAAACAGCGAGGTCGAGCAGCTCAGTTTGTTCGCCCGAGATTTCTCTGCTGGGAGAACGTGCTTGGGGCATACAGCAGCTCGGAAGGAAAAGATTTTCTCCAAGTCCTCCAATCGATCATTGAAATTGAAGAACCACACCTTCATGTTGTTGAACCTCCAACCGGGCGCTGGGAATATGCTGGGGCCGTGCTGGGAGTACGATCCAGTCTGGCTTGGGCCACCTGGGACGCTCAATACTTCGGAGTGCCCCAAAGACGTCGAAGAATCTTCCTTGTCGCAGATTTTGCTGGATTCAGTCCCATCCAAATACTATTTGAGCGAAAAAAGTTGCAGGGGGATTCTGAAGCGGGCGGATAAGCGCGGCAAGAGACTTCCCGAAAAGCTGGAATTGGCGCTCAAGTTACAGGCTGGGATATTCGCGCCAAACGATTATTTCATCCCATCCGGAGAAGCGTTCCACATCAATCAACGCGATGAGGGGATCGACCTTGGCGGGATCTCCGGCGCATTGATGGCGACGCAAAATATGCAGATGCAGACCTTCGTCACGCAGGAAAAAGTGTTCTGCCTGCACGATCAGGGCGGCGAACGGATCGACTGTTTTACAGATCAGAGCGGAACGCTGCTTGCCCAGACCAGCCATACGCCGGTCGTTTACGAAAATCACGGGATCGACGGGCGGTATACCGGCCCGCATGATGTCGTGCCTACGATGTCCGCCCGCTATGGGACAGGCGGCAATAATGTGCCGTTTGTGATGAGCGACGAGGTCTATTGTATTGTTGGCAATGTGATAGACCGGAGGCCGGAGAACGGCGGCAACGGGCAAGGTTTTCAAAAGGATATCGCATATACGCTGACCGCAACCGATCACCACGCGATTTTTTGCCGTCAGAGGGTCGATGTGTTCCAGCACGGCGAGGTAGCCAGCACGCAAAGCGCCCGTCAATATAAGGACGCGACCGACCTTGTTTTGGACGGAAAAACAGGTGTTTTCCTTCTCCGAAGGCTGGTTCCGACCGAATGTGAGCGTTTGCAAGGATTCCCTGACGACTGGACAAATATCCCCGGTGCGAGTGATTCCGCAAGGCTGAAAGCGCTCGGAAATTCGGTCGCGATTCCTTGCGTGGAGTTTTTGATGAAGGGCATCGCGCTGGTCTTACGCGCCAGTCAATAACTTGTCGCTTCTGCTTCAAAAAAGCATATCTTTTTATTGGAATTTGTGATAGCTATCCCATAAGAAATCCGCTATACTTGCGTTGCAGGGCGGGAAGGAGGACAACGTATGGAAACCAAGAACTTATGCGCTCAAATTCCGCTGGAACTGCACGCAAAAGTTCGGGCGGAGCAGGAAAAGTCCGGGCTGACGCTCGGCGTGTATATCACCGACGTACTTACGAAATTTTACGAAGGAGGAACGGTCAAAATGAACGAACCCACAAGAACGCTGGCGTTCCAGATCCCCGATGAATTGTTCTGGAGGATCAAGGATCACCTTGCCCGTGAAACGGAGCGGACGGGCAAGAAACTCAGCCAGAAGGACTTCGTGCTGGGGCTGATCGAGCAGGCGCTGGAGGAATCCGAACGCGCAGCGGGGATCGAACCGGC
>CAJUGU010000163.1:0-2539 GCA_910586105.1 uncultured Eubacteriales bacterium | reverse complement strand
GGCTGATCGAGCAGGCGCTGGAGGAATCCGAACGCGCAGCGGGGATCGAACCGGCCGGGGACGAAACCGACGATGCCAACGAAGCCGAACCGGAAACCTGATTACAATCTATTATATCACAAAAATACGCCGCGAACCATACGCGGCGTATTTTTTCTTGGAGGTGTCACTGATTTATATTTATCCTGATAATTTGACAGCGAAGGCAACCCTGTGGCTGTGGGAGCTGCGTGACGTGGCGGTGATCGGCGTCGGGCTGCTGCTTTCCGTGCTGGCAATCGCGCAGGTCGGCCTGATCGTGCCGCTGGTTCTGACATTCCTGTATGCGTTTTTGAGCATCCGCATGGAAGATGCAAGCATCCTGGACTTTCTGCGCAACGCGGCAAATTTCCTGTTCCTGAAACAACAATTTTATGAATGGAGAGAGCGCTATGAATAAAGCATCGAAAAAGGAACACAAACGCGGGCAGTCCACGCGGCAGCTGATGGGTTTAGAGGAAGTCACCGACTACAGCCTGAAAACCGCGAATGGCGAAATGGTGTACTTTATCGTGAAGCCGGACAATCTGTCTGTCCTCTCAAACGAAGGGGTGCGCGGGCGCGTGATGGCGCTGTCGAACCTCCTGCGCGGCACGGAATCCGTGCGGATTCTGGCATTGAATTCGCGCGAATCATTCACACGTAATAAGGATTGGTACGCCGAACGCATCCAGCAGGAAGAACTTCCCGCGCTGCGCGAACTGCTCCAGCAGGATTCCCAGCACCTTGACGACATTCAGGCAACGACAGCATCCACGCGCGAATTTGCGTTCCTGTTCCAGATCGAAAAGCGGAGCGGTGAGGATGCCCGCAGTCAGATCGCACGGCTGGAAAAAAGCCTGCGTGATCAGAGCTTCCGCGTCCGCCGCGCGACTGAGCAGGACATCAAGCGAATCCTCGCGATTTACTACCAGCAGGACGTGACAACGGAATATTTCGATAACATCGATGGAGAAAGGTGGGTGTCCGAAAATGGGTAAAAAAGACGAGAAGAAGGCTGTCAAAAAGCAGAAGAAAAACAAGCGGAAGACGGCTCCGCCCAGCCCTGCGCCGAAGGACTACTTTGACCTGATCGCTCCCTCGGTGGTCAAATTCAGCACGGATTATTTTATCCTCGGGAGCACCTTCCGCTGCGTCCTGGCCCTGCGCGGCTACCCGACCGGCACCGAAGAACTTGCGCTCCTGCGGCATTTAGGCGAGAAAAGCGGCGTCCTGCTCCACATTTATATGCGGCAGGTCACATCCGCTGAGGAAAGCAAAATCATTCACAACGCGACCAATAAAAGCCGTTTGGAGCGCAGTAACACCGCCGATCTCAAGCAGAGCGTGACCGCCGAAGCCAATTTGCAGGACGTTGCGACACTCGTCACGACGATGCACCGTAACCGTGAAACGCTGATGCACTGTGCAGTTTTGATCGAACTGTCTGCATGGAGCAGCGAACGCCTGCGCACTCTGCGTGACGAAGTTCTGGCGGAACTGGTTCGTTCCAAATTGAGCGTGGACAGTTTGCTTTTACGGCAGCGCGAAGGATACTTGACTGCAAATCCAGCCGGAAATAATGTGTTCGGCTCACAGTTTGAACGCGTCATGCCCTCGGGATCGGCTGCAAATCTGTTCCCCTTCAATTATTCCGGCAAGACCGATCCGCAGGGATTCTACATCGGACGCGACCGCTACGGCTCGAACATCATTGTCGATCTCGACCGCCGCGCCGACGATAAGACCAACGCGAGCATTCTCATTCTCGGAAACTCCGGACAGGGCAAAAGCTACCTGTTGAAACTGTTGGTTTGCAATCTTTTGGAGAGCGGTAAAAGCGTAATTTCACTCGATCCGGAGCACGAGATGTGCGATCTGAGCGACCGGCTCGGCGGGTATTTTGTTGATCTGATGAGCGGCAAGTACATCATCAATCCGCTGGAGCCGAAGCTGTGGGATGTGACCGGCGACGAACCGGATGACGATCCGAAAGCCCCGGAAACCTTCCGGCAGCACTCGCGACTGAGCCAGCACATCTCGTTCCTGAAAGATTTTTTCCGTTCCTACAAGGATTTCACTGACCGCCACATTGACACCATCGAACTGATGCTGGAACGGCTGTACGCGGGCTGGAATCTGAGCGACGAAACCGATTTTTCACAGCTTGGCCCGGAAGATTACCCGACCTTGTCCGACCTGTACGCCGTCATGGAGGATGCCTACGAAAACTACGACAGTGAAGAAAAAGCGCTCTATCCCGCGCCGCTGTTGCAGGAAGTCCTGCTTGGGCTGCACTCGATGTGCATCGGCGCGGAAAGCAAATTTTTTAACGGGCACACCAACGTGGAAAGCTCCCGCTTTCTCGTGTTCGGCGTGAAAAATCTAATGAACGCCAGCGGCAACATCAAGAACGCGCTGCTGTTCAATATTTTGTCTTTTTTGAGCGACAAGCTGCTGACCGAGGGCAATTCGGTTGCCGCAATCGACGAGCTATACCGTGCAGCGACACGTTGCTGCA
>CAJUGU010000162.1 GCA_910586105.1 uncultured Eubacteriales bacterium | reverse complement strand
AGATCACCGGTCTGGATGCCGCCCAGAAGAACGTTAAGGACGGTATTTCGTTGGTGAATACCGCCGAAGGCGCGATGCAGGAAATCCAGGATATGCTCAACCGTATGGTTTACCTTGCGACCCAGTCCTCCAACGGCACTTATGATAACGAGGTCGACCGTAAAAATTTGCAGCAGGAAGTCGATCAGTTGAAGGAAGAAATCAACCGCATCGCGGATTCCGCGAACTTCAATGGTATTAAGCTGCTGGACGGCTCCTTGGAAGCCACCGGCGGGGCAAAGACAGTCAGCGTCAGCGGTTTGACCAGCACAAAGTCCGCCGCTACCAAGGGCGTATTTACGATGAGCGCCCCCTATACCGCTAAAACACAGCTGTTTAAGCCCGGCGGTACCATTAACTTTTCCGTTTCTCTGGACGATGGCACTTCGGTAAATACGAATTTCACGATCGTCCGCGACGCCGAAAAAGGAAAAAATTTCCTGGAAGCTGCTGACGGTACCCGGTATGCAATCGCCGATACCGCTACCGAAGATATCAGCGTTACCGTGAACGAAATGGATGCCGCGATCAAAAGCGAACTGTCAAAAAGCTCTTTGAAGAACGACTTTGATATCGATGTCACCGCCGGTAAATTCAAGCTGACCTCGTTGAAGGAAGGCGATGACCAGCTCAAGGTAAAGGCATTCGATCTCACTGGCACCACAGACGGTATCACCGCATGGACAGCCGCTGATACAGATGATGTTGGTCTTATTGCCACTGGCGGCCTGGGCGAAGGCCGTGAAATCAATGCTTCCAGCCTGACGCTTTATGACGGCAAAAACTATGAAGACGCCGTTTTTGAAATCAATGGCAAAAAATTTGTCATGGTGACCGATGTTCGTGACGGCAGCAGTAATACATTCCTGAATGCTACACAAGGCCTTGGCTCCGACGTTACGATCCTGGTCGCTGACGATACCACCAAAAACGGCCTTAAAGCTGCTGACGAAAACTTCGCGCAGAATATTGCCAAAATTGCGGAAGTTACCGGGTTGACCGTAACGGACGCAGTGAATGAAACGACCTATGGCGCCGCCGCAAACTCTGGTGTCGCACCGGGCGCTGGTATCCGGCTCAGCGCAGGCAAGGCCGCTACCGGCGGGCTTGTCCTTCAAATCGGCGATACGAGCGAAAGCTTTAACCAGCTCCGCGTTGATATCAAGGATATGCATACCAAATCCCTCGGGATCGACGCTATTGACATCAGCAGGCCGGAAGGCGCTCAAGCCGCAATCGATGTTGTCAA
The DNA here is from genome assembly GCA_910586105.1 of uncultured Eubacteriales bacterium. Taxonomy (GTDB): domain Bacteria; phylum Bacillota; class Clostridia; order Oscillospirales; family Butyricicoccaceae; genus QXXE01. The sequence goes on along the minus strand of CAJUGU010000162.1, from coordinate 4,859 downwards.
AGCTGCGATCAATACGGTATCCGCTGTACGTGGTAAGCTCGGCGCGATCAGCAACCGTTTGGATCACACCGCGAATAACCGGTCCGTAATGCGTGAGAACATCACCGACGCGGAATCTGCGATCCGCGATACCGATATTGCTGAGGAAATGATGAGCTACACCAAAAACAACATCCTTGTGCAGTCCGCTCAGGCGATGCTGGCACAGGCCAATCAGGTGCCGCAGGGCGTGCTCCAGCTGCTCCAGTAAGCAACGCACATCCTTGCGTTTCCGATCACAAAATACTTTTGGCTCTCGCCGTCTTCGGACGGCGGGGGCTTTTTTCGTTCGCCTTCGCAGTTAAACGGCGCTGGTCGGGGGCAGCTCCTTCCGTCACGGCTGCGCCGTGCCACCCCCCTCAGGGAGGGGATTTCAGGCGCGTTCCGCGCCTATGACGCCTCGCGTCATGTTATAGAAGACGCGCAGCGCCTTTTCAATCCGCACGCTGCGCAGTCCGTTTTCGCGCTTTTGCGCGGCTCCGCTTGAAAGGCGCCCTCCCCCGAGGGAGCTGGCAGCCGCAGGCTGACTGAGGGAGTTGCCAGCGGTACGCGGCACAAATGCTCCGTCCTGCAACGAAGCGCCCTCCTCCACGCCCCTGATCCGTCGAAAAATTTTATAAATACTGCGCTCAATTTATTAAGGTACCTTGACAAAACCTTCCCAAGCAGGTAAACTATCAAGGTACCGAATGAATTGGAGGCGATCGAAAAATGGATCCTCATGATCTCAACGGGCGGCTGATCCACTGCCTGCGGGATATCAGCCACACCATGCGCGCCCTTTACGAAGGGAAAGGCAGTCAAAAACGCGTACTGATCGTACTGCGCGAATGCGCCCCGATCACCCAGCGCGAGCTGACGCGCAGGCTCGGCATACAGCCCGGTTCCGCCAGCGAGGTCATTGCCAGGCTGGAACACCTTGGGCTGATCGCCCGCTCGGCCAGCGAGGCCGACCGGCGGACGGCTGACATCACCCTGACCCCCGAAGGGCTGCGGCAGGCGGATGAAGCCCTTCGCCAACGCAGTCAGCGCCATCAGGAGATGTTCTCCGCCCTGTCCGCGGATGAAAAAATGCAGCTGCTTGCCCTGCTCGGCAAGGTCTGCGACGATTGGGATCAGCGATACCGCGACGCCGGAGCAGCCCCCACGGAAGGAGACGCGAAACCATGTGGCGCTATATAAAACAATACCTGCACTTCGCTGTGCTCGCCGCCCTGTTCATGATCGGCGAGGTCATGATGGACCTGCTTCAGCCCGCGATCATGCGCAGCATCGTAGACGACGGCGTGCTTGGCCTGAACACCGGCGGCGTCGGCAGCCTGAACCTCATCTGGACGCTCGGCCTGCAAATGATCGGGCTGGTGCTGTTCGGCGGGCTGTGCGGCTCGCTGAATAATATGTTCGTCCACCTGTCCGGGCAAAACATCGGCAACGAAATCCGCAAGGACTGCTTCCGCCGGATCATGGCGTTTTCCTTCCCCCAGCTCGACCGGTTCGGCGCAGGGCCGCTGGTTACCCGGGTCACGAACGATATCACGCAGGTACAGACATTCGTGTCAACGTTTGTACGCGGCATGATCCGCACTTCCCTGCTGACGTTCGGCAGCCTGTATTTTATGTTCCGGTTAAACCTCGATTTTGGGCTTGTCATGCTGTGCGCCTTCCCCTTCCTTGTGGGCTGCATCGGCTTTTGCCTGTGGAAGGCAAACCCTTCCTTTGGCCAGCTGCAAGCGCAGCTTGACACCATCAACGCAATTTTACAGGAGGATATTTCCGGTATCCGCATCATCAAATCCTGCGTCCGCGAAGCGTCCGAACGGCTGCGCTTCGGCAAGGCCAACGACGGGCTTGTCCGCACGCAGCTGCGAATCCTTACCCTCATTGCCGTGATGAACCCCGCCGTCAATGGGCTGATGTACCTTGCCGTCGCCGTACTGCTGTTCGTCGGCTCCGGAGACGCGGCGGCGGGCCGCGCGACCCCGGGCGACATCATGGCGGCGGTCACTTACACGACCCAGCTGCTCAACGGCATCCTGATGCTGGTGCTGCTGTTCCAGAACATTTCACGCGGGCTGGCATCGTGGCGGCGCGTGAAGGAGGTATTGGACAGCGAACCCGCGCTGCGCGACGGCAGCTTTGCAGGCGATGGCCCAAGGCCGGGTGAAATCGAATTCCGCGACATTTCCTTCACTTACCCCGGCGGCGGCAGGCCGGTGCTGGAGCATATCAATTTAACCATCCATAAGGGCGAAACGGTCGCCGTGATGGGCGCGACCGGCTGCGGGAAAACCTCGCTGCTCAGCCTGATCCCCCGCTTCTACGATACGACCGAAGGCACAGTGCTCGTCGACGGCGTTGACGTGCGCGAATACCGCCAGCAGGCGCTGCGCGAAAAGACGGCGCTGGCACTGCAAAAGGCGGAGCTGTTCAGCGCCCCGATCGCGGACAATATCGAATGGGGCCTGCCCGGCGCGCCTCGGGAAGCACTCGAAGCCGCCGCGAAAACGGCGCAGGCCGACGGCTTTATCCGCGCCTCCGCCAACGGCTACGACACCCTTGTCGCCGAACAGGGCATGAGCCTTTCCGGCGGGCAGAAGCAGCGGCTTTCGATCGCCCGCGCCGTGGCAAAGCCTGCGGAATTCCTGATCTTTGACGATTCCACCAGCGCCCTCGACCTGAAAACTGAGGCCGACCTCTACAGCGCGCTGCACGAGGCGTGCCCGGGCATGACCCGGATCATCGTAGCGCAGCGGATCGCGACCGTGCGCCGCGCCGACCGGATCGTCGTAATGGAAAACGGGCGGATCGCAGCCGTTGGCCCGCATGAAGAACTGCTTGCAGGCTGCAAGCCCTATCAGAATATTTACCACTCACAGATGGGAGATGAAGACATTGGCTGAACGGAAACAGGAACGGATCGACGCGCGCAAAATCCCCGGCGCGCCCGACCGGAGCCAGCGCTTTGCACAGGTCGAGCACGCCGAAAACGCCGGGGCCGCGCTGCGGCGGCTCGCCGCCTGTTTCGCGCGGGAAAAGAAAATGGTGTCTGCAATGCTCGCCGTGGTACTGTTCGGCACGCTTTGCGGCGTGTACGCCCCCAGCCTGCAAAGCCGCGCGATCGACCTGATCGCCGCAGGCCGCGCCGAGGGATTCCCGCAGGCGGTGCTGGCGATGCTCGCCGCCTACCTGCTCTACAGCGCCTGCCAGCTGCTGCAAGGTCTGTTCAGCGCCCGGCTAAGCCAGCGTATCGTCGGGCGGATGCGCGAGGAACTGTTCGCCAAACTGCTCAGCCTGCCGGTCAGCTATCTGGATCACCATTCCCACGGCGACGTCATGAGCCGCATGACCAACGACGTGGAAAACATCTCGACCACCGTTTCCCAGTCGCTGCCGTCGATGTTTTCCGGCGTGCTGACTGTGATCGGGACGGTCGCCGTTATGCTGTGGTATTGCTGGCAGCTCGCGCTGCTCAGCTGCGCAACAATCCTGTTCACACTGACTGCAACGAAATTCCTGTCCAGACGGGTGCGTAAATTCTCCCGGCGGCGGCAGATGCTGCTTGGCCAGCTCAACGGCGCGGTCGAGGAAATGATTTCCGGCTATCACACCGTAGTCGCCTACAACCATCAGACGACCACGACCGGGGAATTCTGCCGCACGTCCGACCAGCTGACCAGAGCCGGAATACGCACCGATGTTTTCAGCGGGGTCATGGGCCCTATCATGAACTGCATCGGCAATATCGGCTTTGTCATTATCGCTGCGTTTGGCGGGTATTTTTCGGTGCATAGGCTGATCTCGGTCGGCGTGATTTCGGCCTTCATTGTTTATGCCAAACAGTTCAGCCGCCCGATCAACGAGCTTGCACAGGTCTATGGGCAGCTGCAAACCGCGATCGCCGGAGCCGAACGGGTCTTCCACGTGCTCGACGAGGCCGATGAGGACAGGAGTGGCGCTCCGCTCACAGCGGACGGGGCTGCCGACGCGACCTTCCGGCAGGTGCAGTTTTCCTACGAGCCGGGACGGCCGGTGATCCGGAATTTCAATTTGACCGTGCCTTCCGGAAAGAAGGTCGCGCTGGTGGGCGCAACCGGCAGCGGCAAAACCACGCTGACCAACCTGTTAATGCGCTTTTACGAAATCGACCACGGTGAAATCCTTTTCGGCGGACAGGATATCCGCACGGTCGCCCGTGACGACCTGCGGCGGAATATCGCAATCGTTTTGCAGGATACCGTGCTGTTCAGCGACACCGTGCGCGCCAATTTGAAATACGGGAATGAAAACGCCTCCGAGCAGGCGCTGGAAGCGGCGGTCGATATGAGCCGGTGCGGCGAAATGATCTGCGGTTTGCCGCAGGGCTTCGATACCGTGCTCACCGGCGCCGGCGAAACGGTCAGCCAGGGGCAGCGGCAGCTTCTGACGATCGCCCGCGCGTTCGTCGCCGACCCGAAACTGCTGATTCTGGATGAAGCGACCTCCAACGTCGACACCCGCACCGAAAGGGCGATCCAGGAGGCCATGCAGCAGGTCATGCGCAGCCGCACCAGTATTGTGATCGCGCACCGGCTGTCAACGATCCGCGACGCCGACCTGATTGTCGTCATGGATCACGGCGAGATCGTCGAATCGGGCAATCATGACGCGCTGCTGCGTCAAAAAGGGCGGTATTATGAGCTGTATATGACCCAATATGCAGGGTTCGCGACCTGAGCCGCCCTGCCGCCTTCGGCTCCCATCCTTCAAAAAAGCAGGCTGTCCCACGCCGTGATATGCTCCCTCTATGAAAGACAGTGAAATAACAAAACACTGTCATCATA
>CAJUGU010000161.1 GCA_910586105.1 uncultured Eubacteriales bacterium | reverse complement strand
CGCGATTTTTTTGTAAAAAAATCGAGTAAAAACTTCATTTCCGCTGCGGCGGGGAATGGGGATATACTTCATCGTTCGTGCCTGCTGCCCTGCCCGCCACAACGACGGCGGGCAGGGCGGTTGATTGCGGTAATCATTACAGGTATCCATCATCGGTTATACATCTTCCCGTCCCGCCCGCAGGCGTATTAACGCTTTTACTCGATTTTTTCTCGAAAAAATCGCGGGGGCGAGGGGCAGAGCCCCCAGCGTCCGCCGCAGCGGACGAAATCCCCCCGCTTACAAGCCGCCTGCATACGAAAAAACCCGAGGGCGGCCTGCTGCCAACCCTCGGGTTGCTGAGATAACGTTTGCGTTCGCGCTCGCTTAAAGCTGCGAGAAGACCTCGCCGATCGGCGCATGGATCACAAGATCCGCCCGCCGATCCGCCGGCGTTGCAGATTTGTTGATAAGCACCAGCTTCTTCCCGCGGTAACCGTTGATAAAGCTGGCCGCTGGATAAACCGTCAGCGAAGTGCCGCCGATGATCAATACATCTGCCCGTTCGATCGCCTGCACGCTCCCTTCGATCGTCGCCTGATCAAGCCCCTCCTCATAGAGCACAACGTCCGGCTTGATCTCGCCGCCGCACTTTTCACAACGCGGGACATTCGACGAATGTAAGATAAACGCCGCATCATAAAACGCATGGCACTTCCGGCAGTAATTGCGATGCACCGAGCCGTGCAGCTCATATACTTTCTGCGATCCGGCCGCCTGATGCAGCCCGTCAATATTTTGCGTCACGATCGCCTTCAGCTTGCCCTGTTGCTCCCACTCCGCCAGTTTCCGATGCGCCGCGTTTGGTTTCGCATCCAGACAAAGCATCTTGTCCCGGTAGAACCGGTAGAATTCTTCGGTCTCCTGCAAATAAAAAGTATGAGAAAGGATCGTTTCCGGCGGGAATTTGTAATGCTGGTTATAAAGCCCGTCTACCGAACGGAAGTCCGGGATCCCGCTTTCCGTCGAAACGCCCGCGCCGCCGAAAAACACGATGTTATCACTCTCGTCGACCCACTTTTTCAAAGTCCTGATTTTTTCATCCATCCGAAACGCGCCCCCTTATTCCAAAAATGTCGCCACGCCCGTCTTCCGCGGCTTCGCAGGCGTCTCCTTGTCCACGTACCCGATCGCCGCCGAGCAAACCACGATATGGTCTTCCGGCACGCCGTATTCCGTCAGGACGGCGCGAACGCCCGGGGCGTCGCAGCACTCGCGCAGCTGATTGATCCAGCAGGATCCAAGCCCCAGCTCGGTCGCCGCCAACAGCAGGTTTTCCATTGCCGCCGAGCCGTCCGGCAGGGCGTGTGCCTCGCCTCGCTGGTATGAAATGATAATATTCACCGGCGCGCCGTAAAAGTTATATTCCGGCCCGCAGTCCATCGCTTCCGCGACCGCGCGCGCCAGCCGCAGTGATTTCTCAGCGTTATAAACCACCGTGAAGTGCCACAGGAATTTCCCCATGCCCGACGGGGCCCACTCCGCCGCCTCCACCAGCTGCATGATCTGCTCCCTTGGCGGCAGCGCAGCCTTGAACGCCCGCGTCGACCGCCGGGAACGGATGATCTGCATCAGTTCAGACATTTTTGTTTCCTCCTCGTATAAATAATTATCGGATAGTGATACATCGGTCAAAACAGTGGCTGCCAATTACGAGTGCAGGAGAGGGCGTCCAAAGGGAAACATCCCTCTGGCGCAGTCCGCGTAGGACGCCTGCCCGGCGAGGGTCCCCTCCGGAAGAAGGCATACACTGTGAACGATTTTAACTATAGATGAAATTGAGTATCTACAGGGGTTCAGATACCCGTGATACAATAGCCGTAGGACAGCCGGGGCGAGTTCTTGTTCCTCCGGCAGAGCCGAAGGGCTGCTGCACGAAAAGTCTGTTCCCCCGAGCCGGAAGCTCGCTGCAAACACACCGGCTGTTTTCCGGAAGCAGAACCGCCCTGTTGCAGTGAGGGCTTTCGCATGGGTTCCTCCTGGGATGATTCTGATACGCGAGGTTGCTGATGGTCCGGATATCATGGGTATCTCAAAACCTGTTGAACTGAAAATCCCGAACAGGGGCGGTGAGCAAATGAATCCGCTATTCGTTGGATTTGGACTTGGAACGGGATTTTGCAGGGCAAGGCAGAGGACGCAGGCGGTCTGGCGCCCGGCAAGGACGATAACACAGCCATGCGGAAATCCAGCCCAAGGATGAGTTCGATTTCTGGCTGAATGGAGCACTGGCATCGGCAAGGTCTATTCTGCCGGCATCATTGCTGAAATCGGAGATATCAACCGTTTCCTTTTGACTTTACACCACTGGACTTTTTCACATGGATACTTAAATATAGTATAGCCTTTTATCGGCGGCAAATCAAGCAAAGGGCACAAATTTTTCCGGATCGCGCAAAAAAATTGCGGATCCGGGGTAGAAAAGCCGGTTTTCTATGGTATAATAGCCGCAAGCAGCTATTATACCGCTTATTAAACAATTATACCATATCGGCGCAGAATGCGGTGCAAAGGGTTGGTTTTACGCCTGCCGCTATGGCATAATAAAAGCGTAAACAAAATCCAAACGGTAATACCCCCGCAAATGTTCGGAACCGAAAGAAGGTGGCTGCACAAATGAATGAGGCGGCATCGCCCGCGGCAGACCTGCACCGCAAGGCCAGGCAAACCGCAAAGGACAGCGTCTTCTGCGATCTGTTCCGGCATCCGAAATATCTGCTCCGGCTTTATCAGACGCTCCACCCGGAGGATACGCAGACCACGGAAGCGGATATTGTATCTGTCACGCTCAAAAACGTTTTGCTGAACCAGATGTATAACGATCTGGGCTTTACCGTCGGACGGGAACATCCTCTGCTCATGATCCTGCTGGAAGCGCAGCCTACATGGACGATCAACGTCCTTGTCCGCATCCTGATGTACCTGACCAACACATGGCAGGAATTCACGGAAAGCCATAAGCTGAACATCTATTATAGCAGCAAGCCGATCCAGCTGCCAAAGCCCGAACTGTATGTGATCTACACCGGGAACCGTAAGACGCAGCCGGAATGGATCAGTCTGGCCGAAGAATTCTTTGCAGGGGACAATACGTTTTTAGACGTTAGGGTCAGGGTGATCTATGACAGCGAGAAAGACGATATCATCCATCAGTATGTGACGTTCACGAAGGTGTACGACGAGCAGATCGCCCGCTCTGGGGCCCAGATTCCCCCTTGCGAAATCCGTCGGGGTGCGGTATACTAAAGGAAAAATGTTAAGGAAGTGTTTTTTCATGGGATGTTCCCACAACTGTGACTCGTGTTCTGCCGGGTGCGGCGGGCCGGAGAGCTTGCAGGTCGCGGCGAACCAATATTCAACGATCGGCAAAGTGATCGGCATCGTTTCCGGCAAGGGCGGCGTAGGCAAAAGCCTTGTCACCTCGATGCTGGCGGTCGGGATGACCCGGAAAGGGTATCACTCCGCGATCCTTGACGCGGATATCACCGGGCCGTCGATCCCGAAAGCGTTCGGCGTGACCGGCAAGCTGGAAGCCTGCGAAGAAGGGATCCTGCCGAAGACCTCGGAGACCGGCGTCGATATGGTGTCGATCAATTTCCTGCTCGACCATCCGGACGATCCGGTCATTTATCGCGGGCCGATCATTGCGGAGACCGTCAAACAGTTCTGGTCGGACGTGGTCTGGCAGGACGTGGACTATATGTTTGTCGATATGCCTCCCGGCACGGGCGACGTGCCGCTGACCGTGTTCCAATCGCTGCCGGTCGACGGGATCCTAGTCGTGACTTCGCCGCAGGATCTGGTATCGATGATCGTCGGCAAGGCGGTCAAAATGGCGAAAATGATGGATGTCCCGCTGCTCGGCGTGATCGAGAATTACAGCTATCTGGAATGCCCGGATTGTGGGAAGAAGATCGCCGTCTTTGGGGAGTCCAAAATCGAGGCCGTAGCCGCCGAATACGGCCTGCCCGTGCTGGCAAAGCTGCCGGTCGACCCACGGCTCGCACAGGCGGTGGACGCGGGGGACATCGAAAGCGTAAAGCTGCCCGACCCGCTGGGCGGCGTGATGGAATGTCTGGAAAAACTGCGCGGCTGAGCCGTTTTGGAGGTAAATCATGAAGATCGCGATCCCATATGAAAATGGGCAGGTGGCGCAGGAGCTGGGTTCCTGCCGGGAATACCTGATCGTAACGGCGGAGGGCTCCGAACCGACCGCGAAGGAGTTGGCCGGCCTTGAGGGCGGCGGTTCGACGGCGATGCTGTCCTTCATCGGGCTGCACCAGATCGACGTACTGATCTGCGGCGAATTGGGGATCGCCGCGCGCAATGCGTTGGAAATGCTTGGCGTGCTGCTGGTGCCCGGCGTGACCGGCAGCTGCGAAGAAGCGGCGGCAAAGTTCCTTGTTGGGGAACGGCAGGGGGATCCGACTGTGCTGTCGCTGTGCCGGGAGGAAGACCCGGACGATCCGATGAGCTGTATGCACGACTGCTCGAAATGCGCCGGATGCGGCCCGGCGACGCTCCCGGACGCTGTGAAAAAGCGCATCCCGGAGGTTTAAAGCCTGCCGAAAGGGCGCGTATCCCGCCGGAGGGCGCGTGCCTGCGTTCGGCGTCAAGACGCATAAAAAAGTGGGGCTGGCTCCCGTGGTCATGACGACCGCGCCGAGCCAGCCCCTGAAATGTTTTATCACCGCTTCGGATTCAGAACCTGTATTTACAAACCCAAAGCGGCGCCTGGACGGCATCTGACGCGGTTATGTTGGGCCGCTTTTCCTTGAAATCCGTCAGGATTCCTGCGGAAAATCGTCTTCGCCTGACCGCGCCATCTACCGTCCATCCACCACTTTCGCTTATGAATACAGGTTCTCAAAGCAAAGGCTTCCCACGTCATCCGGTTACGCTCCGGCGGTGCAAACATCCCTGATGTCAAACCGTTTCAAACGAAACGGTTTCCGCCAGCGGCTTCCGCATCGCCGTATGACGGTCGGAAGGCTGCGGTTCATCCGCCGCATAACCGACCGCAAGGATATTGCGCGGCGCCAGCTGCGGAGGCAAGTCAAACGCCGCACGGACACGTTCCGGGTCGAAATAGCATACCCAGACCGTGCCCAGCCCTAACGCCGCCGCTTCGAGCATCATATGATCGGTGACGATCGCAGCGTCCGTGTCGGCGCTTTGCCAACCGTCATAAGGGCGCGTCCAGGCCTGCGAAAGATCCGCGCAGACCAGCAGCGCCAACGGCGCGTCATACAGATTGGCGGCCCGGCTGAGTTTTGCCAGCCCTTCCGGCGACCGGACGGCAAGGATCCTCTGCGGCTGGCAGTTCGCTGCGGTCGGAGCTACGCGTCCGGCTTCCAGGATCTGCGAGAGCTTTTCGCCTTCGACCGCGCGGGATTGATAACTGCGCACGGAATAACGTTGTTTTGCAAGCTGTAAAAAATCCATGAACAAAGTCCTCCTGTGTTGTTGGGATGGGATCGTTTTTCAAAACCGCGGTTTTCCAGCGGGGCAGTTGCAAAAGCTGTCCGGCTGTGCTATTATCATAACGGTTTTTCCCGGAGGGTGCAAGAGGGCACTTTTTTGTGCATAAGTACCCGTTTGGGTAGTACCCGGCAACGTGAAGGAGGGCGACAGGGCATGAAGATCGATCAAACCATGTATGACTGTCCGGTCGGCGCGACGCTCGCGCTGATTGGCGGGAAATACAAACCCGTCATTTTGTGGCATCTGCGGGAGGGGAAGCTGCGTTATGGCGAGCTGCAAAAACGGATCCCGCAGGCGACGCCGAAAATGTTGGCGCAGCAGCTGCGGGCGTTGGAGGCCGACGGAGCCGTCGCCCGCACGGTCTATCCGACCGTACCGCCGCGTGTGGAATACGAGCTGACCCTGTTCGGACGGACGCTGCTCCCGGTGCTGAACGCGATGTGCGAATGGGGCGAGCAGTTTTTGCAGACGCAGGGGCGCCGTCCTTGCCCGTTGGCGAAAGGCCCCGCCGGTTGAGCGGGAGTACGGTACCGCTCCGCGCGCCTTCCCTTTGCCGGGCGCGGGAAAAGCCGCACGGCCTGTATCCATGCCATGAACGCGCATGAGGGATCACCGGAACGGATCCGCATATATGCATAGCGGTTGGACTCAGTTTCCCCTTTCCCCGCCCGCAGGCGGAGCAGGCGATGCGTAGTATCGCGGG
>CAJUGU010000160.1 GCA_910586105.1 uncultured Eubacteriales bacterium | reverse complement strand
GAGAGGGGGCTGCGCAGCAGCCCGGGAGTCCAGAGGGCGGCAGCCCTTTGGCGCGCCCCGCGCAGGGGCCGGGGTCTGGGGCGGCGCCCCAGGGCGCGGGCGGCCGGCTCCCGCCTCACCCCGCGCGCAGCTTTTTGCCGGCGTATTCAATCGTGCGGCGGGCAAGCGTTTCGAGCGAGTCGACTACGTCCGGGTGCGCCGCCTGCAATTCCAGATCGCGGTGGGCGACCGAAAGCTCGGTGCAGCCCAGTACGATCGCGTCGCAGTCGTCTTCGCGCATCCGCGCGTAAAGCGCCGCCATTTCCTTCGCGCGCACCGGCTTGCCCGCCTTGATCCGGTCGTAGATCACCGCCATGACCTGCTTTTGCGTCGCCGCGTCCGGATAAACGCTTTCCAGGCCAAAGCGGCGGCTCACCAGGCCGTAAGTGTCCGTTACCACCGTGCCCGCCGTCGCCAGCACGCCGATCCGGCGCGCCCCGCGCGCCGCGCATACCTTGACCGTCTCCTCGATGATGTTCAGCAGCGGGATGCTGACCGCGTTTTGAATGTGTTCATGGAAGAAATGCGCCGTGTTGCACGGCAGCACCAGGAAGTCACAGCCCGCCCGCGCCAGCATCTGCGCGTCCTGCGCCATGTCGAACAACGGCGAACGCTTGCTCTCCCCAAGAAGGAACGCCGTGCGGTCCGGGATCGCGGCATGGTTGTATACCAACATGTTCAAATGCTCCTGGTCGCAGGAGGCCTCGGTCAGTTCCAGCACCATCTGCTCAAAATAAACCGTCGCCATCGGGCCGACGCCCCCCAGGACGCCCACAAGTTTGGACTGCATCGTTTCCGTTCCTCCTTCCGTCCGGCTGCTGATCGCGTATCGTTAGATTTTCCCCTTAAATTTCCGCCACTGCTTCCACAGGAAAATATATGGGTAGATCCTGCGCAGGAATTTCGTTTCCACCTTGTAATCGATCGGGTTCACCGCCTTGCCGCGGGCATAGAGCGAAAGCATTTCCGCTTTCAGCGCTTCATCCTTGATGTAGCGTTTAAGGATGCACTTCGGCACCACCGTATACAGGCAGTCCGTGTTATCCGCGATCACCGGCGCATCCGCAAATTGCTTTTGCCCGATCAGATCGTCCACGATCCATTTGACCGTATTGAACCCGCTCGCCGTCACATAATAATTCGACCGCCCCAAACGGGTGTTGATCTCAAAGAACCGGTAAGAACCGTCGCGCGGGTCGTACTTGATATCGAAGTTCGCAAAGCCGGTATAACCGACATGCTCCATCAGCCGCTTCGCATGCTCCATGATTTCAAGATCGACCCGGTTAACGATCGCCACCGGATTGCCGATCCCCATGTCGCCCTTGTCTTCCAGCAGCGTCTGTCCGAACGCCATGAAACGGACTTTGCCCGTGCGGTCGCCATAACAGGTCAGGATCCGCATACCCGTGTCGTCGCCCGGGATGAAATCCTGAAGCAGGAATTTGTAGTCGTACCCGCTCGCGTTCAGGTTTTGAAGCATTTGCTCCAGTTCCGCCTGCGTGTCGAATTTGAAGACCTTCTTTTTTCCCGGGAACTGCGCGTAGTGATAAGCCGCCGAAGAAGCCGGTTTTGCGATCACCGGGAAGGAAAACGGCAGGTCGAGCGACGCGGGCGGATTCTTGCAGTCGTAAACGTAAGTGCGCGGGTACGGCACGCCGATCTCCTCGCAGATCTCGTAAAAGCTGTCCTTCAGCACCAGCCGGTTAAGCAAGTCCTCCTCGATATATGGGATCACGTAATATTGCTCGAGCAGCGCCCGGTTTTCGACGATCATACGGACATACCAATCGCCGCACGCCAGCAGGATCAGCTTTTTCGAGGCGCGCTCCTTGCCGATCTTTACCAGCTCGTCCAGAAAGGTCTCGCGGGTGTCCATCGTCGGTACAATCCGGTTTTCGATAATATCCGAATCGGCGCACAAGTGGCTGCGCACCATACTGACCGCCAGCGAACGGATACCGTATTCCTCATGGAAGGTGCGCGCGAGGCTATAGGTCGTAATATCGCCGCCCAGAATGACCGGCAGGAAATCCATCTCTTTACATTTCATAACTCGTTACCTGTTTCCTTGCAGGCGGGCGGCCCAATCGGCTCCCCCCTGCCTGTATTTTTGAAAAAAGCGCCGGAGCCCGCGGGATACGCCCCCGTTTTCCAGCCCTTCCCATAATTTTGCACCACTTAATAGTACATCAAACCCCTTTTTTAGTCAAGGGCAAACTGCACAATTTGTCGACGCCGACGCGGCGCGGCTTTGCACAGCCGGACGCGTCCGCAAAGCCCGTCGAGCAACGAAGGGCGGCAGATCGCTCCGCCGCCCTTCCAGGGTACCTTATCCGGTTTGAGATCCCGCCCGCGGGGATCGCTCGCCGCAGCTTTCGGGAATGGTATGACCGCCCGGCGGCTCGGGATGCTTATTGCAGCGCCCGAAGCGACGCTTCGATCTTCTCGAGCAGCTCGCGATATTTCGCGACCTTCTCCTGCTCGGCGGCAACGACCTTTTCCGGGGCCTTTTCCACAAAGCCGGGGTTGCCCAGCTTCTTCATCACAAACGCGATGTCGCTTTCGACCTTGGCCTTTTCCTTTTCCAGCCGCGCGCGTTCCTTTTCAAAGTCGATCAGCTCGCCCAGCGGCATATACGCCTGCGCGCCCGGCGTTACGATGGCGACCATCGAATCCGCATTTGCAGGCGGCGCGTCGACGAACTCGACCTCGGACGCATAAGACAGCTTGCCGAAGAACAGCGCGCCCGCTTCGTAGGACTCCCGGTGCGGGGTGAACAGGATCACATTCGCCTTTTTGGAGGGCGGCACGTTCATTTCCGCGCGCCGGTTGCGGATCGCCCGGATCGTTTCCATCATCTGTTCGACCTGTTCTTCCTCCGCCTTGAAGCAAAGCCCCTCGCGGTATTCCGGCCATTTGGAGACCATCACCGACGGGCCGTCATGCGGCAGCGCCTTCCAGATCGTATCCGTGAGATACGGCATGAACGGATGCAGCAGCTGCATTGTCCCGGAGAGCACGCAGCAGAGGACGCGCTGCGCGTTCTCGTTCGCTTCGCGGTCGTCCTTATTTTGCAGGCGCGGCTTGACGATCTCGATATACCAGTCGCAGAAGTGATCCCAGATGAAATCGTAAAGTTTCTGCACCGCAAGGCCCAGCTCGTACTTGTCGATGTTTTCCGTGACCGCCCGCACCAGATCGTTGTACTTGGACAGGATCCATTTGTCTTCGAGCGCAAGCGTCTCTGGCAGCTCCGCCCGGTCGATCGTCAGGTTCATTTGGATGAAGCGCGACGCGTTCCAGATCTTGTTCGCGAAGTTGCGGCTGGATTCGACCTTTTCGGTCGAGAACCGCATATCGTTGCCGGGGCTGTTGCCCGTCACCAGCGTAAAGCGCAGCGCGTCCGCGCCATACTGCTCGATGACCTCGAGCGGATCAATGCCGTTGCCGAGCGACTTGGACATTTTACGCCCCTGCGCGTCGCGCACCAGCCCATGGATATACACTGTTTTGAACGGCTCGGCCTTCATCTGCTCCAGGCCGGAAAAGATCATGCGCGCGACCCAGAAGAAGATGATATCGTACCCGGTCACGAGAACGGAGGTCGGATAGAAATAATCGAGCTCGGGGGTCTTTTCGGGCCAGCCCAGCGTCGAGAACGGCCACAGCGCCGACGAGAACCAGGTGTCGAGCACGTCCTCCTCCTGATGGACGTGCGTGCCGCCGCACTTCGGGCAAACGGTGATATCGTCGCGGGAAACGGTCATTTCGCCGCAGTCGTCACAGTAGAACGCCGGGATCCGGTGCCCCCACCAGAGCTGGCGCGAGATGCACCAGTCGTGTACGTTCTCCATCCAGCGCAGGTAGGTCTTGGAAAAGCGGTCGGGAACGAACCGGACCCGTCCGTCGTGGACGGCTTCCATCGCGGGCTTCGCCAGCGGGGCCATTTTCACGAACCACTGCGCCGAGGTCATGGGCTCGACCGTCGTTCCGCAGCGGTAGCAGGTGCCGACGTTGTGCTCATGGTCTTCGATCTTCAGCAGCCGGCCTTCGGCTTCCAGATCGGCCAGGACGGCCTTCCGGCACTCGAACCGGTCCATGCCGCAGTATTTGCCGCCGTTTTCGTTCACCGTCGCGTCCTCGTTGAAGACAAGGATCTGTTCCAGGTTGTGCCGCTGGCCCATTTCAAAGTCGTTCGGGTCATGGCAGGGGGTGGTCTTCACGCAGCCGGTGCCGAATTCCAGATCGACGTAATCGTCGGCAAAGATCGGGATTTCGCGCCCGATGATCGGCAGGATGCAGGTCTTCCCGATCAGGTGCTGATAGCGTTCGTCGTTCGGGTTGACCGCAACGCCGGTATCGCCCATGAAGGTTTCCGGGCGGGTGGTCGCGACGACCAGATATTCGTCGGAATCCTTGATGTCGTATTTGATGTGCCACAGCTTGCCCGGCTGGGTCTCATACTCGACCTCGGCGTCGGAAAGCGCGGTCGTGCAGTGCGGGCACCAGTTGATGATGCGGCTGCCCTTATAGATCAGCCCCTTCTCGTAGAGGTTGACAAACACCTCGCGGACGGCTTTGGAGCAGCCCTCGTCCATGGTGAAGCGTTCGCGCCGCCAGTCGCACGACGACCCCAGCTTTTTCAGCTGTTCGATGATGCGGTTGCCATACCGGTTTTTCCAATCCCAGACCCGTTCCAGGAACCGGTCGCGCCCGAGGTCATAGCGGGTGAGCCCTTCGTTGACCCGCAGGCTTTCCTCGACCTTGATCTGGGTGGCGATGCCTGCGTGGTCGGTGCCCGGCATCCAGAGGGCGGAATAGCCCTGCATCCGCTTGAAGCGGATCAGGATGTCCTGCAAAGTCTCGTCGAACGCGTGCCCCATATGCAGCTGGCCGGTCACGTTCGGAGGCGGGATGACGATGGTAAAGGGCTTTTTCGTTTCGTCGACTTCGGCGTGAAAAAAGCCGTTTTCCTCCCAAAACTTGTACAGCGGTTCTTCGACCGCCGTCGGATCGTAAACCTTCGGAAGTTCGTTCATGTGAGAATCTCCTTTATCGGTATTTTTTAAACCGGGGGTTTCCGGGGCATAAAAAATGCTCCCGCCCCCATACTCAGGGCGAAAGCGTTCGTTTCCGTGGTACCACCTGAATTCGCGGCAAGCTGCCGCGCTCTCATTTCCCGGGTAACGGCGGGAGACCGTGCCGCCTTATCGAAAAAACCATCGGGCGACCTGCTCGGGAGCGACCTTCACCCATCCCGCCCGCGGACTTTCACCAGCCGTCCGCTCTCTGCCGGCGCGGGGAAAGGGTTACTCCTCTCCGTCTCTGCATTTTTCTATCCTGCTTAGTGTATCATGTTTCCGCGCCGCTGGCAAGTGCTTTTTTTCATTTTCCCGTAATTTTTCCGGAGTGCGGCGGCGTGTTGACACGGGCGTCGTTTTATGATAGAATTGGGGCAACGACACAATAGGGGGCGCTGGTACGATGATGTCTGGCGATTTTATGATGTTTAACGTAATGTCTACGGTTTTTCCGATCCTGTTCATCAGCGTTTTTGTGATTGTGATTGGGGCGTTTATCATGACCGCAGTGCGCGGCGTCAAAGAATGGAGCCATAACAACCAGCAGCCGGTGCTGAACGTGGAAGCATCGGTCGTTGCCAAGCGGCAGGAGTTGCACCGTCACCGTGACGGCCCTTCCTCGACCTGGCATTACGTGACCTTCCAAGTCCAGAGCGGGGACCGCATGGAATTTTCCCTGACTGGCGGCGAGTACGGGATGCTCGCGGAGGGCGACCACGGAAAGCTCACCTTTCAAGGCACGCGCTATCTGAGTTTTGAGCGCGCCTGAAACCGGCAGGATTTGACATTTGTCACATTCCTGGTTTTGGTAAAATTACGATTGTCACTTTTTACCAGAACCTTGTCTGAATCTGGCCCGAAAACTTTGGTTAGAAAGCGCATTGTATCCGAAGCGTTTCTGTGGTACGATTACATTAACCATTTGAGAGGCTTTATGGAGGAGGGAAGGCAAATGCTGGGAAGTCTGGCGTCTGTTTTCTTGTTCGGCCTGCTGTGCGTGCTGGTCGGCATCGCGGTTGCGATGATGTGGAGGCGCTTGTAGCGCCCTGCTGCAACCGCATTTGGGAAAAGTGGATAGGGTTCGTTGATAAAGAGGACTACCGCGCCGGGAACCAGACGGCCCAGGCTGCGGCATCCTTTTTTCATTTGCGCCCTCGCCGGGATGGAGTCCTACGCGGACAGCGGCAGGGCTCTGCCCTGCACCCGTCCCTCGCCGGGATGGCGTCCTACGCGGACAGCGGCAGGGCCCTGCCCTGCACCCGTCCCTCGCCGGGATGGCGTCCTA
>CAJUGU010000159.1 GCA_910586105.1 uncultured Eubacteriales bacterium | reverse complement strand
AGAAAGGAAGCATTAAGATGAGGATTCAACACAACATTATGGCGATGAACGCCTATCGGAACTATTCCAACAACACTTCGGCTCTGTCCAAAAACCTCGAGCGTTTGAGCTCCGGTTATAAGATCAACCGCGCAGGCGACGACGCTGCCGGTCTTGCGATTTCCGAAAAGATGCGCGCGCAGATCACTGGTCTGGAAGCGGCTCAGAAGAACGTCAAGGACGGCACGTCTCTGGTCAATACCGCTGAAGGCGCAATGCAGGAAATTCAGGATATGCTCAATCGTATGGTTTATCTGGCTACCCAGTCGGCGAACGGCACATACGATAACGAGGTTGACCGTGCAAATCTGCAAAAAGAAGTCGAATCCCTCAAGACCGAAATCAACCGCATCGCGGATTCTGCGAACTTCAACGGCATCAAGCTGCTCGATGGCAAGCGCTTGTCTGGTCAGCTTTCTGTCCTCCCGGTAGAGTACGAAACGATTTCGACTGTCGACGGTATCAATGTTGAAAGCTCCGCTGGCAAGGGAACCAAAGGGAGCTTTAGCGTAGACCTTAAATCCCTCCATGGTACGGGTGATACGATTACCTTTGCAGGTACTGGGGCAGATGGCACATCATCTATCAACATTACTTTGACCTATTCTGCCGACACAACAGATAGCACGCACTTTACCGGTGGCACTGTTGACGAGCAGGCGCAGAGCATTAAGCAAGCACTGGAAATGAACGGCAATATTGCCGCTGGCTTCGACGTGAGTGTCGAAGGTTCCAAGGTCACTCTGACCGCTAAAACTGAGGGCACCGAAAATGCGGCTAAGATCACCAGCATTAAGAGTACGGATGCGACCGTTAAACTTGGTTCTGACACGCCTACTGCCGGTGTGGCTGGCACAGTAAACTTTGAAGGCGGTTGGGATGGTCTCTTCTCAGCAGATGGCACTGCAACGTCTGTCAATGGTGTAAATGTTCAGGTTGGTGATAAACTGACATTCAATCTCAAAGGTGCTAACGGCGAAGATCTTACCACTACCATTGAAATCACAGCAGATATGCTTGGCACGGATGGCAAAGTTTCTACTTTGACTACAAACGTTGTTGAGAAGTTGAAAAATGCGACTTTTGATGATATTGCTGGTACCGGCATTGATGAGAGCAAAATCAAAGTCTCTGATTTGTTTAATATTACCGCAAATATGAAAGGCTCTGACGGTACTACCGCAAACGATGGCGGGCTGTTCTTTGAAGCGATTAATGGCGGCTTACATGAAGCCACCAATATGGAGCTGAAAAGAGATGGAGTAACGATTAGTACCGTAGCTTCGCAAAATCCAAAAACTGCGGGGGCTTCTACCGCAGCTGTGGCTGAAAATCATGTAGTTGCAAAAGATGCGAATGCGGGTAATTTCTCGGCAGGCGATGTGTTCAAAATCAGTGGCAAACTTTCAGATGGACAGGAGTTTTCTGTAAATCTGGTAGCTGGTGAAGACTTTGCGATTGGGGCTTCGTATGATGCAACCATGACAAACATCGTCACTGCATTGACTACCGGCGCAAATGCCAGAGGCGAAGCCGGTAAGGTGAAAGTCGATGTTGATGGGCAGAAGGTGGATGTGGATAAAATCTTTGGCACAAATACTGCCACTGCCTCTACACATGATTTTAAAGTCTCCGCCTCATCTGGTGCATTGACTATTGAATCTACTAAGGCTGGCGCTGAAGGCGTTAAGGGTGTTACCGGCGATATCACATCCATTTCTGTAAAGGCAATGCCGGCGGCAGAGTCGGTTTATACCGCAGAAGCGGCTACGGCTCAGCAGTCTGCGTCTGCAAGTATTTCGTTCGATAAGAGCACACCTTATGGGACTGCAATTCAGATTGGCGACAACACCTACGAAATTGTCAGCGACGCCCGTAATGTAACCGACCGTCGGAATATAGCGGTTGTAATCGACGATATCGCGAATGCTTCTACCGCTTCTATTGCACAAGCCGTGGCAGATGCTGTCACAAAGGAAGACGGTACTGGCGATGATGCAAAGTTTGCGGTAACGATGCAGGGTAACACGGTTACAATCAACACGATTGACAAGGGCAGCAATGTTGCGGCGATTGATGTTACATTCCCCTACGGCGATGAAATTACGACCGCGAAGTTCCAGTTCGATCCGAAGGCTGTAAGCGAAGGCGCTACGCTTAAGTTTAACGGCAACACTTATGAGTTTGTCAGCAAGGGCGGCAAGGCTTCCTCTTCGGATGCGATCGCCATTCATGTTGACGATTTTAAGAACGCCACATCTAAGAGCTTAGGCGATGCATTCGCAGCTGTGGTAAAGGGCGGCGTTGCTGATGTGGCTGCTGATGGTACGGTGTCGCTGAAGTCTCTTCCGGATGGCGATGGGGTTATTTCTACGCCCAGCGTTACATTCGCAAATAATCTGACACTCCAAATCGGCGATACTTCTGATAGCTATAATCAGCTCCGTGTCAACTTGAGCGATATGCACACTACAGCAATGGGGATCGATAGCCTTAACATCGGCTCACAGGAAGGCGCACAGGCAGCGATCGATGTGATCCGCAATGCGATCAATTATGTTTCGGGTGTTCGCGGCGATCTCGGCGCGATCAGCAACCGTCTTGACCATACGGCTAACAACTTGTCCGTAATGCGTGAGAATATCACTGACGCGGAATCCAATATTCGCGACACCGATATCGCAGAGGAAATGATGGCTTACACCAAGAACAACATCCTTGTGCAGTCTGCGCAGGCGATGTTGGCGCAGGCCAATCAGGTTCCGCAGGGCGTGCTCCAGCTGCTCCAGTAATCGGGGAGCGGAACGGATACGTTCTGAAATCAATCGCGTAATCCCTATGTTTCAGGGGGCGGGGTTCCGCCCCCTGCTTTTTATGAAAAAGGGCTTGTATGTGAATAATCAGCGGGGGCAGGGTTATGGTCGCTGCGCGACGTAGAAAATATGAATCCGGCACGTTCAGTATCTCGGATTTCTTCGGGCCAAAGGGCGCGCTGCGCCTGATCCCGACCATGCTGTTGGCGGTTTACCATCCGATCCTTGAGCTGACAGTCTCGACAAAAACCTATAAACCGGAGATCCGCGAACAGCTCAAGGCTTATACCGGGCCGTTTACCTTCTTTGGGCTTAATTTTTGATGTCTCCAGGGCCCCAAGGTGTTGGAGAAGGAAGCATTCACGACCCTGACGCTGGAAGTGGCCGACACGCAGCCTGCGCAGCTGCCGGGCGTGGTTTCCGTGGATAAAACCACGAAAAAGTAACCCTTATAACTTTGACAATTCAGGCGGGACGGAATAAAAAACCGTCCCGCCTTTTCTGCATCCGTCGCTTGTGTCCAGCCTCTTCCACATCGGCGCTTTCCTATTCCGCTGCTCATATTTGCTATCCTCCTGCCTGTCGGCGTAATACTTTTTACACATCGGAGAAAAAAGAATGCCAGAACCTGTATCCATAAGTTGAGATGGCGGATGCGCGAGGGCTTTCTTTGTCAGGCAAAGTCAATTTTCCGCAGGGATCCTGACAGATTTCCCGGAGAAGCGACGCAGCATGGCGGCGAAAGGACAGCGCGGCCACCGTCCCCTGAAAAGAAAGGCGAAATCATCTTCCACAGCTTGTCAATGACAGTATCCCTCTGGTATAATGGTTTCATGCGGGCCATCCCTTTACCGTTATGATCGTTCCGGCACTTTCATGATACCGCTTTTCAGGGGACGATTCATTTTTTGCTCAAAACCTGGAAGCTGGCGTATGGTATCATAAAACATACCAATATTTTGACAAGGGGGGCGACGATATGCTTCGACAAAATGAAACCGGCGTACTGCCCGGATCCGAGGTCTATTTTAATTCGATCAGCGCAACGGCGCAGCGCCTGCTGTATTTTGTCAACTGCTGCGGCCATTATTTTTGCGAGCAGGGGTATCAGATCCGCCGCGAGTATATGGACAGCCTGCTGATCATTATGATCGAAAAAGGCGCGTTGGAAATGACCTATGACGGCAAGACCTACACCGCGACCGAAAGCGACATCCTGCTCCTGGACGGTTCCCGGCCCCAATATTACATGACCAAAAAATACGTGGATTTTTACTGGCTCCATGTCGCGGGGCAAAACTGCTTCGAGCTGTGCGAACACCTGACCCACCTCCATGGCGGGATCCTCCATCATCCCCAGGCCGACCCCAAGCCCGAGGCTGCGATCCGGCAGCTCGTGACCCAGTATTCGACCCGGCAGACAATCGATGAAGCGGAGCAATCGATGCTGATTTACAACGTCCTGTGCGGCCTGATCTGCGCGTCGCAGTCGGCCTTTGCGCTGGGCCCGCCCGATATGACCGGCATTGTGCAGCAAACGGTCCATTTCATCCATGCCCATCTGCGCGAAAACCTGAGCGTCAAGCGTCTCGCCGCCCGCGTGCAGGTCAGCGACACGCATCTGATCCGGCTGTTCCGCGCCGAACTCAACGTTTCCCCGCATGAATATGTCGTTCAGATCCGGATCAACCGGGCGCGATACCTGCTTAAAAACACCGACCTACCGATCCATGTGATCTCGAACGAAGTCGGGTATCAGGTGGAGACCAGCTTTACGGCGGCATTCACCCGGCGAGTCGGGCTCTCGCCGCGAAAATTCCGCAACCTGCCGCTCGGATAAACCATGCCAAAAGAGCCGCCGGGAGCCTTTATGCTTCCGGCGGCTCGCGCGTTGCCCCTCAAAATGTCTCGAACGACATGCAGTCGACGTAGCGCTCCATAAAACCTGCATTCGCGGAAAGCGGCAGCTCAACCGCCTCCTGGGCGATCCGTTCGCTTGCCGCGCGAAGCGTGCGGTCCATCAGCAGCATGTATGCGCCGCCGAGCGCGCCGTTGCCGATGAAGACCGCGCGCTCCCGGAGGTCTGCCGGATACAGCCCGATCGTTTTCGCGGAATCCAAATCCATCGTACTGCCGAAACCGCCCGCGATCGCGAACCGCTGCACGGCGGCGGCAGGCAGGGCTTCTGCTTCCAGCAGCGTCAGCACGCCCGCGCAGATCGCCGATTTTGCCAGCTGGATCTGCCGCACGTCCTTTTGGGTGACCGTAATACCGCTGTCGCCGATCCGCCAGTCCTCTTCCAGATAGCCGGAGTCGTCCATCGCCCCGGTTTCCAGCATTACCGCGAGCGCGTCCAGAATCCCCGAACCGCAGACGCCTGCGGCCGGCGCGCCGCCGACCGTCTCCCAACGGAGCGCTTCGCCGTCCTGCTTCACCGACCGGACGGCTCCCGGCGCGGCAGGCATCCCGCAGCTCAGCCCCGCGCCTTCAAAAGCGGGCCCCGCCGCCGTCGAACAGCACAGCAGCTTCCCGTCCCGCGCGAGCGCCATTTCGCCGTTCGTACCGATATCCGCCAGCAGCTGCACGCCGCCGCCCAGCAGGTCCGCCGCCAGCGCCGCGCACACGATATCCGCGCCGACATACGCACCCACGCACCGCGGCAGATAGACCGGCGCGCCCGCCAGCGTGCGTCGGCTCCCGCATCCAAAATACGACTGTACCGCAAACGGCGCGACCGCCAGCGAAGACGGGTCGAGCCCTTCGTAAAGATGCAGCATCGTGGCGTTGCCGGTGACGACCGATCCGGCAACCGGTCCGTCCCCGGCCTCGCGCAGGCATTCCGCCGCCAACGCTTCCAGCTGGCGCGCGATCCGTTCGGAGAGCGCCTGAACGCCTTCCTTTTGGCAGGCTTCGATCCGTGAGATCACGTCCGCGCCCCAGCCGCGCTGCTCGTTTTCGGCGAGCCGTTCCGCAAGCACCCTGCCGGTCGCAAGGTCGATCAGCTGGAGCGCGACCGTCGTCGTGCCGATATCCACGGCAAAGCCGCGCCCCTCCCCACGGCGCTCGACCGCAGGCGTTTCATACCAGGAAACGATCGTGGACGCGCCCGCTTCGCGGAGCGTGACCGTCATATCGCCATCAATACGGCAGCTGCACGCGAGCCGTACCCCGGCGGCGCGCTCGGTCGCCGAAAGCAGCCGCAGCTCTTCCTCCTCCGGCGCGGACGCGCTCCCGCGCACCTCGACTTTGCATTTCCCGCAGGTGTGGTTGCCCGCGCAGGGCATCGCGAACGACGGGACGTGCGCGCGGAGCACATCCCCCAGACGCTGCCCGGCCCGGGCAGGAACGTCCTGCGAACGTCCACCCGACCGGATCGTGACCTTACACATCCTTTTGACCCCTCCCCTTTTTGCTTCCATTATAAACCGCCGCCGCGTCTCGCGTATAGGAAGATCGTGCGCGGAATTGGGAATATCTTGCCCGCGCCTTCCACGGCGCGCTCCCTGCCGCGGGATATGGCAATATCCTCCGAAAAAAACGCACCATTTTGCTATACGCCGCCGCGCTGCGGCTGGTATGATATACCTGCGTTCAGAAAATATTGCCGCAAATAACCACCCGCCCCGC
>CAJUGU010000158.1 GCA_910586105.1 uncultured Eubacteriales bacterium | reverse complement strand
GAGTAAAAACTTCATTTCCGCTGCGGCGGGGAACGGGTGCGTACACAACCGCTTATGCCTGCTGCTCTGCCCGCCACAACGACGGCGGGCAGAGCGGTTTTCTGCGTCGGAAAACACAAGTGTCTTGTACCGCTCATACATGCTGCCCAGCCCGCCACAACGACGGCGGGCTGGGCGGTTTCCTAACGGCGGCAAACGCAAGTATCTTCAACCGTTCACCCGTTCAGCCACGCCCGCCAAAACGACGGCGGGCGCGGCGATCTCATCCGGCGGCAGGATCGCTCCTGCGAAAAACTTCCTTCATGCGACACGCCTTCTCCATACCAACAACATACCAACAACCGAAAAAAAACAGGGCGCGGGATCCCGCGCCCTCTTTTTATCTTGCCGGTCGATCGCCGTTACAGCCCGCCGGAGTCCCCGCCTGCGGAACCGCCTCCGCCGCCGGAAGCGCCCATCCCGGACGAACCCGCGCCCGCCGATCCTGCCGCCGCTGCGACCGCTTCGCCGCCGTCGCCTCCGGTCTCGCCCGCGGCATCCGATGAATCCTCTGCCGCTCCCTCGCGATCCTCGTCGTCCAGCACGCTCTTCCATTTCTTCGGGTCCGGCTTCTCCTTCCGCTGCGCCATTGCCAGCATAAACGCCATTGGATCCGTGTTCGCGAGATAGTTCAGATCCTCCGGCGGCACGATATCCCCTTTCGAGATCCGCATGAAGATCTTCATGCATTTGTCTTGCGTTTTCAGATCGTTTTCCAGCCGCTTGAGATTCGGATCCTTTTTCTTGTCCTCCGATGGATCCTGCCACGCAAGGCGGTTCTGCTCCCGGATAAAATCCAACGCCTGCTTTGACCACGATGTCCGGTCGGCGCGGCCCGCGATCGTCGGCGCGCTTTTCTTCTGCGGCATACGCTCAGCGGCGGCAACCTGCTGCTGTAAGCCCGGCCTTAATACCTGCCTGATGTTCATAGGAACTCCCTCCTGTCCCAAGTACGGCTCACCACGGAGCCTTTTCTTTATTTTACCACCTTTTACAGCAGTCCGCAAGAGCCGCGCGCCGTTTTTCCTACTTCTGTAAGATTTCATTCGGAGTCACGGCGGCGCGCCGGGCAGGCTCGGCGCGTCGCAACCACCCTGACGATTTCGATCCAACCGGCGGGCAAAACCGCGGACTGCCCGCCGCATTTTTCCATTCTCCGCCGCGTTATTCATAATACGCTTTGCTCGTCAGCTGCACCACGCCGTTGTGTTCGACCCGGATATCCAGCCACGGCACCAGTTCGCCGATATGCTGCGCCCGCTCGGTTTCCAGATCAAGTCGCAGGCTTTGCAGGCGCGTGCGCGTTTTCAGTATCTCCGCATTTTTCAGCACCGGCAATCCGGTCAGCTCCAGGCTGTAGCCGCGGAAGCCTTGCAGCGCCGACAGGTCGTCCACAAGGGTATCGTTCAGCAGCAGCGATTTCAGCCGTTTCAGTTTGCGCAAATGCTCCAATTCGGCGGTACCGATTGGGTTGCCTGACAAATCCAGATAGCCCAGCGCGGTCAGCCCCGCCAGCGGCTCCAGCGAATGGATTCGGTTGTCCGCAAGGCACAGGTCGCGCAGGTTCACCAGCCCCCGCAGCGGCGAAAGGTCAACGATCCGGTTGCGCGGGATGCGCAGTTCCTTCAGGCGGGTACACGCCGCCAGCGCGCTGATATCGCCAAGCATAGCGTCCATACGGGTAAACTCGCGGACGCCGTCCGGGAACTCGAACGGTTCGAGCGTCGCCAGCGGTTTGTCGTCGCCGCGCAGGGAAAGCGCCAGCTCGCAAAGCCCCCGCAGCTTACAGCAGCCCGCCAGCGTGAACGGCTCGATCTGCATCCGCTCCTGGCTGGGATGCCCTTTCAAATGGTGATCCAGCAAATAGCCCGACTGCCACGAATCGTCGCTGCGGAAGCTGTGCTCCCGGTCGATCCGCAGGCCGCGCAGCTCGCCGTCCACCCGCATCAGGAAAAGCGCGCACCCCGGCTCCTCAAGCCAGCAGGTGAACGGCCCTTCGCCCGCAGGCGGGCCGGGCAGCGTTGCCAGCAGCTCCGGCGTCGCCCGGCTGCGATGGTAACGCCTGCCGTCCCGCTCCCCGCCGGAAAGCTCCTCCATCAGCAGGATCGTCAGCAGTTCCGCCGACGTTTCGGTCAGCTTTTCCCACTTCGAGGGGAGCATCCGGCGCGACAGCCAAACCGGCGGGTCGGGCATTCCCAGCTGCGGCATCCGGATCCCCGCGTACCAGTCGCGCCCCCCGGCAACGATCAGGAAATCCTCCCCGCGCAGCGCCTCCTCGATCGCGGCGGCATAAGCCGGATAGGCCGCTTCCCATTCGCGTTCGGCGTCGGTCAGCGCTTCCGCGTCCGCCAGCTCGGCATGATACGCCTGCACGCTTTCCAGCGTCGATTTCAGCGCGTCAAAGAAGGTATAGCAGTCCTCGGGATCTTCCAGCGCCTGAAGGTAATAGCGCGAGCCTCCGGCGGACGCGTCTTCGCCGTCCTCCTCGCAGCCGCCAAAATCTTCGTCGCCCGGCTCCGCCCGCTCCGGGTAAAGGTACTGGTAATAGCTCCAAAACGCCTCCGGCAGCTCCGCGCCCTGCCAAAGCGCGGGCTTCGGCAGCCCATGCGGCAGCGGCAGCCTTCCCAGCCGGCAAAGCAGCTCGCCGACCGGGAGCTCATACAAAACGTTCGATCCTGTCATGGTTTGATCCCTCCATCTGTCATTTCCTGTCCGTTTGACGGAAAAAAGAGCGCAGGGACCGCGTCCTCTGGAATACGATCCGAAAGGGCCGGTCCCTGTGTCCCGCGTCAGCGCGGGGTCAGCGTCGCGGTCTTGGAGTGGGGTTCCCAGTCGACCGCAAGGTCGAGCGCCTCCGCCAGATCGCGCAGCCGGTAATAATGGTTCTGCTCAATAATATACGCCGTCGGGGATAGCGCTTTGCCGTCCAGCAACAGCGCCGCCGCCGAGCGCTCGGCCTCGGCCTCCTCCGTTGGGGAGCCGTCCAGCTCGCCGCCGGTGCGGACATACCGCTGGCCGGTGGCGATGCGGATCTTGCGGGTCTCCACATCCCAATCCACCGCAAACTGCGTGGCGGTACCGCTCATGGCCGCGGCGAAGTCGCGCAGCTTGAGATAATTGTTGCCCCGGATGGTGTACGCCGCGATATCATAGCGCTTGCCGCCGATGCTGACATGAGCGGTCGCGGGCGCGGCCTGTGTGACCGTCAGCGCGCGAAGCTCGCGCAGCGTCGGCTGGATGGTAGCGGTCGGATCCTCCCCGTCCCCGTTGCTCCAATAGCTGTATTCCGTCATCCGCATGTTCAGGGTGAAGGTATTCAGCGCGCGCGTCAGGCCGTCGGGCGTCATCGTCTGATTGTTGACCCGGCGCACCTGCTGGCCGTTTTGCAGGCCGTTCACGTAGGTGAACGCCGACGCCATCCGGTCGCCCTGCTTGGTCAGGTAACGGACTTCGTTTCCATTCATCACCTCTTGCCCGTCGACCAGATACGCCTTGCCGACGCTGGTGAACAGCCGGGTCGAGGGGGAAACGTCCGTGCCGAAGTTGCTGACCGCCTCCGGGATATCCAGCCGGATCAGGCCGTTGTTGTAGGCGTACAGCACCTGGCAGACCCGGTTTTCATTCGGGATGCCGTAGGCGCAGTAGAGCTCCGGCGTGCCATCGCCGTCGAAATCGACGAGGCAGGCGCAGGTCAGGCCGATATGCATGCCTTCCACCGGGGAGCCGCTGGGCGCGGTGCGCGCGCTGCCGTATTCCCCCGCTAAATCGTTGATCACGCCTTGATAAGCCGCCGCCGCTTCTGGCGTGAGCGCCGCGTGCGCCGAAGCGCCGCAAAGCAGCGCGACGCTGACCGCCATTGCACAAAGGGCGGCGCGGAAAATCGTCCGAAAATTCATGGAGATACCCTCCTTTTGTTATTATATTTGTATTTTAACACAGCTCGCGGCGAATGACAAGTGATTTTGGAGAAAAAGGCGGCTTTACGGCACAGTTTTCTGCATTTTGCGCACAGAAAAGCCCGCCATCCGGCGGGCTTTTGACAAGATCTGATCGCTATATGCCAGACTTCTTTTGAAGCTCTGCAACCACTTCGCAGGCCGGCCTTTTTCGCCCTTCCAGATCCGTTCCGCAGCTGCGGTTTACCGCTCGTTGGGGAAAATGCGGGCGGCGGGATCGTTCACCCATTCGTATTCCGGCGTGAACCGCGATGCGAACGGCACGTCGTCCCGCAGGCGGATGCACCAAAGATAGAATTCGGCATAGCCCGGCACGCATGCCTGCGCATGGGTCACGCCGTCCGGCATCCCCATCAGGTCGTTGTGGCGGACTTTATACGCGTCGTCCCCATATTCGGCAAGGCCGAAGCCGTCTTCCGGCAGGAACTTGTAATAATACAGCTCCGGCTCCACGTGGGTATGCGACGGGAAGGACGACCATTTCCCCGGCTCATGCACGACCTCGCCAATGTAAAAATTGGTTTCCGGGCAGTTCGAGCGGTCGAAAAAGGTACGGGTATCCCGGCGCGCCATACCGTTCATCACGCCGATCCCGCGCTCTTCCCGGCGGAACAGGCAGTCGTCCGGCAGCAGCAGGCGCGGCTCGAAGGCACGCGGGTTCGCGGTACGGGCGATCGCAATTTCGGTCGGCTCGCCAAGACATTCGATCTCGACATGGGTATTCTGCGGCACATGCAGCACGATCGCATCCTCATGGAAGCAATCGGCGCGGCGGACGGTCCGCGGCTTGCCGCCCCAACGGAACGTCACTTCACCGAACAGCAGATCGTAAACGACCTCCTGCGGCTCGTCAAATACGGCGCGGTCTCCTGGCTGCATCGCGTATACGCCGAACTCCATGCCCATCATTTCCGGGTTTTCCTGTGCGCTGACCATGGGGTTATAGCCCCGTTGCAGCGGGTTTTTCGCGGAATATTTCATGTTCGTCCTCCTCCATGTCTGACAGGTTTTTGCAATGGCTCCTTTACTCGCGGCGCAACCGCCCTTTTCGACAGACCCGCCC
This sequence comes from uncultured Eubacteriales bacterium, assembly GCA_910586105.1. Classification (GTDB taxonomy): domain Bacteria; phylum Bacillota; class Clostridia; order Oscillospirales; family Butyricicoccaceae; genus QXXE01. The sequence continues at coordinate 1,719 of CAJUGU010000158.1, read as the reverse complement.
GCAGGCGAAAATGGGATTCCAAAGGGACGAGTCCCTTTGGCGCCGCGCTTTATCTTACGTTGCCATTATAGGGGCGAGGCCGCGCGCCGTCAATGCGTTTTTTCAGCAAGTGGCTGCGCTTTTCCGCCTTCCGGCGGAAAGCGTTATTGGGTCCACGCCGCCGCGGCTGCGCCCCGCTCGAAAACTTCATGGAATTTTCGGACGTTGTCCGCTATGTCGCCGCCAAAGACCGCCGACCCCGCTACGATCACATCCGCGCCCGCCGCGACGATGTCCGCCGTGTTCGTCAGCTTCGCCCCGCCGTCGATCTCCAGCTCGCAGGCAAAGCCCCCGTCCGCGATCGCCTTCCGCAGCTCCCGGATCTTCTCCATGCACTCCGGGATGAACCCCTGCCCGCCAAAGCCCGGCTCGACCGTCATCACCAGCACCATGTCGCAAAGGGGCAGCAGCGGTACGATCTCCCGCACCGGCGTCTTCGGCTTGATTACCACCGACGCCCGTACTCCCGCCGCGCGGATCTTTTTCAGCTGCTCCGCCGTGTCGCCGTTCGATTCGTAATGTACCGTGATAATGTCCGAGCCCGCCGCGATGAAATCATCCAGGTATTTGTCCGGGTCCGAAATCATCAGATGCACGTCCAGCACCGCGTCCGTTTCCTTCCGCAGCGCCTTTACCACCGGCGCCCCAATCGTGATGTTCGGTACGAAATGCCCGTCCATCACGTCCACATGCACGTATTCCGCGCCCGCGTCTACCGCCGTCTTGACATCCCGCGACAGGTTCGCAAAGTCCGCCGACAGGATCGACGGCGACAGCTTGATCTTCATAACTTGTTCCTCCTGAATTTCACCAGATTCCCGAGCCGCAAACGCCCCTCGCCCGGCCGGCAGGCCGCCCGCCGATTTTTTCGTCCGGGACAAGGCGCCAAGGGCGCGTCCGCCCCATAAGATGAAAATACAGCGGGCGTTCGCCGCGGCCAATGTAGTTGCACCGCCGCTGTTTTTCAGATAGATGGGGAGCGTGCGCCGGACGGCGCGTGCTCCCCCTTTCTATAACTCACGTTCAGAAAATTTTGCCACTTCGTCCCGCCGTCCTTGTGGCGGGACGAAGACGCACGCGCAAGCGGCTTCGTCCGCGCCGGTCCCGCCCGCGGGCGGGAAAGGGATTCCAAAGGGACGAGCCCCTTTGGCGCCGTCCGCGCAGGACCGGGGTCCAGGGGCAGCGCCCCGGAGCCCGCCGCGCAGGCGAAGCAAACGGCAAGATTCCCGTTCGAGGGTATATCAGCAGGGCGCGCTCCGCACGCCGTCCCGACGGGTGAGCGCCGGCTCTTATAACAATTATACACGATTCTTCCGCAAATTCAATCGGCTTTTTGATAATCTTAGCGATTGAAACCGCCCCGCGAAAACGGTAAAATATCCTTAGGAAAAACATTCCCCGGAAAATACCTCGATTTCGCGCGGGCCTTCCGCCCGCCACCGATCGTCTGAAGGAGATCAAGAATGCCAGTATTACGTTGTTATTCCGAAAAACGCCCCGGCTTCGATGTGGAAGCCCGCCAGCTGCTGCGCGACCTGTCCGGCCTGCTGGACATCGCCGCCCTCACCGGCGTGCGTTACCTCTGCCGCTACGACGTTGAGGGCATCGACGGCGACGTTTACGCCGCCGCCAAACGCATCGTCTTTTCCGAACCCATGGCCGACGTCTGCTATGACGAGG
>CAJUGU010000157.1 GCA_910586105.1 uncultured Eubacteriales bacterium | reverse complement strand
CAAAGATACTGCTCACAAGAATATCCGCCATACGGTCAAAGACGGCGAAATAATCACAGGTCACAGCCAGCGTTTCTTTTGCGCTGATGGTTGACAGCAGCGCACTCAAAATCCCATATGCCTGGGACGGTTCCACCTTCAAAGTGAGATTTGCGGCCTGGACAGCCTGCTTGAAAAACTCAAAGCTGTCAAACTTGATTTTTTGCATGGTTTCTTCCGGGAGTTTTGTCACAAAAGACTGAAAATCCGGCGTGTTGACGTTATACAAAAACGGCTTGCTGTCATACTCCCGGAACAGTTCTTTCATGGACTGGGCAAACCCCTCCTTTGTCTGGCTGCTCCTATTGATGGCAAGGACTTTCTCGGTCAGCCTCTTTTCGATGCGCTCAATGGTTTCCGAGAACAAATCCTCTTTTGTGGGGTAAAGCGTGTAGAATGTGCCGATGGAGATGCCTGCATGATCGCACAGACTTTTAATGCTGGTCTTTTTGTACCCATGTGCAATCCAGCATTCCTCGCACAGTTCCCCCAGCTTCTTTCGGATTGCCTTTTTGTCGGCATCTGAAAGAACAGGCTTAGACGGCATAGCTGCGCCTCCTTCTTTGCGATTTTATATTGCGAATATTCGTTATTTATATTCGCATTTTAATCATAGCACGCCGCCTTACGCATGTCAAGAGAAATCTCACTGCGCATAGGAAAGCAAAATGGCCAGCAACTCCGCTTCCTAATTTTTGCGGTCTTGTCCATATCGGTGAACGGCTATGCCCGGCCAAAATTTTTTCGGCGGCGAGTGAACCTTTCGGCGGGCTGCGGTGTATCTGTTATTGAAAGGGGGCGCAGAGCATTTGATCGATCCTTATATCAGGCAATATGGACGGCGGTTGTATGGATTTTGCCGGACGCTTTGCGCCAACCCCTTCGATGCGGACGATCTGTATCAGGAAACCTGGCTCAAAGCGGTCAGCCATTTCGCCCAATATGACCCTTCCATGCCATTTGAGCCATGGCTGACGAAAATTTGCGTCAACACCTACCGCAATACGCTCCGGCGCATGGCCCGCAGCCCGCTGCTGCATTTTTCCAGCAGCGACGAACAGGAACGGCTTTTACAATCCGTCCCCGCGCCGGAACCGGAAGACCATAGCACGCTGTATGAAGCGGTGCGGCAGCTGCCGGAAAAGCTCCGGCTGGCGGTCGTATTGTTTTACTTCCGTGATATGGATATCGCGTCCACGGCCGCCATTTTAAACATCCCTGCCGGAACGGTAAAATCCCGTTTGAACAAAGCCCGCAGGCTCTTGAAGGAGGCGCTTGCCAATGAAATCGAGCTTTAAAAAACGGCGCAGCGCCTGCGCCCGGACAAAGGAGGCTCCCGCTGATGAAACCCCATCTTGATTTTGAGCGGTTCGATCCGCCGCCCATCCATGAAAATATGCTGCGTGCAGCGCTCCAAAAACGGCAGGAGCGGCGGCAGACCGTCCTGCTGGCAATCGCGGGCATTTTGTGCCAGTTCGTGCTGCTATTCTGCGGCTTTCTCGCGGCGGAAGCCTTCCCCATGGCTGCTCTGCTGTGCATCTGCTCAGTCATCATATCGACGGCGGGCAGCGGCGTTATCGCCATCGTCTTCACCCAGAACAGGAGGTCTATGCTATGATCCGAGCCGTCCTTTTGATCCCGTTCGCGCTGGCGGTCATCCTCGTGATCCCCGCGCTGATCGGCGTTTATGTCTATCGCGACGCCCGGCGCCGCCGGATGAACGCCGCCCTTTGGACGATCATTGCCGTTGCCGCCCCGTCGCTGATCGGGTTCATCATTTATTTACTGGTGCGCGGGAACCATTCCGATCTGGAATGCCCCCGTTGTGGCACAGCCGTCGCCCGGGACTACATCATCTGCCCCGGCTGCGGGGTCAAACTGCGCCGCGTCTGCCCCAACTGCTCCGCGCCCGCGGAGCCGGATTGGATCGCCTGCCCGCGCTGCGCCGCCCCCCTTCCGGCGGCGGCGGACGATACCGCCGTTCCGGTACAGCGGCAGGACAAGGCTTTGTGGAAGCTGCTGGCCGTGATCGTAGCCGTCCCGGTGCTGCTGATCGTCTTCCTGAGCCTATCCTTCGCCAGGACTGCCCATGGCGGTACCGCCAGTATGCGGCAGATCTCCTTCGACGAATACTTTGAAGGGCAAACTTCCGAGGCCGCTCTGGAAGGCGTTCAGGATTGGCTGTTCGAGATCATGCCGCGTGAAGAAGCCAATCATGCTTACGTGCTGCAATACGCGTCCGACAGCGAGGATGGCGGGTATTCCATGCTGATCTATGTCCCCGGCGGCGGGGACTCCCCGCATTCCAGCTTTGGACATTCCTCGGGGCTCTTTGGGCCGTCCATGACGCTCGAACTGGAACGCACAGGCCGCAGTGATTCGTTGTACTGGGTCAGCATTTCGACGGGGACGGCCCCCCGGATCAACGTCCTGCTGAGCGGTAAAAAGCTCCCCTGCGAAGTGTACGCCGCTTCGTTCGATCCCGCCCTCCCGCCCGAGACGTGAAGCCGGGCGCTTCCCCGGATGCCGCAGCCAACCGATACCAGACGAAAAGCACCGCGCCCTTTTCCGGCACGGTGCTTTTTGATGCTTATGCGTAATGATATACGCCCCGGTATTTGCGCAGGAACCACGCCGAAAGGAACAGCGACGCGGTTTCCGCGACCGGTACGGACAACCATACCCCATCAATCCCCAGCAGGTACGGCAGGGTCAGCACGCACACGACGATAAAGCCGAAGGTCCGCGCAAACGATATGATCGCCGAGCGTTTGCCATCGGAAAACGCGGTGAACATCGACGACGCGAATATGTTCACCCCGGCGAACAGGAACCCGAACGAAAATACATACAGCCCATGCACCGTGATCGAATACGCGTTGCTGCCTTCCGTCAGGAATACCCCGACTACGGCGGGCGTCAGCAGCAGCGCCGCCGCCAGCATCGCGACCGAAACCGACAGGATGAACCGCATACAGATCTGGTAGATCCGCCGCAGGCGTTCCTCGTTCTGGCTGCCATGGTTGAAGCTGAACACCGGCGCAACCCCCTGCGAAAATCCGAAAAAGATGGCGTTGAACAGGAACTGCGCATATAAAATGACCGTGATCGCGGCAACGCCGTCCTCCCCGGCGATTTCCAGCAGGATAATGTTGAACAGGAATGTAACGATCGCGTTTGACAGGTTTATCACCATCTCCGAGGAACCATTGAAGCACGATTCCCCCAGCATCCGGAACGAGCAGCGCGGCCTGACAAAGCGCAGCCCGTCACGCGCCGCCGCGAAATAGACCAGCCCCGCCGCGGTCGGGATGCATTGCCCCAAGCCGCTCGCCGCGGCTGCGCCCGCCATACCAAGCCCCAGCGGGCCCATCAGCAGGTAATCCATCACGCCGTTGGTCACGCCGCCAAGGATGGTGGCCGCCAGCCCCAGCCCCGGACGGCCCGCCGTCACGAAGAAGGTCTGGAACAGCGCCTGAAACATCATCGCGGGCGTGAAATAAAGCATGACCTGAAGATAGGTCTTGGCGTCTTCCAGCAATACCTCGGTCGCGCCGAGCGCCCGGCAGATCGGTTCCAGAAAGACGGTGCCGACCGCCATGACGGCAAGGCCGATCAGCAGCGTCACCAGCGCGAGGAAGCTGAAATCCTGCCGCGCTTCCTCCAGTCTGCCTTCCCCCAGCTTGCGCGCGACGATCGCGCTGCCGCCGCTTGCCAGCATGATGCCAAGCGCCAGGTTCAGGCTGCCCATCGGCCACACGATATTTTGCGCCGAAAGCGAATTGCTGCCCAGGAACCGCGCGATGAAGACGCCGTCGACGATCGAATACAGCGATAAAAAGACCATCATCACGATGGTTGGCAGGGTGAACCGCAAAAGCGATCTGAAACGGAAATCCTGCCCGATCGAATAAGACATTTTTTCTTCCTCCTTCACTTTTCTTTTTCGCGTCCATATGTTATCATAAGGTATCGGGTAAGCCGATAGTCAATAGGAAAGTTGGAAATTTTTTTATGGACCGCAAACGATATCTGACGACCGGCGAATTCGCCCGGATCGCCGGGGTCACCAAGCATACCCTGTTCCATTATGATGAGATCGGCCTGCTCCGCCCGGAAGCGACGCTCGAAAACGGCTACCGCTTCTATACCTTCGCGCAGCTCGACGAGCTCGACGTGATCCTGTTCCTGCGGGAGCTGGATCTGCCGCTCCGCGAGATCCGCGCTTATCTCGAACGCCGCAGCCCGGACGCGCTCGCCGAATTGCTCCGGGAGGAAGACCGTCTGATCGGGCAGCGCCTGCGCAGGCTGCGGAATATGCGCCGGTGGGTACGCCAGAAAGCCGGCGTGCTCGAACAGGCGCGGGAGCTTACGCCCGGCTCGATCGAGCTGCGGGAGCTCCCGGAACAGCATTTGCTGTGCGCCCCCCTGCCCGATCATAAAGCAGGGGAAGCCGCCGCCGCCTTCGCAGCCGCCGCTTCCGCGTTGTATCGGGAAAGCGCACGCAAGGGGGTCAAAAGCCCCTACGGGATCGGCTCACAGCTGCCGTTTGCAGGCGCTTCCCCTTATCAGGTAAATGCGTATTCGCAGGTTTACCTGCTCTTTGACAACCCGCTGGCCGACGCCCTGCCGCGTCCGGCCGGGCGGTACCTGACCGCCTGCCACTGCGGACGGTTTGAAGACCTGCCGCCAGTCTATGCGGCGGTTCTGGACTATGCCGGAACGCACGGCATTGCGCTCTCCGGCGACTTCTACGAGGATCTTTTGCTGGATGGGCTGGCCGTCCCCGGGGATTCGCAATATTTTATCCGGTTGGCCATCCGCGCGGGGACACAGGGCTGACGGCGGCGTGAAACCGCTGGTCGAACGGCTGCGCGGAAGCGCCGCAGCTGCGGGGCACACTTTTCCATGGAACCGAAAGGCTCACGCGGAAATTCCGGGCTTCCGCCCGTCTATTTTTTAATCAAGGAGGGTTCCCCTTATGTATCGCACGATAGGCGTGCTGGCGCACGTCGACGCAGGCAAGACCACGCTTTCCGAGCGTCTTTTGACCGAATGCGGCAGCCTGCGCGCAAACACCGGCGCGTTCCTGGACTCCGACGCACAGGAACAGGCGCGCGGCATCACGATCTTTTCCGGGCAGGCGGAATTCCCGCACGGCGGGTATGTTTACCAGCTTGTGGACACGCCCGGGCATGTCGATTTTGCGGCGGAGATGGAACGCAAACTCGCGATCCTTGACGCGGCGATCGTCGTCGTCAGCGCGGCGGACGGCGTGCAGGGGCATACGGAAACGATCTGGCAGAGACTGGAAGCGCTGCGCGTACCGGCCTTCGTATTCATCAACAAATGCGACCGCACCGCGCCGGATGCGGCGCTTGCCGAGGCGCGCGGGCTGCTTTCGGGCGACTGCGTCGACCTGACGGGCGGGCTGGAAGCCGCCGCCGAAGCCCTTGCCGAGCGGGACGAAGGGCTTTTGGAGCGGTATCTGGAACAGGGGTTCCGGGAACCGGAATTTCGGAATGCTGCGCAAAAAATGCTCCGTGAGCGGCGGTTGTTCCCGGTCTTTTGCGGCTCGGCGCGGGAAGGCGCGGGCGTTCCGGCTCTCTTAAACGGTCTGGATACGCTGCTCACGACAAATTATGATGCTTCGGCCCCCTTTGGGGCGCAGGCTTACGGGGTGCGCCGCCTGCCGGACGGCTCGCGGCTGGTATTGCTGAAGATAATTTCCGGGACGCTGCGCCCGCGCGATCGGATCGGCAATGGGAAGGCGGGCGAGCTGCGGCTGCTGCGGGGCGCGAAAACGGAGAACCTGCCGTTTGCTGAAGCGGGGCGGCTTTGCGCGGTCTCGGGGCTGGCCGAGGTCGCGATCGGCGACGGTCTTGGGACGGCTCCGCCGCTTCCGGCCTGCGAGCTGCGCCCGCTGCTCTCGGCAAAGGCAGTCTTCAGCGCCCCGCCGCAGGAAGCGCTTGCGGCGTTCCGGATGTTGGAGGATGAAGACCCGGCGCTTTCGGTCGAGTGGGACGAGGCGTTATCCCAGTTGACGGTTCGCATCATGGGGCAGGTACAGTTGGAAGTGCTGACGGAAGCGCTGCGGGCGCGGTTCGGCATAGACGTCCGTTTCGAGCCGCCCGAGGTGCTGTATCAGGAAACGGTCGCGGCGCCGGTGGAAGGCTGGGGGCACTTTGAACCGCTGCGGCATTATGCTGAGGTCGGTCTCCGTCTGGAACCGCTGCCGCGCGGCAGCGGCATGGAATTTGAGAGCGAATGCCCAACGGACGAGCTGGCGCTGAACTGGCAGCGGCTGATCGAAACGCATGTTTTCGAGCGGACCCATCGGGGCGTGCTGACGGGCTCGGCGCTGACGGATGTGCGGGTGGTATTGCTTTGTGGGCGGGCGCATGAAAAGCACACGGAGGGCGGCGACTTCCGGGAGGCGACCTACCGGGCGATCCGCCATGCGCTGATGCATGCGGAAAGCGTGCTTTTGGAGCCTTGCTTGCAGCTCTCGGCCTCGGTGGAACCCACGCAGGCGGGCCGCCTGCTGGCTGATCTGTCGCGTATGTCTGCGGAAACAGACGCGCCGACGGCGCAAGGTGACCGAATGCAGATCCGTGCGGTCGTCCCGCTCTCCGAGGTACTTTCGTATGCGCAGGAATTCGCGGCCTATACGCACGGACGGGGCGCGCTTTCCTTACGGCCGGCGGGCCTCCGTCCCTGCCACAACACACCCGAAGTCATGCAGCGCCGCAATTACGACCCGGAACGCGACCTCGCGCACACGCCGGACTCCGTATTTTGCAGCCATGGGGCCGGTTACACGGTCAAATGGAACGAAGCCGCAGCGCACATGCATACCCGTCGCTGACCGCCCCTCGCCGGGGTGGCGTCCTGCGCGGACGGCGGCAGGGCTCT
>CAJUGU010000156.1 GCA_910586105.1 uncultured Eubacteriales bacterium | reverse complement strand
CCGCTGCCCGCGTAGGGCCGCTGCCCGCGTAGGGCCGCTGCCCGCGTAGGGCCGCTGCCCGCGTAGGGCCGCTGCCCGCGTAGGGCCGCTGCCCGCGTAGGGCCGCCGCCCGCGTAGGGCCAGGGCGCTTACTGCGCAGCGCCCATGGCCGTTTCGATCTCCGGGATCTCCGCCCGGTACATGTCAGCGCCAAGGCCGACAAATTTTTCTACCAGATTTTCGTAGCCGCGTTCGATCAGCGTCACCTGCTCGACCTGAGTCACGCCCTTTGCCGCAAGCCCCGCGATCACCATGGCCGCGCCCGCACGCAGGTCAAACGCCCGGATCGGCGCCGCCGTCAGCTCCGATACCCCCTGAATGACCGCGATCTTGCCGTCGACATGGATACTCGCGCCCATGCGGGTCAGTTCCTCCGTGTAGCGGTAGCGGGTGTCCCATACGCCTTCCGTGACGATGCTCGTGCCGTCCGCCAGACAGAGCGCCGTGGTCATTTGCGGCTGCATGTCGGTCGGGAATCCCGGATACGGCAGTGTTTTCAGGTTGGTCTTACGCAGCTTGCCGCTGCGCGTCACCAGCACCGAGTCGTCATACTCCGTGATCTCAACGCCCATTTCCTTGAGCTTTGCCGTGATGCATTCCAGATGCTTCGGGATGATGTTCTTGATCAGAACCTGCCCGCCGCAGGCGGCGACCGCCGCCATGTACGTTCCCGCTTCGATCTGATCCGGGATGATGGAATACATGCCGCCGCGCAGCCGCCGGACGCCGCGAATCTTGATCACGTCCGTGCCCGCGCCCTTAACGTCCGCGCCCATGGAGTTCAGGAAGTTCGCCAGATCGACGATGTGCGGCTCCTTCGCGCAGTTTTCCAGGATAGTCTGGCCTTTGGCGAGCACTGCGGCCAGCATGATGTTAATGGTCGCGCCGACCGATACCACGTCAAAGTAGATGTGCGCGCCGGTCAGGCCGTCGGGCGCGTCGGCGTGGATATAGCCGCCTTCGCGGATCTCGACCTGTGCGCCGAGCGCCTTGAAGCCCTTAATGTGCTGGTCGATCGGGCGGATGCCGCCGAAGTTGCAGCCGCCGGGCATAGCGACCTCGGCGTGGTGGTATTTACCGAGCAGCGCGCCGATGAGGTAATAGGAAGCGCGGATCCTGCGCATCAGCTCGTAGGGTACTTTTGCTTCGGCGATGTAGTCGCCGTTGACTTCTACCGTGGTGGAGTTCAGCAGCCGGATCTGTGCGCCGAGCTCCCGCAAAATCTCTAACTGAAGGGTGACGTCAATAATTTTGGGGACGTTTTCGATGCGGCACGGGCCGTCTACGAGAAGGGCCGCCGGGATAATCGCGACAGCGGCATTTTTCGCGCCGCTGATGGAAACCTCTCCGTTGAGGCGGTTTCCGCCGTTGATGATATATTTCGTCAAGCCTACCTACTCCTTAGTAAGATGGTACGGCGATCTACCGTACTTTTTTATGGAAAAAACATCCCACGCTGCGCTCCGAACAGGCGGGCGCACCGCGCGGAAGGCCGGAAAGCTCCGGCTTTTATATGTTCAAAATATGCTGATTTGTAAAATTTGTGTATCACAGGGAAAGCCCTGTAGCCGTTCAGTTACCATTTTAACATACAATACACATTTTGCAAAGGGGTTTCCTCACAGAACTTTACGAATTTTCACCCTGCAGGATTGTCATTTTTGACGTATCGAGGAATTCGTCGCCCCGCGCGGTCACGATACGCCAGCACACAACCAGTGGTATACGGCCTGCGTTCTCCTCCCCAAGCCGGTAACCGAGGGCCATATCGTAGATGACGGTATCGGCTTCGGCCTGATAGGCGTAGGTGAGCAGAGCGTCTGCGCCGTCGTAATAAATACTTGCGCCAGTCGTGGTATATGGCAATTCAAGCGTCCACCGTCCGGAGACGTTGGCCCAGCCATCTTCAAAGCGGATAACGAGTTCGCGGTCGAACAGGGGGACGCCGGCGATCTCAGCGGTCAGGCGGACGGCAGATTCGTCGGTGGCCTGAAGCAAGCCGCCGTGCATGGGGAATCCGGCGAACCTTTGTTCGGCGAGGCGAACGGCATCGGATCGGCCCTGCGGCATCCGATCGATTTTCAGCCTTGCCACGATCGAGCCGTCGCGGGAGAAGCGGATATTTTCGCCGCTGGCGTTCGCGTAGCGGGTGGCGCCGTCCTCATTTTCCTCGCGGAGCGGGTCTTCGCCAAGCAGAGCGGCGGCGGCCTGTTCCTCAGCGCGGATGCTGCGTTCTGCTTCCAGTGCGGGGAGGGAGCCGCCGGCGGGGATGGAAAACCCAGGGGCGAAGGTAACTCCTTCCTGACCGGCAAGCGCTTTGACGTTGGCGAAGGTTTCGCGGTCGCGTTGGCTGCGGGCCAGGAAATTCTGAGAAAGGTTCCAAGCCAGGAAGCTATCCACGACCAGCAGGATCGCCAGCAATATCGACTTCACTTTATCCCACTGCATAAGGATACCCTCCTTCTGGAAAATTATACTCAAAAAAAGCGAAAGCTCTCCCCAAAAGGCTCTGCCCCTTGGATCCCCGGCCCCTGCGCGGGGCGCGCCAAGGGGCTCTGCCCCTTGGATCCCCGGCCCCTGCGCGGGGCAGCGCCAAAGGGCTACGCCCTCTGGACTCCCGAGATGCTTCGCATCTCTTTTTTGCCTTCGGCACGCCGTTCGTCAGCGCAAACGATCCTGTTTTTCTGCGACTCGAGAAAAGAAAGGTTTCCACGCTACAGCTGTTCGTGCCCAAAACGGCGGAAAACGCCAGCCGTTTTCCGCCTCCCGTTTGTTCGTCGCCGCAATTTTCTTCGGATGCTCCCCAAATCGCTGAATCGTCGCCTCAGCGATTTGGGGGACGCCCGCTGACGCTCCTTCAGCGTCCGCCGTCCCTCGGGCTTTGCAGCCCCGCTTACGCGGGGCTGTCGTCCGTTTCCTGTTCCTGCACAAAAGTGAAGCAGCGTTCCGCTGTGAATCGGTTTTCCTCCCGTTCCACATAAGCAATGCCCAGCCGCTGCCCCTCGCGCGGGGAAGCCGCCGCCGCCTGCGCCGCCGGAAGGATGTATTGCCGTTCCCCCGTCAGCGTGTACCGCCGCAGCCGGATCATTGCCCCGACCAACTGGCCGTTGACAAATTCAAACTGCGCGTAGGGTTCGCCGGTCACTACCGGCACACCCTCGAACACCAGCCCGAACAGCAGCGTCTGCCCGCCGCCCGTTCGCGGCAGCGCCGCGAGCAGCTCGGTCTGCGTGCCCGCGCCGATCGAATACTGCGCCTGCTCCAATATGCCCCGCGCCTGCTCGACCGCCGCCGTCAGCGTGAGCGTTTCCCGCTCCTCCTCGCGGTGCGCCGCCGTGTACCGTACCAGCCCATCCGCACTGACCCGCATCGTGCTGTCATTGTCCACATAAACCTGCGCGTCGCGCTCCTGATAGCTGCGGACATACACGCTGTAGCCGAACGCGCCGAGCAGCGTTTGCAGGCTGTCCGCCGCGTTCGGGTCGCCGAAGGCGGGCGGCTCGCTCGTCAGGCATTCCATGCTGATCCCGGCCTCTTCAAACAGCAGCGTCTCCGCCGCCAGCCGCCCGAAAACCGCCCGGTCCGATACGCCCGCATAGGCGCAGGGCGAAGCGTTCAGCTGTTCGGCGACGCGCGTCCAACCCGACCGGTCGACCGTCGTCTCCGCCCGGAGCAATCCCTGCTCCCGCGTGCGGAACACCAGCTCGCCGCCCCGCGTCAGCAGCAGCATGGAGATATTCAGGCTGCTGTCGCAACGCCCTTCCAGCCACGCCGCCAGCACCGGCGCCAGAATCTCCCCGTTATAGGAATAGCAAAGCGTGTCGTCCGCCAGCAGCCGCCGCAGCCCTTCTTCGGAAAACGGCTCGAAATCGCCCGCCGCGCTCACCGCACCGCCAAGCAGCTCGCGCGTCGCCTCGAACAGCTGCGCGACCGCGCGTTCATTATAGGCTGCGCCGTAAAGCCGGCCGTCCGCGCCGGTCATCGCGACTGCGGACGGATAAGCCGCCGGGCTGTCCCCCGACCGTATCTCATAGCCCGCCGCCGCATGCCCCAGCGACTGCCGGAAGGCGCGCAAAAGCGCTTCGCTGTCCATCGCAAAGATCCCGCTGAGCAGCGTCATAACGCCCATGAGCAACGTCAGTATGACGAGCGCGATATTTCGCGCCGTGTTTTTCAGCGATCGTTGTTTCATTCAAACCAGCCCTTCCGACGACGGGTCATGCGTCCTCAAGCGGCAGGTCGATGGGCAGCAGGATCGTGACCTTCGTACCCTTGTCCAGCTCGCTTTCCAGCCGGATGCTGCCGCGGTGCGCCTCCACCATTTCTTTTGCGATCGCAAGCCCAAGGCCCGTGCCGCCCTTCTCGCGGGAGCGCGCCTTGTCCACCCGGTAGAACCGCTCGAACAGCCGCGGCACGTCGTCCTTCGGGATACCCATGCCGTCGTCCTCCACCACGATCTCGAGACGGCGTTCGTCCCGCATCTTCGCCGACAGGCGGATGTGCCCGTTTTGCGGCGTGTACTTGATCGAATTCGACACGATGTTGACGATCACCTGCTCCAGCCGTTCCCGGTCGCCGTTCATATCCGGAAGCTGGTTCGGGACGTCCATTTGGAAGCTGTGCCCCTGTTCGCTGGCGTTCAGCACCATCGCGTTATAGACCGCTTCCAGCATCGCGTGGGTCGAGAACCGCGTGAACCGCAGGTCCATCTGGTTATAATCCAGCTTGGACAGCGTTAACAGGTCGGTCACGATACGCGCCATCCGTTCGGCTTCGCTCGTGATCACGCCGAGGAATTTGATCTCGGTCTCCTGCGGCAGTTCCCCGGCGGCGTCGATCAGCGTTTCGGTATATGACCGGATGTTCGTCAGCGGCGTGCGCAGCTCATGCGAAACGTTCGCGACAAATTCACGCCGCGCGTCGTCCAGCTTGCGCTGCTCGGTGATATCGTGCAGAACCGCCATCACGCCGCCGTCGCCGTCGATCGAGCCATAGGGGGCCAGCGTGACGGTCAGGATACGCCCGTAACGCACGATCTCGCATTGCAGATACGTCCGGCGGCTTTCCGCCTTGTCCGGAAGCGACAGATCGCTGAACATCTCGTCAAACGTCGTTTTGTCCTCGAAGCGCGCGCCCAGATAGCTTTCCGCCGCAGGGTTCATATGGATCGGTTTGCCGTCGAAGGTGAACGCCGCGACGCCGTCAGTCATATGCAGGAATATGGTTTCCAGCTTGTTGCGTTCGCCCTGCACCTCATTCAGGGTGTTGTGCAGCGCGCGCGCCATATAGTTGAACGCGCTGGTCAGCTCGCCGATCTCGTCCGAGGACTGGATCGGCAGCTGCTGGCCCAAATCGCCGTCCGCAATGCGCTTTGCGCCTTGCGTGATGTTTTCCAGCGGCGTGGTGATCGTTTTCGAGAGCAGGAAGGACAGCAGGATCGCCACCACCAGCCCGAACATCATCGCCTGCATGACGATCGCAAAAAAGCGGCTGGAAAGCTCGGAGGTCTCCTGTTTGTCGTCGTTGATATACACGATAAATTTTACCGCGCCGCCCTCCAGCACCGGGATCGCGTAATCCATATAGCTGTCGATCACCGACCCGGCGCAGCTCGCCTGCCCGGCCATCGCCGCAATGATGTTCGGACGGCGGTAAAACTGCTCGGCGCTGGCGGCGTTGCCCATCGAACCGGTCAGGAACCGGCCCTGCGCGTCCAGGATGCTGAAGCTGCGGTACTGATCGAGCCCGAGCTGGGTGTCGTAGGCGGAAACCACGTTCTTCAGCGCTTCCGCGCCGTCCGGGCTTGCGGCGGCGTTTTCCATAGCGTCCATCACCGAACGCGTCCAGAGGGTGCTCTGCACCTGGCTGCGGAAATCTTCCAGATAAAACATGCCGACGCTGTTGATCAGGAAGATGCCGACCACCGCCATGACCGAAACCACCAGCAGCACCAGGATCAGCACCAGCTTCATATGCAGGCTGCGAAACATGGACCCTCCCCCTCCCGACGCGCCTGCCGGCCCTGCGGGGCGTCAGGCGGTGAATCGCCGCGCTTCGCCAAAGGCCCCAGGAAAGGCGGGCGCGGGCTCATGGCTTCTCCGGGAAATAATATCCCATGCCGCGCTTTGTCATAATATATTTGGGCTGCGCCGGTTCGTCCTCCACCTTCTCGCGGAGGCGGCGGATCGCCACATCGACCGCGCGCAGGTCGCCATAATACTCGTAACCCCAGACCTTTTCCATCAGCTCTTCCCGGGTGACGACCCGTCCGGGCGTCTTGGACAGGAAACTGAGGATATCGTATTCCCGCACGGACAGGTCGAGCGGCTTGCCGTTTTTATAGACCGCGCTCTGCTCAGGGCTGATCACCAGCTTGCCCTCCTTTGCAGCGGCGGGAGCTTCCGTCCCGGCGGCAACGGTGCGGCGCATATTCGCTTTTACCCGCGCCATCAGCTCGCGCATGGAAAACGGCTTTGTAATATAGTCGTCCGCCCCCATTTCGAGCGCGTCGACCTTGTCCGATTCCTCCTCGCGGGCGGTCAGCATAATGACCGGTACCTGCGACTGCGCGCGCACCTGCCGCAAGACCTCGAACCCATCCATTTCGGGAAGCATAACGTCCAGCAGGATCAGGTCGGGGGCGTCCTCCAACGCCATTTTCAGCCCCGCCGGACCATCGCCCGCCGAAATCGCTTCATACCCTTCCCGTTCCAGATTAAATACGAGGATATCCGCGATCGTGCGCTCATCCTCAACGACCAGAATCTTCTTTTTCAATGCGATCCACTCCTTTATCAAAGGATGTCACCAGACCCGTCCGAACCGCTTCGAGCCCGCAGCGGGTCCATCACCTTCCGGCCCTTCGGCGAAAGCGCCGCAAAAGGCCGTTTGCCGGCGCAGCCATTTCACACGCCGCAGAAGCGCCGCCCCTGCCGCCGCACGATACCGCCCTGCCCGCCGTCGTTGTGGCGGGCAGGGCCGCACGCAAAAGCGGCGAGGCACG
>CAJUGU010000155.1 GCA_910586105.1 uncultured Eubacteriales bacterium | reverse complement strand
GAGTCCCTTTGGCGCTGTCCGCGTAGGACCGGGGTCCAGGGGCAGCGCCCCGGCGACCGCCGCTTATCTCATGCTTGCAGCGGCGCGGGCTCGCGTGCGTTTACCCTTCGCATGCATAAGAAACGGAGCCGCCCCGAAAATAGGACGGCTCCGCAAACCTTTGGGAGGTCATGTTTCGATCGGATACCAACGAATCTCGTTTGCTTCCAGCGCAAGCGGGAACGACTCCCCTTGCCCTTGATAGATCACCGTGCGCTGCGGCTCATACGTGTTATTCACGACGCAGAATTTACCGCTTTCCAGATAGGCGTGCACCTCCACGTTGTAGTTTTCGGAAAACCACCGGTGCAGATCGCCCTCACTGTGGGAGCTCCAGAGGATCGCGCGGTAAAGCAGCCGCGCATTCTCGAACGAATACGGCAGGCCCGAAAGGTACACCGCGCGCCCTGCGCCGAACCCATGGACGGCAAGCTGTACCTCCCGTTCGCGCTGTACCAGCACCTGCGCGCCTTCCAGCGCATAGATCCCTTTTTTGCCTTCGCCGAAATCCACCGGCCCGGCGCAGTCGGCCAGGATAAAATGCCCCCGGTGCTCTTCCCAGTTGTATTTATCATAGCCCAGCGTCATGCCAGTCTCCTTCTCCACGCCCAGCACGCCGGACAGCTGCAAAAACCGTCCCTGATACTGGCGCCCGGAGGGTTCGCCGACGCCAATCAGCCCGCCGCCCCGGCTGACGAACCGTTTGACCGCAGCGGAGACCGCAGGATCCTCCCAGACCGCGCCGCCGGTATGCGCCGTGTCCGCGTCGCCGATGTTCAGCAGCACGTCGACGCCGTCCAGCACGCCGGGGTCCTGCCGCAGCTCGTCGAAGCTCAGGAAGCGCACGTCAAAGGGCGCGCCCGCGAGGGCTTCGATCACGCCCGCGTAGGAGTAATTTTGCTTGTGGTAAAGCGCGTGGTGGACCATATGGCAGCCCCATGAGCGCGCCTTGCCCCAGCAATTGAGCACCGCGACCGTCTTCACGCAGTAGGGCGACGCGCCGCCGATGTTGTCGTACAGCTGGCGGAATTCGTTGCACACCTGTTCGACGTAATCCAAAAATTCCGGGAACTCGCACGCCAGCTTTAAATACCCGCCGTAGCCGATCCGGTCGATCGGTTTGCGGAGGATCGCGCGGCGGGCGGTCACCCAGTTTTCCTTTGCCTCACGGACGGGGTCGCCGCCTTCGTGGAAGGTGTCCGGGAAGAAATAGGGCAAAAACCGCCCTTCGGTATATTTCACGCCCGGGATATCCGAGATCAGCCGCAGCGTTGCGCCGTTGCCCACGCTGCCGACGACGGCATCCAGTCCGATCGAAGCGAATTCCTCCAAAAAGGGTTCCATCCCGATCCAGTGGTCGCCCAGGAACATCATGGCTTCCTTCCCCAGCTCGTGAGTGGTGTCGACGAACTCCTTTGCGAGCGCCGCGACCTCCCGGCGCTGGAACGCCATAAAGTCCAGATATTCACGGGAGGGGACGCGGTACTGGTTGTTATAGTACCCCTGATCGATGATGAATTCCGGACGGAAACGGTATCCGACCGCCTTTTCAAACCGTTCCAGGATATAGGGCGAGACCGACGCCGAATACCCGTACCAGTCGACGTATTTTTCCCGGTGCAGCTCGTCGAACACCAACGTGAACTGGTGGAAAAAGGTCGTGTATCGGATCACGTCCACGTAGTGGCGTTCCGCAATGAATTTCCGCAGACGTTCCAGACTGTAGCGGTGCGTTTTCGGCTGGCGCACGTCGAATGTGATCTGATGCTCCACATCCCAGCCGTTGGTCACAGCGTTGTACATATGGACGGGGTCCCAGATCAGGTACGCCAGGAAGCTGACCGTATAGTCGTGGAACGGCTCCGGACGGTCGACCACCACGCAGCCGGAAGGCTCGTCATAGCGCCAGCCGTCCGGAGGGAGGGGTTCGCCGGTCGAGCGGTCGACCACCTCCCACCAGCGGCGGATGTCGTCGCGGGTATTGACCTGAAGCAGCTCCGGGCTGACCCCCTGCATCAGCGGGATCGCAAGCGGCCCCTCCACGGCGGTATGAAAACCGGTCATGAGGTAGCATTGCTGCACCTCGTCCGGGTTGGCCTTCGCCCAGGCGTTGTCCTTGCGGGTGGTGTAGTAGGTCGCGTAGACCTTCGCGTCCGTATTTTTGAGCGCTTCCGGGTAATCGGTACCGTCGCAGTCGCGGATCGCGTCCGCCCCCCAGCGCCGGAGCAGCTCCAGTGTTTCCGGCACCACGTCCAGATCAGTGGGGATCGTTACCCTGCCTCGATTTTGATGCTCCATAAAAACCCCCTTCGTCAGCGTTTTCCCTTCGGATCCTCAAAGGGCTTGTTGTAAAGATACAGCGTGCTCAGCAGCAGGGCGACGCCGACCAGCATCAACCCCAGCCCGCCGAGCTTTCCGGTCAGGGTCCAGCCGTAAAACAGAAGGCCGAGCCCGGCCAAAAAGGTCAGCAGCATCAGGCCGATGCGCAGCCCCGGGTTTTCATTCCAAAATTCCATCATAGCACCTTAGCCTTTCAGTCCGCCTACGGTCATGCCTTGCGTCAGCTTCTTTTGCACGCAGATATACAGGATCAGCGTCGGCAGCATCACCAGCACGAGACCGGCGTACAGGATGCCGTACTGCGCCGACGACTGCTGCGCCTGCATCAGGTTCAGCAGCCCCACGGGAAGGGTCTTCTGCCCGGTCGCGCTGCTCATCAGGGTCATGGAGATAATGTATTCGTTCCAGAACGACAGGAAGTTGAACAGGATGATTGTAATGATCGAGGGCTGCGCCATCGGGAAAATGATGCGGACCATCGTCGTACCGTAGCCCGCGCCGTCGATATAGGCCGCCTCCTCGAAGTCGCTGGGAAGGGTCGCGAAATAACCCGACAGAAGGTAGATCGTAAAGGGCAGCGAGGTCGAGGCGTAAACCAGCGCCAGCACGAACAGGTTGTTGAGCAGCAGCGTGCTGCCAAAATAGTAATTCAGCCAGCTGTCCCAGTCGCGCAGCATCAGGAAGATCGGCACGACGATGTAGTTCACATTGATGAACAGCCCCGCCATGAAGCAGGTGTTCAGCAGTTTGCTCCCGCGGAAGCGGAAGCGGGACAGGCAGTAGGCTGCGGGCAGCGCCACCACCAGCAGGATCGCCAGCGCCAGCGCGGTAACGAGCACCGAATTGAGCATATAGCTGCCCATGCTGGCGGCGTTCCACGCGTCGACGAAGTTCTGCCAGTAAAACCCGGCGGGCAGCGCCCACGGGTTGCCATAGAATTCGCTGTTCTGCTTGATGGACGCGAGGAACACCCACGCGACCGGTACAATGATAAGCACCGCGAGGGTCGCCAACGCGACGTAAACGAAGATCTTGAACAGCGTATCGGTCGAAATGCCGTTTTTCGGTTTCATAGCCGGCCTCCCCTCACATTTCCATCGGCTCCCGCTTGGTCACGCGGTTCACCAGCAGCGACAGCAGGAAGGAGAACAGGAAGATCACCACGCCTGCGGCCATTGAATAGCCGTAAAGCCCGGCGTCCTTCTGGTTGTACATAAAGCTCAGGCCGACGTCCGCCATGCCCTTCGCGACCATCGCCTTGACGAACAGGAACGCCATATTGATGGTGGAGATGATGAAGAAGGTCAGCGTGGTGCGGATGTTGGTCCAGATCAGCGGCAGCGTGATCTGGAAAAACTGGGTGACGCGTCCCGCACCGTCGAGGTCGGCGCTCTCGTAAAGGCTTTCGGGGACGGCGGACATGGACGCCATATACATGACCATATAATAGCCGATCGCCTGCCAGACCATCGCAATGATGATGCTGACGACGACCATCGGCTGGTCCTTCCAGAGCACCATGACCGTTTTGCCGGAAAACATCGAGAGGATGCTGTTCAGCATCCCGTTTTCGGGCTTATATATGGCCGAAAAGATGCCTGCGATGACGACCACCGAAAGGATGTTCGGGATGTAAAACACGACCCGGAAAAAGTCCTGTCCGACGATTTTTTCCCGGGTCAGGATGCCCGCGAAAAGCAGCGCGAAAAAGAAGGTGACGATCGTCACCGTGACGATCAGCAGCACCGTGTTCTGCATGGAGGAAATGAACTTGGTATCCCGGAAAAGGGTTTTGAAATTTTGCAGGCCGACAAAGGTCTCGGTCGGCGAATACGCGCCGCGCTCGAACAGGGACATACGGAAAACGTTCAGCGTCGGCAGCGCCATGAACACGAAGAACAGGATCGTCGCCGGTGCAACGCACAGGAAGATGAACCGGCTGCGGCCTTGGTTTGGGCGCATGGGTGGGCACTCCTTTCTGTCTTGGGATCCGGTATAAAAAGGCGGCGGCGAGCAGGTACACTCGCCGCCGCCTACTTAACGGTCGCTACGTTTCGGACAACCGGTCAGAAAACCGTTGTTACTCCATCAGGTTTTCGCGCATCAGGTCGCTGGCCGCCTTGATATCGGCGATCCACTGGTCGACTGTGAGCGTGCCGTTGACAAGGCCGTTGACCGGATCGAGGAAGACCTCGCGGGTCGTGCCGAGGCCGGCGACGGAAGCGTAAGCCGCAAAGCCGCCCATCGCTGCCTTCGCGCCGTTGTCATAGATCGAGTAGAACATCTGGTTGTCGCCTTCAAGGCTGTCCGCGATGCCGAGCACGGGCTGGATCGCGCCGCCCTTGGCGAAGATCTCGCACGCCTTGTCGCTGTACAGGAAGGCGAGGAACTGCTTGGCCGCGTCGATGTTCGCCGCGCCCGCCGGGATCCATGCCTGCTCGAACCAGGTGTAGCTGTAGCTGTCGCCGCCCGCGGAGACAGCGGGCAGGGCGGTCATGCCCCACTGGAAGCCGTCCGCGCGGGGCGCTTCCGCCATTTCGCCGACGATCCAGGTGCCGTTCGGCATGAACAGCGCCTTGTTGTCGAGCACCAGCTGCTGGTTCTGGGTGAAGTCCTGGTCGTTCGCCTGGGCGGGCGTGACCGGATTGGTGTAGGAAGCCAGCTTGGCGATGATATCAAAGCAGGCCTGCGCTTCCGGGGTATCCCAGATGCCTTCTTCGTAATGGGTCGCCGCGTCGAAGAACTCGGGGCCGCCCGCCGCATACATCAACGCCCACAGGAACGCGTCAAAGTAGCCGGTGGTCGGGTAAGTAAAGAGGTAGATATCCTCCGCTTTAGCGGTCTCGGCGAGCGTCCACATCTCGTCCCAGGTCGTGGGGACCGTCCAGCCCTTTTCCTCGAACAGCCCGGCGTTGTAGAACAGGCCGCAGGGGGAATAGAACATGGGCGCGAGGTAGGTCTTGCCGTCGCCGTAGGGGTTGGTGAGCGAGGTGTCGGTGAAGCCGCCCGCGATCTTGTCGCCGACCGAAACGCTTTCGCCCGGTACGGTCATGGAGAGCACGTCGGTGATCTCGGCGATGTTGGTATCCTTGATGAACTGCTCGGTCAGGCCGGCTTCACGGCCGGTGGCCAGATGGATCACGTCGGGATAATCGCCGCCCTGCATCGAGGGGCCGATCACGTTTTCCAGGCTCTTGTCGGTGATAAGGTCGACTTCAATGCCGGTTTCCGCGGTGAATGCCTCGCAAACTTCCTTCCACATATCGGGATAGGCTTCCATGTAGCCGGAGGCCAGCGCCGCTACCTGAATCGACGGTGCCTCCGGGGCGTCCGCGCCGTCCGTACCCGCATCCGGGGTATTTGCGGGCTGGTCGGTGGCCGGGGCCTGCGGCGCGCCGCCGCAGCCTGCCAGCAGCGAAAGGAGCATCAAAAACGCGAGGGTCAAACTCAGTATTCTTTTCATTGCCTGATTTTCCTCCAATCATAAACTCAATTCCGTGAACTGCGGGGAAGGCCCCGCACCTTATAAAGTAAGTATACACGACTCAGCGCCGAAGGCAATCCCATTCTTGCTTTCCTTTTTAGATATCTTGCGTTTTTTGCATTTTGCAGCAAACAAAGCCCTTTTTTCGTCAGGATTTTGCACATATTTGATAGCGACACACGGGAATTGTCTGATTTCCCCTGAAAACTATAACAAAAACCGCTCCGAAAAAGAAAATCTTTTTCGGAAGTTGCACAATTCCCAACTTTGCTTTATAATAGAAGCAGGAACGCCCGGAGGCTGAGTTTCAGAATCTTGCGAGGAGGTATTTTCCAAATGAGCACGCACCGCTATATCCTTCCCGACGAGCCGGAGCCTCAAACCGGAGCGCGGCTGCTTTATGTCGCCAGCGCCCAATACAGCGAGGAGTGGAATTCCACCCTGCACACGCACAGCTGCGCCGAGCTGTTTTTCATCACTGGGGGGCACGGGGTCTTTCAGGTGCGGCAGGAACGGTTCCCGGTGGCGATCAACGATCTGGTCGTGGTCAGCGCGGGCGTACCCCATGCCGAGACCAGCCAGGACGGGAGCCCGATGGAATATGTCGTATTGGGTGTGGAAGGGTTCGAAACCCTTGCCGACCGCAGCGGACGGCTGCTGCTGCACCTGCCCTCGGGCGGCGATGGCGTCGGCAGCTGCCTGCATATGCTTCGGCAGGAAAGCCGCGAGGAGAAGCCGGGCTGTGACCGGATCTGCCGCAGCCTGCTTGATATCATCC
The DNA here is from genome assembly GCA_910586105.1 of uncultured Eubacteriales bacterium. Lineage (GTDB taxonomy): Bacteria > Bacillota > Clostridia > Oscillospirales > Butyricicoccaceae > QXXE01. The sequence continues at coordinate 461 of CAJUGU010000155.1, read as the reverse complement.
TGCTGCGGCTGCACCGGCGGGAGGATTTCGCGCTGTCACCGACTGCCGCAGCCGTACACGCGACGCGCGAATGCGACCTGGTGCGCCGGTATATCGACAATCATTTTAAGGAAAGCCTGACGCTCGACCAGCTGGCGGCGCTTGCGCACATCAACAAATTTTACCTGTCGCACACCTTCCGGCAGGCGTTCAACACCTCGCCGATCAGCTATCTGATCTCGCGGCGGATCCAGGAAAGCCGTTTCCTGCTCACGGAAACCGATCTCAGCCTGTCCCAGATCGCGCAGATCCTTGGATTTTCGTCGCTGAGCTATTTTTCGCAGAGCTTCCGCAGGCTGGAAAACATCAGCCCAATGGAATACCGCAAGCAACACCGCCAACCGAGGCATGCTGGGTAAGGGACGCGCCCTCGCCGGGGAGGCGTCCTGCGCGGACGGCGGCAGGGCTCTGCCCTGCACCCG
>CAJUGU010000154.1 GCA_910586105.1 uncultured Eubacteriales bacterium | reverse complement strand
TCATGATAGACTTCTTTTCCCGTGTGTTGAAGGTGTCAACTTTATTTATACCACATCACCATCTAGAGCGTGCGCTCGCCGGACACGCTGAAAAGCGCCCCCTTGAAACAACTTGTTTTCAAGAGGGCGCTCGATGCAGGAAAGGTCAGGACTGCGTGAGAATTTTACTGAGATTCACCAGGATCTTTGCGATTTCCGCACGGGTTGCGGCAGCGCGAGGCGCAAGCTCGGAACCGTTGACATCAAGGATTTTCTTTTCAACAGCCCAGCGCATTGCGTCAACCGCATAAGCCGAGACGTTTGACGCATCCGTAAAGCGGCTCAAATCGACGGAGCTTTCTGTGGAAATTTCCTGATTCTCCGCAAATTTCTTCAGGATGAACGCGATCTGCTCACGGGTGATCACACCATCCGGGGAGAAGCCGCCGCCTTCCGTGCCGGATGCAATGCCGCTTTCGACCGCCCAGTTGACCGCGTTGACATAGTAAGCACCGTCCGGGACGTCGCGGAAACGGCTTTCGGCGGAAACTGCCTGCGCATTGACATCCATGCGATACAGCGTCGCAAAGAACATCGCGCGGGTCAGGGTGCCGTCCGGCTGAAACGCCGTGTCGGTAACGCCTGCCAACAGGCCAAGCTCATCCACCGCGGTTTGGATGCTTTCCTTTGCCGGGTGATCCTGAATGTCCGCAAAGGAATCGGAAAGCTTTCCGGTCTGTTTCATAACCCTTTTTCCGTCATAATAAAGGACGCCGTCGGTATCACGTGTATATTTTGAGAAAAAATCTTCCCAAACCATGAACGCGATATCCTCCATATAGGAGTGGCAGTTGTTGGAAATCTGCGTGAAGCGCACCAGCGGGGCGCCGTTTTCGCCAGAATAAGTCGTCGTGTTGTACGTATGGGGCGCGCGGGTCGAGCGTATTTCCGTCGTTTTGCGCGCCACGCTGCCGGCACCGTTCATAGCCCGCCAGTAGGAAACCGTTTTCCCATTTTTGGTGTCGGCGGAATAATCGGTCGCCTCGCCGACATCGTAAGAGCCGGTCATGCACCAGACGGGAAGCACATAGGTATTTTCCGCGCAGCCGCTGTAATCGACTGTGCCGCCGGAAAGCTCATAGCCGGGATAGCTTCCCCAGTTAAAACCGATTGGCGCAACCGCGGTGAAGTATTCTGGGGCGTTTTGCGCCAGCATCCAGGTCATCGCGGAGCCGTTGGAATGCCCGGTCGCATACACACGGGAGGAATCAATTTTATAATTGCTTTTCGTTTTATCGACAAGCTGCTTGATGAAAGAGACATCATCCGGATCATCATAGGTTGTGTGGTGGTAAACCGTGGAATAATTATTCCAGACCGGGACCGGAATGCAGCTTCCGCCGCCATAGGCTGCGTCGTTGACGTAAGCTTGCGGGAAAACGACAATCAAATTGTATTTGTCCGCAACATTCTGCCACCGGGAATCGCCGGTAAAGGCGGAGATTGCGCTGGAATAGCCGTGCATGGCAACGACAAGCGGGACATCGCTGTTGCCGTTATAGGACTGCGGCACATAAGTATACCATCTTCTTGTGAGGCCGTCAACCCGCTCCTCTGAAAGGAAAAAGCCATGGCTTCCGTCGTTGGTGTGGGAAACCGTCCATTCCAGATAGCCGCCTGGATCGCCGACGAAACGCTGCACGCGGGAAAGGAAATCCGTATACAGGCTGGCGGGGGCCACCTCCTCTTCAGAATACCAGACCTGCTCCGGAAGCTCCTGCTGGCCGTTCCGGCGGGTCATGACGGACGCATAGTCATTTGTGCTTGCCGAAACGCCGGTCAGTCCATTGACGCTGCACCAGTATTCGATATCGGCCTGATGGGAGGCGCCATTCAATGAAATTTCCCAAAAACGGACAGGGATTTCCCGATTGGGCAGCTGATTGTCCTCCCTGCCCGCCTCCGTTGCTTCCGCAAAGGGATAGCTGATCTCGTCGCCGAACTGCTTTGCGACTGCCGCGGGGACCGCCTCGCCGCCGATCGCCGCCGCGCCGGCAAACAGGGCCGGCCACTTCATCGCCATTTTGTTCGCAGCCGTACCGCCTTCCGCATAGCCAACCAGATAAAGCGCCCGCTCGTTTAAGTCAAAAACCGAGGGGTTGGAATCCGACTTTGCGGTCAGCTTGCCGTAAATCGCATGCAGGAAAGCTTCGTCATCCCGTTTGGATGCACTGGCATCCAGGTTCCAGCTGCCGCCTTCCGGCTCCGCTACAACAAGGGAAATGGCGTTGCTGTCCGCGGCTGCCTGCCAGGCTTTGCCGGTTTCCCCGTCCAGCCAGGCTTTGGACGTTATCCCGTCGGGCGTCAGGATGAGTACCGCGGGGGAGCAGTATTCAAAATTTTCCGGCACATATACGCTGTAGCTGCCGGGAATGTCCTCAACCGTCTGGTTGTCCCAGCGTCCGATTTGCAGCGAGATGTAGATCTTACCTGCGGCCTCCTGCGCATCCAGCGCGCGGTTATAGGCCGTATCGGTGTCGTCCGCGGCGATAGCAGCGCCGGACGCGGAAAACAGCATCAGGGCTGTCAATCCGGCCGCAAGAAATTGCTTTGCATACTGGTTCATGGTAATCCTCCTTTTTCAAAAACCGCTATTGCTTTGTTTTCATAAAATATACCATAAAGCGGATGGAGAAAGCAATGGAGGAATCCATGATTTGCTGTATGATTCCACGATATACGGAATTATCAGGAAAGGATCGTTTGGATTTGACGGATACACTCCTGCGGCGTTTCAAGCTCCAGGATCGCTTTCCCGATCTCCTCGATCACAAGTGTGCGCAGGACGCTTTCCCGGATCGACAGGACCGGCTGCGGCGGCGCGAACATTGCGGCGGAAAAGTGCAGGTTCAACCCATAGCGCATCCGCTGTTCCTCCAGCAAATGTTCGATTTCCGCGTCCCAACAGGCGGGCAGCATCAGATTTTGCGCCATGATCCTCGCGCCCTCTTTCCCACAGACAAATCGCAGGAACCGCCATGCCGCCTCCCTTTCGGCAGAGTCCGGATGAATGCAGAGTGATGTGACCCAGGCTGCCTCGACGTTTTCCTCGCTTTCCCAGCGGGGGCACCCGGCGATATTCCAATCCATGGTACAGAGGCCGTTTTCGGTATCGGTGACCAGATAATGCATCAGCCAGGTGCCACAGATAAACATCCCGTAGCCGCCGCTTTCAAACTGCCGCTGTACGCCGCGCTGTGCGCGGCTGGTGCTCTGTGGGATCAGGATCCCCTCCTGTTGCAAACGCACCAAAAGGGCAAGCCCCTGTTCCAGCTGCGTTGTATTCAGGTTCCGCACAGAAAAAGGCGCAGAGGTCAGAAGCTCCGACCAATGGGTGGGCATATAAATGGAAAACAGGCTGTACCGGTCATTCTCGTGGGCCGTATCCAGAACGGCCTGCAGCTGTGCCGCGGTCTGATAAAATGCGTCCCAAGTCATGCCGTCCTCCGGATACGGGAGCCCGGCAAGGTCGAACAGGTCTTTGTTATAATAGAGCACGAATTTGTCAAAACGGTAAGGAAGCGCTGTCAGCGCTCCATCCGCTCCGCGCAGCGTGTCCAGAAACGGGAATTGTGACAGATCCATACCGTCACGTGCCGCAAGGCCGTCCAACGGCAAAGCCCATCCGTTTTGCGCAAGCTCGGTGAGCATTGCCATTTGGTTGGCATAGATAACATCCACCCGTGTGCCGCTTTCCAAAAGGGTCTCCAGGCTGTGTGTATAACGCTCGGAGCGGTAGCTGATGACCTCGACGGTAATATCCGGGTTCTCCCGCTCGAACGCTTCGATGATCTGGCGGTCGTACCGCGTGACCTCGTAATCCCATAAAACGACCCGCAGCAGATGGGGTTCGGCGGAAGGCGGTTCCGAACCAGCACAGCCAGCGAACAGCGCCAGCAGCGCCAACAGCAGCAGTATTTTCAGCACTTTCATCAGCGATCCCTCCCGGGGGCTGCACCCCGCCGGTAATCCCCGGGCGATACGCCGAAGGCGCGCTTGAAAAGCTTGCTGAAGTAAAACGGGTCATGATAGCCGGTTTTCTCGGCTACCTCATAAATTTTGAGATTGGTCGAGGAAAGAAGCTCCTGCGCGTGCGCAAGCCGGACATATAGCACATATTCCGAAAAGGGGAGGCCCAGCTGTTTTTTCATCATTGCGCTGAGATGGCCGGGCGATAGTTCCAGCCGCTGGGCCAGCGCGGGCAGGGAAACGTCTTCGGCAAAATGCTGCGCGATATACTGCTGCATCCGGCGCACTTCGGCACTGAGCGAGGAGGGCTCCGGCATGGCGCTGGACAGCTTTGCGTCATACTGCAAGCAGGAAAGCCCCTTTCGCAGCGCCGCCCGTCCCGCCAGGCGCGCTTCTTTGCAGGCGGTATACAAGCCGTCCACGGTACAGTTTCCGCAGCTGAAGCCAATCGTGGCCTGCAAATCCAGGTACTGTTCCAGCATTTGCCGCAGCCGCCCGGCAAGCTGGTACATACCGCATACCGTATCGGCATCCGGGTTCAGGGGCGCGCCCAGCAAATAGAATTCCCCCGTGTACCCTTCGGCGCAAAAGCCCTGTAAGCTGTCCCGGGCGATTTCCTCCGTGATGTTGATCAGCGAGAGACAGATCGTGCGGTATTCCTCCTCGTTTTGCCCGGCCTCCGGCGCAGCGCACGCCTCAATGGCAAAGCAGCAGACCGGCTGTGCGAAAAAACCGGCCTCCGCCGCAGCCAACTGCGCCCGCAAGTCGGCATCCGACAGGAAAAACCGACTGATGATATTTTTTACCAGCTGCGCGCGCAGGGCTGTCAGCCGCACCGGCGAACCTTCTGCAGCATCGGACAGGGAATGCAGCGTTTGGAGGAGCACCTCGGCGTTCAGATCCATTTTCAGCAGATAGTCCGCCGAGCCAAGCCGCATGGCTTCCCGCACAAGCTCAAATTCATCATAACTGCTTAATACGATTATTTTAGGGGCGTTTGCGTTCTTTTTTAGCGCACGGATCAAGGCGATACCGTCCATCACGGGCATCTTCATATCCGTGATCAGGATCTCCGGCCGCATACGCTCGCAAAGGGCAAGCGCTTCCCTTCCGTTTTCGGCTTCTCCGATGATCCGAAAGCTGGTTTGCTCCCAATCAACCAACATTTTCAGGCCGAGCCGCATGACCGCGTCATCATCGGCGATTATGATTCCATGCTGCATATCAATTCCTCCTTGGGATCAGCGTAGGGCAGGGAGATCCGAACCGTACAGCCATCGTTCTGCGGGCTGCCAATTTGCAGGCCATATCGTTCCCCATAGTGCAGGCGGATCCTTCGCTGTACATTTTGCAGGGCGACGCCGTGGGAGGGGACGGCTTGGGAGATTTCAAATGGTGATGAAGGCTCCCCGACAGCATGATCCTCCCCGGGCGGGTTCCTGAGCGCATCGTTTAGCGCGGCGAGCCGTTCCGGCGGGATCCCGCAGCCGTTGTCATGTACGGCTAACAGCAGTCGGTCTTTCTCGCGCGTACCGGTAATTTCGATACAACCGCCGGCCGTGTCCGAAAAGCCGTGCGTAATCGCGTTTTCGACGAGCGGCTGCAACAGGAATTTGGGAACCAGCTGGGAGCGCAGGTCTGCCGGAACGCCGTCAAACCGCCATTGCAGGCGGCCCTTCTGGCTGATGTTCTGGATGTACATATAGCTTTCCAGCAGGGCAAGCTCTTGTTCCAGCGGTATGGTAGAGGCGCGTAAAGACAGATTGGCGTGCAGGATGTGGGATAACGCGTCAATCATGCTGCTGATGCTCTTTTTCCCCTGCATCGTCGCCATCAGACGGATGACATTCAACGTATTATACAGGAAATGCGGATTCATTTGCGCTTGCAGCACGCGGATTTCCAGTTGCTGCCGTTCCTGTTCCTGTGCCATGAGCCGCTGGATACTGTCCGCCATATCCGCAATGCTGTTTTCCAATTCGTCCAGCTCCGTTTTGGTCGGCCTGCGTGGGTGCGCAGCAAAACGTCCGGCGGAAATTTGATGCACATAAGCAATGATGCGTACAATCGGCGCGGTCAGTATACGGGTAAGCTGCAGACCCACCAGCGAAGCCAGTCCCAGCAGCAGCGCGCTGAAAAAACAAGCGGTGCTGATGAGAGTGCGGCGCTGCTGCATGGCGGCGGTTTCGGCGGGCCGCAATTCCATGCGCCAGCCGTTGGAAGGGGAGTCGCAGGACAACAGCAGCTCGCGCCGGGACGGGTCGGGAACGGTCCCGCAAAGAAGTTCCCCCCGGCCATTGTACAGACATGCCTGATCGGGGGAGCGGGGAAGAAGACCGTTATACTGGCTGGAAAATAAACCCTCGGAAAAAAGCGCGATCACCCAGCCGAGCGGTTCCCCCGCGTTATCGCGGATAGGGCAGCAATAAGGGATCACATAACGCTCCTGCGTAAAAAGCGCGGTGTTTTCAATGCGGCCGCCCCAGTGCGTGGTATCATAGCCGGTATTTTGAATAAGGCGCGTCACCGTTTCCGCCGGGACAAGCGCGGATTCACTGCCGTTTCGGATATCCAGCCCGTTTGCGCCGCATAGGAACAGGGATTGCAGATACCGGCTGACCGGGCGGTAGGAAAGCTGCCGATCCAACTCCGATACAACATTATGGAATTGTAAATTATACGCGTTGGCCGTCTCGGCAGGCCGGGCCAACAACGCGAGGATATCTTCATTGTGCGAGATCCAGTTTGACAGATCGGATATTTGCAGTGTCTGCAATTCCACCTGCGACATGGCGTGCTGTAAGTTGCGCTGTCCGTCAGCGGCCAGCTGCTGAGAGATGCTGCGCTTCACCTCAATCGAATAAAAGAGCAGCGCAAAAAAGGTCGAGGTCAAAGCAATGCCTAAAAAGCTTAACCGCATACGCCTTTCCAGCGTCCACCATCCCATGAAACCGCCATCCTTCCCGTAGTCTGCAAGCAGAAATACAACCATTTTAATCGTAGCATCCCAAACCGCTGGAATCAAGAGTTTTTTTGAGGCTCTGGCAGAATATGATGTGGTATAAATAAAGTTGACACCTTCAACACACAGGAAAAGAAGGCTATCATGC
>CAJUGU010000153.1 GCA_910586105.1 uncultured Eubacteriales bacterium | reverse complement strand
TTATACATCAAATCCTTGCGTATGAGGTGTCAACTAAAATGGTACAACATCACATCAAATCCTTGCGTATGAGGTGTCAACTAAAATGGTACAACATCACGGCGAGATAGCCGCAGACTTGAAAGGAGTAATGATTTATGTTGACCCCCTACCTCATGGCAAAGAATATGTTTGATGAGCTGGCCGAATCTGCGTTCACCGCAAATACCCTGCGCGGCATGATGAACACAGACATCAAGGAGAGCGACGAGGGTTACGAGCTGGACATCGACCTGCCCGGCGTCCACAAGGAAAACCTCGCCGCCGAACTGAAGGACGGCTACCTCTGCATCAGCGCGACCGTAGAGCAGACGCACAACGACAGCGTCCAGAACGAGCGTTATCTGCGCCGAGAGCGTTTCATCGGCTCCTGCCGCCGCAGCTTCTATGTGGGGGATAAGGTCAAGCAGGAGGACATCCATGCCAAGTTTGAGGACGGAATCCTGCGTCTGTTCATCTCCAAAGTGAGCCAGGTGGTTCAGGTGGAGCAGAAGAATCTGATTGCCATTGAGGGCTAAAAACATCCCTGGCCTCGCGCTTTACAGCGGGGCCAGGGATGTTTTCTGTGTATGAGGTTTAACGATAGCTCCAATAAAAGCACGATAACCAATAAATCCACGATAGCCCCCTCTCTAAAGCCCCAGAAATGCAAAAAGGCCCACCGCTGGTCTGGAAATTTATCCAGCCAGCGGTGGGCCTTTTCTTAAAAGTGTTAATAAAGCGGCCATTTTCGGCGCTTTTGGGCAAAATTAAGGACGGTTATCCCGATACTCGTTGTATCAGAATAACCGTCCTTAGATGGTCCGAGTGACAGGACTTGAACCTGCGGCCTCTTGACCCCCAGTCAAGCACGCTACCAGCTGCGCTACACCCGGATTTGTCTGACTGTTTTCCGTCAGCCAGCCATATTAGAATACCATAGTATGCCGTTTTTGTCAAGCCTCATTCCTTGAATTCGGCAAAAAATTTTTCCACCTTCCGCGCTAACCCTTCCAGATCCGTATCGTTTTCCAAAATGCTGTCATAGGGATAGTCTTCCACCTCGTCGTCGGAGCGGTTCCCCAGCCGCTGCCCGCTGATCCCCGGACGCCGCACTAACAACGTTCGACAGATCGGCCCCAGCTCCTTTTTTAACCGTTCGATCTCCTCCGGCTCGCGCACATGCAGGAACAGCAACTGTTCCTCCCCCGCCAAAAACGACTCCGCCTGCTGCATACAATATCGGTGCGACAAATCGTTATATTCGGTGAACGCCGCTTTCAGGCGCGATAACAGGCGGCGGGCTTCCTTCGTCTTTACGCCGTCCCAGCCGGCAAAGCGCGCGATCTCCACGATCGGCGCGATCGATGAAACATTCCGCACCCGGCAGACCTTTGCCGCCATCTCACAAACCGTATCTTTTCCCGCTCCGCCGGTGCCATTGATGATATAAATTGCCTTCTTCACCCGAAAAACACCCTCTCCAAACGCCATCTATCACATACGCCCTGCCGCGTCCTCAAAACGCCGCGCGCAGGGCTTCCCCTGCGGCGGCGCCCTGCCGCTTGCAGGCGCAAAGCCTTACGCCTGCAAGCGCCGGCCTCCGGTCAGCGGATAAAATTCGTGAACGGACGCTTGTGCGTCTCCGGCGGATCGATCTTGCCCTTGGCCGCGTTGATCACCTTGAGCATCCAGGACATGTTCCGCGCCAGCTTGGCAACCACGGCTACGCCTTCGGCGTCGCCCTGCACTTCTCCCGGATCCGCGCCGTGTACCGCGCCCCAATAATCCGAGGTCACGATCACCATTTCCATTGCATCCATCACGCCTAACAGCTGCTGATAGGTCTCCATGCCGCCCGAACGCCGCAGCGTGCAGAACGCCGCGCCAACCTTATGATGCAGCTGGTTATCCCCGCAGCCCGCCGCTAAAAACAGCCGATCCAGCACGCACTTCATCCCGCCTGCGATGCCGCCATGATACACGGGCGACGCCAACAGGATGCCGTCCGCCGCGATGCATTTTTCGATGATCTCGTTGACGCCATCGTCCTTCTGCACACAGCGCAGCGTGCCGTTGTCCAGGCAGTGATAGCATGCCATACACGGATGTACTTTTGCGCCCGGCTGCACGGCTTCAAACTCAATGCCTTCGCGCGCAAACTCCTTTGCCATCACATCCAGGCACTGCGCTACGTTGCCGCCCTTGCGCGGGCTCCCGTTAATCGCTAAAACCTTCATCTTTTCGCCCTCCATACATTTTTCGTTATCTGATTCTGTTATCTTGGAACAGGCGGACCGACACGCCGTTCACGCCTGTGCTCCCACAAAATGGATCCCGTTCCGATCCGACGCGGGCATGGTCACAGCCGGTCGTAGGAAACCATCGCCCCGATGCTCCGCAGATACCGCATCACCAGCAGGATATGATTGACCAGCGCGCCCAGCAGCATCACGATGCTGGTCAAATACAGCCACAGCATCAAGACAATGATCGCGCCCAGCGAACCGTACAGCACCGAATAATTCCCCAGATTGTCCACGTAAAACGAAAACACCAGCGAAATAAGCATCCATGCGCTGAGGGAAAACAACGCCCCGGGCGCAGCCTCCCTCCATTTCAGGCGGACGTTGGGAACGACCCGATGGAACAGAAGCAGGTACAGGAACAGGAATGCGATCATGAGCGGGTACCCGGTTTCATGGATGCTGCTGAGCAGCTCGTTCGTCAGGAACGGCAGCCATCGCGGCAGCCGCCAGAGCACCGCCCGCCCGATCACGACCACGACCAGGCAACCGATCGTTGACATCAGGAAGCCGACTGCGATCAGCACCGAAAGCGCAAACTCACGGACAGGGCCGCGCTGCACCTCCACCCGGAAGATCCGGTTGACGGTCCGCATCAGCGAGCGGATGACCCGCGACAGGAAATACAGCGTCAGGACGCTGCCAATGATCATGGGGCTTGCCGCGGGGATGCTTGCCACATATGCAAAATATTGCGTGATCAATATCTGTAAGGTCTGCGGCATGAATTCCAGCACCGGCGACAGTCCCGCGATCGACACATGGAACGCTGACAGCAGCGAGTTCAGGAAGATCACCAGCGGGAAGATCGAAAACAACAGGAAGTAGGACAGCTCCGCTGCGGATTGGTTGATGTTATCGCTGAAATACCGTGTCATTAACTGCCTGACGAAAAACGATATCTGTCTGAATCCCCTCAAAACCGTTCTCCCTTCCCCGATTTTCCGCTTCCGGCGAAGGCTCCCCGTTATAGGAAGCCCGATCCTTTGTCAAATACCGCCCCACAGCGACAGCTGCCGGTCGGCCAAATTATCGATCGTCAGTCCGGCCCGGCGCGCCAACCGCACCGTATGGGATGTGCCGCCCGACTGCCCATCATACCAGCAGATCATACGTCCGGAGCCTTCGACCAGGAACCGGTTCCGATCGTAAAAGCAATCCGGGGTATATTCGTCCGACAGGCAAAACGTCCGTTCCGCGCCGGAAAGCACTTCGCGGTAGATTTCCCGCCATCCGTCCTCCCAGCGTTCATCCTGCGCGGCAAAGGGCACCGCGCACCACAGCTTCAGTCCCAGCTCTTCCTGCAAGGCCAGCACGGTCTGCGCGCCCCACAGGTCAAAGCCGCGGCTCATGCCCGTCAGGAACACGACGCAGCCTGCCGACGCGGCGCGGCGCACCGCGCGCTCCAAGGCGCCTTCCGCCTGCGCGTCCTGCCATCTGCCCCAATCCATCTTTTCGGGGCGGTACCCCGAAAAGCAGCAGATCTGGTTCCTTCCATATTTCATAAGGGCTGCGCCTCCCGAAAACACGAATGATCGTCCCTTTATTATACCAGATTCCGGGCAGATTGCAAGGCTGAAAAATGAGGATCCCTGCCGGACGCGCCCGCCGCAGCCCTCCCAAAAGGGAAAGCGCCCGGCGCAAAGCCGGACGCTTTCTCATACTTGCAAGGCGTTCTTATTGGTATTCCGGATCGTTCGGATCGAAGGGGATCCCCGGGATCGTTATGCCCGGATTCGTTGTGGGCGGACCGTTTTCATCCGGATCAGTCACGCCGCCCGGTTCGGTCCCGGTCGTGTTGTCGCCGTTCCCCCAGATGTCGGGCCACTGCACGCCGGGATCGGTCGCGCCCGGCGCATCCCCTTCGCCTTCGGGGACGAAAAACTCGTTGTGGATGTCGCATTCCTGCGAATAGTTCTCCCCGGAGCCGCCGGAAACGACGATACCGGTCCCGATCGGCGGGTTATCCCCGGTGAAGCAGCGGTATTGGTCGCTCACGCTGATCGACACAGGGAACAGACGCGTCAGGTCGAGCATGGAGACGGTTTTCGTCTCCGGGCAGAAATCGGTCGCGGCCTTCCCGGTCTCGGCGCAGACGGTGATCGTCTTATGCAGGTTGCAGTAGGTCACCGGTTCATCCCCCGGGAAGTAAGACCCGGACGCCGTCCGGTTGCCGGAAATGTCGGTACGGCAGGCTTCCGTCGCCAGCAGGCCGCTGTCCAGGCAATAGTACGAGGTGATATAACCGTTGTATTCGTCGAACGAACGCGGCGGCAGGTCTTCATGGATCGCCTGCATGACGCGTTCCCACATGAGCGCGGGCGGGCTGGTGCTGATCCCTTCGAGCGACGAGGGCGTTTCATAGCCGAACCAGCACGCGCCGACATAATAGGGCGTGAAGCCGACAAAATACCGGTCATAATCGTTTTGGGTGGTACCGGTCTTTGCCGCTACCGACATACCGGGGACGTCGACAAAGGACGCGTTGCCGCCCGAGCTGACGACGCCTTCCAGCAGGGTACGCATATAGTACACCGTGCTTTCCCGGTCAAAGGCCGGCTGCGGGTCAGGCGTTTTGTCCAGGACGATATTCCCGTCGTCGTCTTCGATGCGGAGGTAGCTGCGCGAACCGGCAAAGTTGCCGTCCATAAAAACGGTGTATGCCGCGCACATCTCGCGGACAGTCACGCCGCGGGTCAAGCCGCCCATGCCCAGCGGGCCATAGCCAAGGTCGCTGCTCACGGCGCCGCTGTCGGAAACCATCCGTTCGACCAGCTCGACGCCAAAACGTTCGGTCATATAATCGAACGAGGTCTGGAAGGTCAGTTCTTCCAGCAGCTCTGCGGGGATGGTGTTCAGCGACTGCATGACCGCATATTTCATCGTCCGCTGGCCGGAATAAATGCGGTTATAGTTGCGGGGATACGGGCTGTCGTTGAGCACCATGACCGGCATATCGGTGCGCACGGAATCGGGCGTGATGAGCCCCTGATCGACCGCGGGGGCGTAAACCGAGAGCGGCTTGATCGAGGAACCGGGCTGGCGGTGCGACATGGTCGCGTGGTTCCAGCTCATGTTGACCTCTTTATCGCCGCGCGCGCCGACGATGCCTTTGATATTGCCGTCCACGTCCATAATGACCATGGCGCTCTGCGGCTTTTTGCCGTTTTTGCTGATGTCCGGGAAGTTGGAATCGTCCAGATACATCTGTTCGAGCGTGTTCTGGATGTTGGGGTCCATGGTCGTATAGATCCGCAGGCCGCCCGAAGTCAGCGCCGTCTGTGCGAGCGGCATGGTATAACCCAGCTGTTCGCAGAGATCCTGTTCGACTTCGTTGATGACGGTTTCCGTGAACCAGGAATACGTCGGGCTCTTGTCTTCCGACTTGTTGGTGTTGTAGACCAGCTCCTGCGCGAGCGCCTCGCGGTACTCGCTTTCGGTAATGAATTCCTGTTCGCGCATGGCCCAGAGGATGTCCCGTTGGCGCGACTGGGCCGACTGCGGATGCAGCAGCGGATTATACTGGGATGGGTTGTTGGTGATGCCGGCGATCAGGGCGCACTCGGCCAGAGTCAGCTGATCGAGGTCTTTGCCGAAGTAGGTGTCCGCGGCGGCGCCGACGCCGTAAGCCTGACTGCCGAAATAGATCGTGTTCAGGTACAGTTCCAGGATACGGTTTTTGTCGTTGACCTTCTTTTCCAGTTCCAGCGCGCGGAAGATCTCATTCAGCTTGCGCTTGACCGAAACCTCTTTTTCGTCCTTGAGGTTTTTAATCAGCTGCTGCGTGATTGTCGAGCCGCCGTAGCTGTCGTCGTCACCGGTGATCCAGGCGAGGGCCGCGCCGAAGGTACGTTTCCAGTAAACGCCCTTGTGGGTATAAAACTCCTTATCCTCGATCGCTACGAACGCGTCCTTGAGGTCTTGCGGGATATCCTCGAAGTCCGCCCAGGTACGATTTTCCGAGCCATAGATGGTCTCGTACTCATAGTATTCGCCGGTGTCAGGGTTTTGCACATAAATGATGCTGGTCATATTGAGACCAATGTTGTCGATCGGCACATCTGCGTTTGGCAGGATATAGTCGCGCACGTAATACGCAAACGCCATGCCGCAGCACACTGCGCACAGGATGCCGATGAGGACAATGGACACGATCAGCAACAGGAATGTGCGGAAGAAATGGAATCTTTTCTTCCTTCTCCTGCGTTTTTTCTTCGTTGTTGCCAAAGCTCGATGCCTCCTTCAACACAGGCAGACGTCCCGTAGGGGACGTACAGAAAACGCCTCTGTGGTATCACAGGCAAGGGAATTTGCAATCCGGTCATTGATACTCCCTGCCCACGGCCATTCCAACGCGGCGATCGTGAAGAAATACGTCCCGCTGCCATTCCGCGCCGCAGCGGCGGGTTGGCGGGGGGCATTGTCCGAAACCGCGTTTGGCGTCGAAAGAACCGGAATGTTTCCACACCGGAACCTCGCGAAATGCGAACGAAAACGAAAGATCCCGGGATCCGTCCGCTGTTTTTGGGGAACTTCCCACAGCGGAATGAAAATAGCCGTCCGCGGCTATTATATCACAGTTTGCCCAAAAAGCCAAATAAAATCATGGGCAAAATGTATAAATTCCAAATTTCCGTCAAACCTCCTAATAACACCGAACATAGGAGGCGATATTATGCCGCAATCTGACACATTCCGCCGCCGGTTCCTGCTGGCGGCGCCGTTAGCGGCGCTGCTGGCGGGCTTTGCAGCTTACGGATATCTGCATGCCGACCCACCGGAGCCGCTGCCGGCGGCGGCCACGGTCACGGAGCCGCGGGCAAAGTATGCGGCCCGCATTATAGACGGGCGCGTTGCGATCTACCGGGCGGACGCGCGCTACCCGATGGAGGTCACGGACATCGAGGTATCCTCCCTGCCCCGGGCAGACCAGGAGGCGCTTGCGGAGGGAATCGACCTGATAGACGAAGAAGCGATCGCGCATCTGCTCGAAGACTACTCCTGACTGCCGCCCCTCGCCGGGGTGGCGTCCTGCGCGGACGGCGGCGGACTCCGCCCTGCACCCGCCCCTCGCCGGGGCGGCGTCCTGC